>NZ_PZKG01000049.1 GCF_003034985.1 Cereibacter changlensis JA139
TCTGCGCCGTCTCCAGCACCGCGTGGAACAGCACATCCGTCCCCGCCGCCGCCCATTCCGGCGAGATCTCCTCGGCCTCGTTGTGGCTCAGCCCGCCGACGCAGGGGCACATGATCATCACTGTCGGCGCCACCCGGTTGATCCAGCAGGCGTCGTGCCCCGCGCCCGAGATGATGTCGCGATGCGAATAGCCCAGCTTTTCCGCCGAGGCGCGCACCGTCTCGACCAGCGCGGGATCGAAGGTCACCGGGTCGAAATGCCCGACCGGCTCCACCTCGAAACCGAGCCCCAGCGCATCGGCGATCTCCGGCGCCTCCGCCTCCAGCCGCGCCCGCATGCCGTCGAGCTTCTCGCGGTCGGGCGAGCGGAAATCGACGGTGAAGACCGCCTTGCCCGGAATCACGTTGCGCGAATTGGGATAGACATTGGCCTGCCCGACCGCGCCCACCGCGTCGGGCTGCGCCTCCATGGCGATGCGATGCACCAGCTCGATGATCCGCGCCATGCCGAGCCCGGCATTCACCCGCATGTCCATCGGGGTGCTTCCGGTATGGGCGTCGCGCCCGGTGAGGGTGATCTGCAACCACCAGAGCCCCTGCCCATGGGTGACAACGCCGATCTCCTTGCCCTCGGCTTCGAGGATCGGCCCCTGCTCGATATGCAGTTCCAGCATCGCATGCATCTTGCGCGCGCCGACCGCCTCGTCGCCGACCCAGCCGATCCGCTTCAACTCCTCGCCGAAGCTCTTCCCCTCGGCATCGGTGCGCGCATAGGCATAGTCCTGCGTGTGCAGCCCCACGAAGACGCCCGAGGCCAGCATCGCCGGGGCAAACCGCGCGCCCTCCTCGTTGGTCCAGTTGGTCACGACGATGGGGTGTTTCGTGCGTATGCCCAGATCGTTCAGCGAGCGCACCACCTCCAGCGCGCCCAGAACCCCGAGCACCCCGTCATACTTGCCGCCCGTCGGCTGGGTGTCGAGATGCGAGCCCATGTAGACCGGCAGCGCCTCGGGGTCGGTCCCGGGGCGGGTGGCGAACATGTTGCCCATGGTGTCGACGCCCATCGAACAGCCCGCGTCCTCGCACCAGCGCCGGAACAGCGCGCGGCCCTCGGCGTCGGCATCGGTCAGGGTCTGGCGATTGTTGCCCCCCGCAATGCCGGGGCCGATCTTGGCCATCTCCATCAGGCTGTCCCACAGCCGCGCGGAATTGATGCGCAGGTTCTCACCCGCGGCTGGACTGGCGCTCATGCTTGTCTCCCTTGGTGGCGGGGATCTTGCGCCCCTCGCCCGACTGTTCTTGTTGTTCTGAAGCCCTCTGTCTGGTCAGATGAGGCGACCACAACCTGACCAAGCGGTCAACAATATTCTGGGGGCGGACCCTTCGCATGGCCGATGGCGCGAGACTGACGAAACGCGAGGAGACGCGGCGCGAGAACGAGCGGGCGATCCTCGCCGCGGCAGAGAAAGTCTTTGCCGAAGCCGGGTTTGGCGGCGCGACCATGCAGTTGATCGCCGATCTGGCGGGGCTGCCCAAGGCGAACCTGCATTACTACTTCGCCACCAAGGAGGACCTCTACCGCCGGGTGGTGCGCGACATCTTCGAGATCTGGCTGCATGCGGCGGATGTCTTCGATCTGGCCGATGGCCCTGTGGGAGGCATCGGCGCCTATATCGACGCCAAAATGGAAATCTCGCGCCGCCATCCCGCCGGGTCGAAAGTCTGGGCCTCGGAGGTGATGCACGGCGCGCCGGTGATCCAGGACTATCTGGAAACGACGCTTCGCGACTGGACCGACAACCGCGCGGCGCGGATCCAGGGCTGGATCGACGCCGGGCGGATGCAGCCCGTCGATCCGCGCCACCTGCTCTACATGCTCTGGGCGACGACCCAGCATTACGCCGACTTCGGCCACCAGATCGAGACGCTGAACGGCGGCCGGCCCCTGACCGAGGCCGAGTGGCAGGCGGCCAAGGCCAGCGTCAAGACCATCATCCTGCGCGGCATCGGCGCCACCTGAGCCGGGCTACTTCAGCTCCACCTCGACGAAGCTCATGCCGGCCTCGCCGTTGCAGACCACATTGTGCTCGACGCCCTCCAGCCGGCGATAGGCCGCGCCCGCCGTCACCAGCACCTCGCGCATGGCGCCGCCCGGCTCCTCCAGCAGCATCGGGCAGTCGGTGATCGCGGTGATCACATAATCATGGCCGTGCCGGTGCCAGCCGGTCTCGGCCCCGGGCAGGAAATCGAAGCGGGTGACTCGCACCCGGTCGTCGTCGATCAGCAGGGTGGCGGTGCAGGCGGGTCTCATGGGCGCTCCTTTGCGATGCTGCGGGCAGGATGCGGCCGCGCCGCCGCCGCGACAAGCCGTCCGGGTCCGGGCTGTGCGACAAAAGTTAAGAACGCCCGGATCGGGAAATCGGCCGCCCCGGAGCAGCGCAAGAAGGTTGTCCGGACGCGGAATAGATGAGCCCCTCGCCCTGCCAGTGCGTGCCGCCCCCCGGCCAGACACTTGTTTTACGTGGGCTTTCCACGGCGCCGGCCCGGATCGGACATCATCCACCCCGCCCGGAACCCGCTGAAAAACACCTTTTCAACACAAGATTTCCCTGCCGCGCGGCCGGGGTCCGTTACAAAACTGTCATCTAACTGTTGTAAATGCTTCCCAGACGCCGCGTAGGACGACCGGCGAGGGTGCCCCGTCGGCGCCTGTCATGAAGTCAAGGAGCCTTACATGTCCCTTCTCAAAGTTACCGTCTCGACGCTGGCGCTCGCCGCCGTCTCGGCCGGCGCCGCCGCCGCCCGCGACAACATCCAGACCGCCGGTTCTTCGACCGTGCTGCCCTACGCCACCATCGTGGCCGAAGCCTTCGGCGAGAACTTCGACTTCCCGACCCCGGTCGTGGAATCGGGCGGTTCGGGCGCCGGCCGCAAGAAGCTCTGCGAGGGCGTGGGCGAGAACACCATCGACATCGCCAACTCCTCCAGCCGCATCAGCCAGTCGGACATCGACCTCTGCGCCTCGAACGGCGTGACCGAGATCATGGAAGTCCGCTTCGGCTATGACGGCATCGTCTTCGCTTCCGACATCAACGGCGCATCCTTCGCCTTCACCCCGGCCGACTGGTTCAAGGCTCTGGCCGCCCAGGTCGTCGTCGACGGCGCCGTCGTCGCCAACCCGAACACCAGCTGGAGCCAGGTGAACCCGGAGCTGCCCGACCAGCAGATCCTCGCCTTCGTCCCGGGCACCAAGCACGGCACCCGCGAAGTGTTCGACGAGAAGGTGATCCTCACCGGCTGTGAAGAGTCGGGCGCCATGGAAGTCTTCGCGGCCGAGAACGGCGGCGACGAGGACAAGGCCGAGGAAATGTGCATGGCCCTGCGCACCGACGGCGTGTCGGTCGACATCGACGGCGACTACACCGAGACCCTGTCGCGCATCGCCGCCAACCCGAACGCGATCGGCGTCTTCGGCCTGTCGTTCTACCAGAACAACACCGACAAACTGCAAGTCGCCACCATGTCCGGCGTGACCCCCTCGGTCGACACCGTGGCTTCGGGCGAGTACCCGGTGTCGCGTCCGCTCTACTTCTACGTGAAGAAGGCGCATCTCGGCGTGATCCCGGGCCTGCAGGAGTACATCGACTTCTTCGTGTCCGATGACATCGCCGGCCCGAACGGCCCGCTGGCCGAATACGGCCTCGTGTCCGACCCGGAACTGGCCGCGACCCAGGAAGCCGTGGCCGCCGGCACCGTCATGGGCCCGCTGAACTGATCTCGCTGCCGGTGGCGCTCCGGCGCCACCCGTTCCCGACTGCGCCGGGTGGCGGCTGGCCGCCACCCGTTTTCCGATTGCGTCGGGCGGCGCCCCGGCGCCGCCCGCTTCTCCTGTGATGGACCTTTCATGAGCATCGGCATCCTCGTCCTCGTCATTCTGGCGCTCGCCGCCGCCGGGTTCTTCCTCGGCCGCAACCGCGCGCTTGCCGCCGCCGGGGGGGACCCGCGAAAGCTGCACTCCCTGCCGGCCTATTACGGCCGCACCGTCGCGCTCTTCGCCTCCGTGCCCGCCCTGGTGCTGATGGCCGCCTGGCTGATCGTGCAGCCCGAGCTGATCGAGAACCGCGTCGCCGGCCAGATCGCGCAGGCCGACATCGCCGAGGGCACCTCGCGCAACCTGCTGATGAGCGACGTGCGGCGCATCGCCGACGCGCTGGACCAGGTGCATCTGCGTGACGGCGTGGCCGAGAGCGACCTTCCCGCCCTCACCCCGGAGGACCCGCGCCTGCGGACCCGGCTGTCGGAAAGCGGGATCACCGCGACCACCGCCATCACCCCTTCCGTCTTCACCGCCGCGCAGAGCTACCGCAGCCTGACCGACGCCGCCGAATTCTGGCGCGGCATCGCCGTCCTGGCCGCAGCGCTCGCCGGCTTCGCCTTCGCCGTGACACGCATCCATGTCGAGTTCCGCGCCCGCAACGTCTTCGAGCGCTTCGTGCTGGTGCTGCTGATCGGCTCGTCGCTGATCGCGGTGCTGACCACGCTCGGCATCGTGCTGTCGCTTCTGTTCGAGACCATCCACTTCTTCCGGATCTACCCGTTCCAGGACTTCTTCTTCAGCACCAAGTGGAACCCGCAGTTCCGCGGCGGTTCCGACCTCGGCATCTGGCCGCTGCTCTGGGGCACCATGTATGTCTCGCTGATCGCCCTGCTGGTGGCGGTGCCGCTCGGCCTTCTGTCGGCGATCTACCTGTCGGAATACGCCGGCCCCCGGATGCGCGCCTACGCCAAGCCCGCGATCGAGGTGCTGGCCGGGATCCCGACCATCGTCTACGGCCTCTTCGCCCTGATCACCGTGGGCCCCCTGCTGCGCGACTACTTCGCCCAGCCGCTGGGCCTCGGCAATTCCTCCTCCTCGGTGATGACCGCCGGTCTGGTGATGGGGGTGATGCTGATCCCCTTCGTCTCCTCGCTCAGCGACGACATCATCAACGCCGTGCCGCAATCGCTGCGTGACGGCTCCTACGGGCTCGGGGCGACCCAGTCCGAGACCATCAAGCAGGTTGTGCTGCCCGCCGCCCTTCCCGGCATCGTCGGCGCCATCCTGCTGGCCGCCAGCCGCGCCATCGGCGAGACGATGATCGTGGTGCTGGGGGCCGGCGCCGCGGCGCGGATGGACGTGAACCCCTTCGAGGCGATGACCACCGTGACGGTGAAGATCGTCAGCCAGCTGACCGGCGACACCGAATTCGCCTCGCCAGAGACGCTGGTGGCCTTCGCCCTCGGTCTGACGCTCTTCGTCATGACCCTCATCCTGAACGTGGCGGCGCTCTACGTGGTGCGCAAATACCGGGAGCAGTACGAATGACCGACGCCTCCATCCCCCATACCCCGGCGCGCGTGTCGCTGATCGCCCCCGACGAGCGCACCCGCAAGCGCAACGCCGCCGAACGCCGCTTCCGGGCCTACGGGCTCGCCGCGGTCGGCGTCGGCCTCTTGGCGCTGGTCGTGCTGATGGCCTCGATCCTCGGCAACGGTCTCAGCGCCTTCCGCCAGACCTATGTCACCATCGAGGCGACGCTGGACCCGGCGATCCTCGACCCCAAGGGCCAGCGCAACCCGGACGATCTCGCCAAGGTCAGCACCATCGGCTACGGCAGGCAGATCGACGCCGCGGTCAGCGCCGCGGTGGCCCGGGCCGGCATCCCGACCGATGGTCTGACCGACAAGCAGATGTCGGGCATCCTGTCCAAGGAAGCCCCGGCGCAGCTGCGCAACAAGGTGCTGGCCGACCCTTCGCTGATCGGCCAGACTGTGCCGCTGCGCATGCTGGCCAACGGCCGGGTCGACGGCTTCTTCAAGGGCCGCGTCAGCCTCGCCTCGGCGGAGCTCGACAGCAACACCTCGCCCGAGCAGCTTGAACTGGCCGGCGCGATGCGCGCCGCGGGTCTGATGGAGGTCGGCTTCAACCTCGGCTTCATCACCTGGCCCGACGCCTCCGAGCTGCGGCCCGAGGCGGCCGGTCTCGGCGTGGCCATGCTCGGCTCGGCCTACATGATGATCATCGTGCTGGTGCTGGCCCTGCCGCTCGGCGTCGCCGCCTCGATCTACCTGCAGGAATTCGCGCCCCGCAACCGCTGGACCGACCTGATCGAGGTGAACATCGCCAACCTCGCCGCGGTGCCCTCCATCGTCTACGGCATCCTCGGCCTCGCGATCTTCATCAACTTCGCCGGTCTGCCGCAATCGGCCCCGGTGGTCGGCGGCCTGATCCTGACGCTGATGACCCTGCCCACCATCATCATCGCGACCCGCGCCAGCCTCGATGCGGTGCCGCCCTCGATCCGCGACGCGGCGCTCGGCGTCGGCGCCTCGAAGATGCAGTCGGTCTTCCACCACGTGCTGCCGCTGGCCCTGCCCGGCATCATGACCGGCACCATCATCGGCATGGCCCGCGCCCTGGGCGAAACCGCGCCTCTCCTGCTGATCGGCATGGTCGCCTTCGTGCGCGACTATCCCGCCGCCCCGCCGGAAGGCTTCTTCGACCCTGCCTCGGCCCTGCCGGTGCAGGTCTACCAATGGACCCAGCGCGCCGATCCGGCCTTCGTCGAACGCGCGTCCGGGGCCATCATCGTGCTGCTGGTCGTGCTGATGCTGATGAACACCGCGGCGATCATCCTGCGCCGCCGCTTTGAACGCCGCTGGTAAGGGGTCATAGTCATGAACGACATGAGAATTTCGGAGAGAACCGTGGACACTACCAAGGCCAAGATCGCGGCGCGCAAGGTGCAGGTGCATTACGGCGCCAACCACGCGCTGAAGGACGTCGACGTCGATATCCTCGACAAGACGGTGACGGCCTTCATCGGCCCCTCGGGCTGCGGCAAGTCCACCTTCCTGCGCTGCCTGAACCGGATGAACGACACGATCCCCGGCTGCAAGGTCACCGGCAAGATCACCCTCGACGCCGAGGACATTTATGATCCCAAGGTCGACCCGGTGCAGCTGCGGGCCAAGGTCGGCATGGTGTTCCAGAAGCCGAACCCCTTCCCCAAGTCGATCTACGACAACGTGGCGTACGGCCCCAAGATCCACGGCCTGACCCGCAACAAGGCGGAACTGGACGAGGTGGTGGAGACATCCCTGCGCCGCGCCGCCCTCTGGGGCGAGGTGAAGGACCGGCTGTCGAGCCCCGGCACCGGCCTCTCCGGCGGTCAGCAGCAGCGGCTCTGCATCGCCCGCGCCATCGCAACCTCGCCCGAGGTGCTGTTGATGGACGAGCCCTGCTCGGCGCTCGACCCGATCGCCACCGCCCAGGTGGAAGAGCTGATCGACGAGCTGCGCAGCCAGTTCTCGGTGGTGATCGTCACCCACTCCATGCAGCAGGCGGCCCGCGTCAGCCAGAAGACCGCCTTCTTCCATCTCGGCTATCTCGTCGAATACGGCGAGACGGGGCATATCTTCACCAACCCCAGCGACCCGCGCACCGAGAGCTACATCAGCGGCAGGATCGGCTAAGAGATGAGCATGAACAACGAACGCCACATCACCACCGCCTTCGACCGTGATCTCGAGGCGATCCAGGCCATGATCATGAAGATGGGCGGGCTGGTCGAGGCCGCGATCTCGCAATCCGCCCTGGCGCTGGAGGCCCGCGACGAGGAGCTGGCCGACCAGGTGCGCAAGGCCGACAAGGCGATCGACGCGCTGGAAGAGCTGATCAACACCGAAAGCGCCCGGCTGATCGCGCTGCGCGGCCCGAACGCCAGCGACCTGCGCACCGTGCTGACTGTGATGAAGATCGCGGCCTCGCTGGAGCGTTGCGGCGACTATGCCAAGAACCTGGCGAAGCGCTCGTCGGTGCTGGTGCAGATCCCGCCGATCGGCGGCTCGGCCGGCTCGATCCGCCGCATGGCGAAGGAGGTCGAGCTGATGCTGAAGGATGCGCTCGACGCCTATATCCAGCGCGATGCGCAACTGGCGCATGACGTCCGCCAGCGCGACCGCGACGTCGACCAGATGTACAACGCCCTGTTCCGCGAATTCCTCACCCACATGATGGAAGACCCGCGCAAGATCACCGCCTGCATGCATCTGCATTTCATCGCCAAGAACATCGAGCGGAGTGGGCGACCATGCCACCGGCATCGCCGAACAGGTGATCTACCTCGTCACCGGCTCCATGCCGGACGAGGCGCGGCCGAAGGGCGACACCACCTCCTTCGAACTGCCGGGCGGGGTGAAGTGATGGCGGGCAACGCCCAGCCCATCGTGCTGCTGGTCGAAGACGAGGCAGCGCAGCGCGAGGTGCTGTCCTACAACCTCGAAGCCGAAGGCTTCCGCGTCACCACCGCCTGCAACGGCGAGGAGGCGTTGATGCTGGTCGACGAGGTCTCGCCCGATGTGATCGTGCTGGACTGGATGCTGCCCAATGTTTCGGGCATCGAGGTCTGCCGCCAGTTGAAGACCCGCGCCGACACCCGCAACGTGCCGATCATCATGCTCTCGGCCCGTTCCGAGGAGGTCGACCGCGTCCGCGGGCTGGAGACCGGGGCCGACGACTATGTCATCAAGCCCTATTCGGTGGTCGAACTGATGGCCCGCGTCCGCACCCAGCTGCGCCGCACCCGGCCCTCGACCGTCGGCATCGTCTTGGACTACGACGACATCCGGCTCGACCCGGAAAGCCACAAGGTGTTCCGCGCCGACAAGGTGCTGAAGCTGGGGCCGACCGAGTTCCGCCTGCTGACCACCTTCATGGAAAAGCCGGGCCGGGTCTGGAGCCGCGAGCAGCTTCTCGACCGGGTCTGGGGCCGCGACATCTATGTCGATACCCGCACCGTCGACGTGCATATCGGCCGGCTCCGCAAGGCGCTCTGCCAGTTCGGCGGCGAAGACCCGTTGCGCACGGTGCGTGGCGCGGGCTACGCTCTGGGCTAATCTCCCCCTAAAGTCGGATTGCCGCCCCGGCGGAAATCCGGCAAGCCAAAGGGGTTAGCGCCTCAGGGGGTCCGGTGACATCTGCCCAACCAAAGCCCGCCCTGCCCTCATTCCGCGCAGCGCGATGATCCCCGCGCTGCGCATCGGCTTTCTCGGCCTCCTGCTGCTGCTCTGGGTCTGGTCGGCGCAGACCATGCCGCGCAACCTGATCCCCACCCCCGGCGCCACCGTCGACGCCGGGCTCAGGCTCTGGGCCGAAGGGCGGCTGCAGACCGCTCTCATTGACAGCCTCTCGATCTACCTCTCCGGCCTCGCCGCCGCCGTGCTCGTCGGCATCCCGCTCGGCGCGCTGATGGGCGGCATCCGGCTCTTCGGGCGCACCGTCGATGTCTTCGTCTTCGCGCTGGCCGCCACGCCGCGCGTCGCCTTCATCCCGCTGATCATCGTCATCCTCGGCCTCGGTTTCGAGGCCAAGACCTTCATCGTCTTCCTCGGCGCGGTGATGCCGATCATCCTCAACACCTATGCCGGGGTGCTGAACCGCGACGAGGAGCTGATCGAGATGGCGCGCTCCACCGGCGCCGGCCTGCCGCGGATCTACCGCCACATCATCCTGCCCGGCGCCGTGCCCTTCCTCGTGGTCGGGCTGCGGCTCGGGGCCACCATCGGGCTGATCAACACCGTGGTGGCCGAACTCTACACCGCCGTGAAGGGGCTGGGCGGATTGCTCGCGCTTTACGGCAACACCTTCCGCATGGCCGAATATTTCGTCATCGTGCTGATGCTGGCGCTGATCGGCGTCATCGTCACCGAGGGCCTGCGCCTGATCGAGCTGCGGCTGTCGCGCTGGCGGCTGCACGACCGTCTGTAAACGTCTGGGAGGACATCATGAAAGAGTATTTCGCGCCGCTGGTTCTGGCCGCCGCCCTCGCCGCTCAGCCCGCGCTGGCCGAGCCGTTCCGCCTGATCGTCTCCGACCTCGAAACCCCGCTGGTGCCGAATTCGGTGATGGATCTGGCGCTGGCCAACGGCTATTTCGACCGCGCCGGTGTCGAGGTGGAGCTGGTCCGCGTGCAGCAGACCCCGATGGCCATGGCCGCGCTGCAGGCCGGCGAGGGCGAGATGGCCAATGTCTCCACCGACGCCCTGCTGCAGCTCGTGGCGCGCGGCGCCACCGACCTCCGCGCCGTCACCTCGCCCAACAAGGCCCTGCCCTTCCTGATCGCCGCCGCCCCCGGCATCGCCTCGCCCGCCGATCTGGCAGGCAAGAGCTTCGGCGTCGGCCGCGTCGGCAGTCTCGACCATTCGCTCAGTATGAAGGTGCTGGCCGCGGCGGGCGTGGCGACCGACGAGCTGGAGATCGTCTCGCTCGGCCAGCCCGCCGTGCGGGCGCAGGCGCTGATGGCGGGGCAGGTCGACGCCACCACCATGTCCGTCGGCACGCTGATGTCGCTGCCCGAGCGCGACAGCGTCAACGTGCTGATCGACGCCGACGCCTATTACAAGGCCGCCCCGGTGGTGACCAAGGTCAACGCCGTCACCACCGAGACGCTGGAGACCCGCGGCGGCGAGGTGCAGGCGGTGATCGAGGCGCTGACGCTCGCCTCGCGCGATTTCGCCGCCGATCCGGCGCTCTGGGTCGACAGGATGGCCGTCGCCCGCCCCGACATGGCCCGCGCCGATCTGGAAAACCTCGCCGAAGCCTACCGCCAGAGCTGGAGCGTGAATGGCGGCCTGCAAGAGGCCGAGCTTCAGGCGACGACCGAGTGGATGTATCAGAGCGAGGATTTCACCGGCCTGCGCCCGGTCGCACTGGAGGAATGGGCCGACCTCGGCCCGCAGCAGGCGGTGCTGGCCAAGATCGGCCCGGCGACAGGGATGGACACGCCATCCCAGTAACGCCGCTCCCCCCGCATGTCCGCCTCGACAGGGTCTCGCGCAGCTTCGGCCCCGGCGCGGGGCCCGTCTTGGCGCTGGACGGCATCAACCTCGACATCGCAAGGCAGGAGTTCGTGGTGCTGCTCGGCCCCTCGGGCTGCGGCAAGACCACGCTCCTGCGGCTGATCGCCGGGCTGATCGCGCCCGACGGCGGCAGCGTGCAGGTCGGCGGCCAGTCCCCCCGGCCGGGGCGCGACGCGGCGATGGTGTTCCAGTCCTTCCGGCTCCTGCCCTGGAAGACCGCCGCCGAGAACATCGCCTTCGCCCTCCCGGCCCTGCCCGCCGCCGAGGCCCGCGCCCGCGCCGCGACCTATCTCGACCTCGTTGGCCTCGCCCGCTTCGCCCAGCGCTACCCGGCGGAGCTTTCCGGCGGCATGCGCCAGCGGCTGGCGCTGGCACGCGCCCTCGCCGCCGAGCCGCAGATCCTCCTGATGGACGAACCCTTCGCCAGCCTCGACGCCCAGTCGCGCGAGCTGATGCAGGGCGAGCTGATGCGGCTGACCGCCGTCCGCCCGGCGACCGTGGTCTTCGTCACCCATTCCGTCGACGAGGCGCTGCTGCTTGCCGACCGGATCGTGCTGCTTTCGCCCCGTCCCGGCCGCCTCGTCGAGACGCTCGACGTGCCCTTCCCGCGCCCGCGCTGGCAGACCGACCTGCGCGCCGAGCCGCTCTTTGCCGAGCTGCGCCGCCATCTCTGGGACCGGCTGCGCGACATGGTGCTGACCGACCCGCAGTCGGATTTCTACGGGCGCCAGATTCCCTAGAAACAGGTGATCTCCGCCTCGGCCTGCGCCCGGCGCAACTCGGCCACATCCGCCGTCGCCACCGACATGCCGCGGAACATCGCCCCGCGCTCGCCCCCCGCCAGCCTGAGGCTCAGCACCGTCTCGGCCTTGACGTAATCCTCGTAGGGCAGGATCGAGGCGATCACATCCACCGAACAGGCGCAACGCGCCATGCTGTCCGGGCCCTGCCCGTTCACCGCCATGCAGCCGAAGATGTAATCCGCCCGCGCCAGCGTCGGATAGTCGTTCACCTGCTGCGCCGCGCCGACCGAGGGCAGCAGCGCCAGAACCAGCCAGAGCCCGCGCATCACGAGCCCTCCAGCGTCAGCGTCTCGCGATAGGCCCCACCCGCCGCCGTGGTGTCGGCCGACAGGAGGCTCAGCGGCACGGCCGCGCCCGGCGTCAGCTCGAAGCGCAGCACCAGATCAGCGAAGGCCCCCATCTTCTCGCGATTGGGATCCTCGGAAAACGGTTTCACCTCGGCCACCACCGGCCCCTCACCCACCGCAGTCTCGGCCTGCACCAGCGCGTCGCGCACCCGGTTGCGGATGTAGAACGGGCTGCCGCCGGTCAGCGCCGCCATGCTGCGCACGGTGTTCTCGAGGAAATAGAGCAGCACCGGGTCGCCGGCGCTGGCCGCGAAGGCGGCGACGGGCGCCGTGCGCCCGGCATCCTCATGGGTCAGCACCAGCTGCGGTTTGCCCTCGGCCAGTTCGGGCGTGATCACCAGCGCCCCCTGCGCCACCGGGCGGAAGCCCGGGCCCTCGGGGCCGCTGCGCTCATGGTCATAGCGCGTCACCTGCCCCGGATCGGTGGCCCCAAAGGCCCCCGGCGCGAAGATCGCGTCCGACAGCGCCCCCGCCTGCGCGCCCGTCCCCATCAACAGCGAGACCGCCAGCCCCTGCCAGATCATCCGCATGAAATACTCCTCCCGTTCATTCCGCCGCCGCCCGTCCCCGAAGCCTGCGCTTTTCCAGAAGCCGCAGCAGGGTCGCGCGCAGATCCGCCTCGGCCACCGGCTTTTCCAGCAGCGCCGCGTCAAGCCGCTGCGCCTCCACTGCCAGGAAGGGCTCGCGCTCCGCCGTCACCAGCACGGCGGGCAGGCGCGGCCCCAGCCGGCGGCGCAGCGCGGCGATGGTCTGCACCCCGGTATCGCCCCGGTCCAGCCGGTAATCCGTCACCAGCACCTCGGGCAGCACGAAGGCATCGCGCAGCACCGCCACCGCCGCCTCGGTGCCCTCGGCCTGCATCACCTGCATGCCCCAACGCCGCAGCAGAAGCACATAGGCGTCGCGCATGGCGCTGTCATTCTCCACCACCATCACCCGCCGCCCGGCCAGCGCCTGCGCCGTCTCGGCCCCACGCAGCGCCTCGGTCCCCGGCAGCGGCTCCGGCGCGCCGGCGATGCGCTGCACGGCGCCGCTGGTCGCCGCCGGCTCCGCCCCGCAGGCCAAGGCCCCCGGCACGTCCAGCGCCAGCGGCAGCCGCACCCGGAAGCAGGCGCCGCGACCCGGGGCCGAACGCAGCGCGACCTCGTGGTCCAGCCGCAGGCAGGCGCGGCGCACGATCGACAGGCCGAGCCCGGTGCCCTGCGCCTCGCCCTCGGGCGAGAGCCGCTCGAACTCGTTGAAGATCCGCTCCTGATCCTCCTCGGCGATGCCCGGCCCGGTGTCATGCACCTCGAGCCAGACATCGGTGCCCTCGCGCCGCGCCCCCACCAGCACCCGGCCGCTGGCGGTATACTTGATCGCGTTCGACACGAGGTTCTGCGCGATGCGCCGCAGGAAGACCGGGCTCGACATCACCGTGGCCGAGGAGATGACGAAGCGCAGGTCCAGCCCCTTCGCCTCGGCCGCGCCGTGGAAATCCACCGCCAGCTTCTGGAACAGTCGCCCCAGCGATACCCGCTCCGACGCCACGTCGAGCCGCACGGAATCCAGCCGCGAGATCTCCAGCAGTGCCTTGATCAGCTCCTCGGTCGAGTCGAAGGCATTGCCGATCCGTCCCACCAGATCGGCCTGCAGCGGCTCGGTCGCGACCTCGGCCAGATGCGACAGGAACAGCTTCGCCGCACTCAGCGGCTGCAACAGGTCATGGCTCGCCGCCCGCAAAAAGCGGGATTTCGACCGGTTCGCTTCATCCGCCGTCTCGCGCGCCAGCGCCAGCTCGCGGTTGATCTCCCCCAGATGCGCCAGCGCCGTCTCCAGATCGCGGTTGCGCGCCAGCACCTCCTGCTCCAGCACCGCCGCGGTCTGGAACAGCATGTAGGTCGAGCCGCGCGCCGAGTCCGCCCGGTCGATCCGCTCGATCAGCGCCTCGTTGATCCGCGTCAGCTTCTCGATCCGCCGCTCCAGACTGTCCTCGTCACGCAGCATGGGCCGCCTCCGGGTCGAGGAAGGCGAGGCCGACGAAGGTCTGGTTCACATGCACCCCGCCATGCTGCTCGCCATAGGTGTTGAAGCCGGCGATGCGGTACTGGCCGAAGATCCGCGCCACCGCCGCCTCCAGCCCGGCCTGCTCCAGCGCCAGACGGCGCAGGATGCAGTCGAAGGTCAGGATCAGCACCGGCGGGCCGCCCAGCGCCCTCAGCCGCGCCTCGAACCCGTGGGTCAGGTCGTCGGCCCGGCCCAGCGTCATCATCACCCCGGTCTCGATCGAGGACATCAGCGTCAGCCCGCCCTGCGGCGTCACCTCGCGGATCGCCCGGACGTAATACTGCCCGCCCATCCGCACCAGCAGCGGGTTCTCGGCGAAGGCGCGCGGGTTCAGCGCCGCCACCGGCACGCCGATCAGCCGCGCATATTCCTCCGCCGCGGGCTCGGCATTGATCTCGAGGATCAGCCGCTCCTCCGGGATCGCCTGCGTCACCACCATCCGCGTGGCCGAGGGGCTGAAATGGTCGAAGATCACCTCCTCGATGGCGAAATCGGTCTCGAACAGGCAGAAGATCGCGCTGTCGGCATGGCTCACGCCGTCCAGCACCAGACAGGTCTGCTCGAACCGCAGCCCGTCGCCGGCCGACCCGCCCAGCACCGGCAGCCGGTGCGAGACCGCATCCACCGTCGCCGCCACCAGCTCCTCCTGCTGGCTCAGCCCGTCGATCAGCAGCAAGCCGAAGCGCGACCGGCGGCCGTTCGGCTCGAAGCGGGCCATCTGCGCCCGCAGATCCGCCATCCAGTCCGAGACGCCCAAGCCCGGCAGGTTGCGCAGCCAGATCGCATCGGCGCGGAAGCGCGCCGCCGGCAGGCCGATCGCCACCACCGACCCGTTGCAATAGCCGCCGCAGGCGAATTCCCCGGCCGAGGAGCAGCCGATCACCCGGCAGCCCGGCAGGCCCTCGCCCAGCCCCTGCGCGATGCCGGTGAGGCCCGCGCTCGGCGAGGCGAAGACCATCACCGCCGCCGGCTCCGCCGGGCCCAGCTCGGCCAGCAGCCGCGCCACCAGCCCCGGCTCGTCGCTCTGCCCCGAGGCCACCACCGGCCGCCCCGACTGCACACCCTCTCTCTGCACCCTTCCGCCTCTCGTCTAGCGGACGAAGATCCGCGCCTTGCTGGCCAGAAGCGCCGCCTGCGTCCGGTTGCGCACGTTGATCTTCGACATGATGGCCGCGATATGGGTCTTCACCGTCGCCTCTGCGATCGACAGCTCGTAGGAGATCAGCTTGTTCGGTCGCCCCTGACAGATCAGCCGCAGGATGTTCATCTGCTGCGGCGTCAGCGTGGCGAAGCTGCGGGTCAGCTCGCGCATCTGCTCGCCGGTCTCCTCCGAGGGGCGGTCGCTCTCGTATTCGTCGGGCGTCACCGCCTCCCCGGCCCACATGCGCTGGAAGGCGTCGATCATCTGCGGCCGCGGCAGGCTTTTGGACACATAGCCCTGCGCTCCCGCCGCCATCACCGCCGACACCATGTCGGAATCGAGATCGGCCGAGATCACCGTCAGCGGCACGTCGACCGCCAGCTTCTGCAAGGCCATCACCCCCTCGATGCCCTGCACGTCGGGCAGGTTCAGATCCAGCACGATGGCGTCGGGCATCGCCGCCTCGCGCAGCAGCCGCTGCGCCGCGGCGAGGCTGGCGGCGGTGCGCACCCGGCGCAGGCCGAAGGCATGGGTCAGCGTCATCGCCAGCGCATCGCAGATCAGCGGGTGGTCATCGACGATCAGCACATCGCCGACCGCCCGCGTCTGACCACGCTGCGCCGGAACGCAGCCTCCCGCGCCCCAGTTCGGAACATGTCCCATCTTTTCCTCCCTACCCCGCGCGGGCTTCCTCCTCCCGGCGCGGGTTCTCGAACTCTACGGACAACCGCCGGCAATGGGAAAGCCTTTCACATCGCGCCCGGTCGCGCTTCGGCAGAGGCCCGCTCCTGCCTGCCAGCGCCGTTTCCTCTCCGCGCGCGCAAGCCCAACGCGACCGGCGTCCTGCGCAGCAAACCACGCGGCCGCGCCCGCGCCTATCCGACCTTTGGATGAGGCCGGGCTATTCCGGCAGATGCGCCGCCACCGCCCGCCCCAGCGCGAAGGCGCGCTGTTCGAGGATCACCGGCGTTTCGCAGACATAGGTCAGCGACTGCTGCCTGTCGCGGAACACCCGCGTGTCCCAGTCGAGCTGTTCCTCCAGCGCGTCGATCCGGTCGAAATCCGGGCTCTCCGCCGCCTCCAGCTTCGACATCTCGGCACGCCGCTCGTCGATCTGCGCGTCGAGCGCCTCCTGCTTGTGGGCGTAGCGGGCGATGCCGTTCATCACCCGCGACCGCAGCGCATCGATCCGCTCGAAGGTGGCAAGATAAAGCGCCGCCATCTGCTGCGCGTCCTTGCCTTGCGCAAATTCCGCGATCAGCGCCTCGGCCTCCTCCACCGGCAGGCGCCGCTGCTCCAGCCGCTGCGCCAAGGCCTGCACCTCGGGGGCCTTCGCCAGTTCCTCCACCGCCGCATCGGGCAAGGGGCCGGACCAGACGCTGCCCAGCGACAGATGCGGCTGCTTGCGCTGGATGCAGGGCCAGTCGGGGTCGGAGAAATCCGCCGCTCCCGCAGTCCCCGCCATCAGCATCGCCATGAGTGCCAGCCGTTTCATCCTCATCCTCCCTTGCGTCTGCCCCAGAGGCCCTTCGACGGATCATACATGAAAACCGAGGCCGCGAAAAAACCCACCGCGCAGCCCGCGACCACCAGCAGCGCCACCGGCTCGACCTGACGGTAAAGCGCGAAGCGGATCAGCTCGACCGCATGGGTGAACGGATTCGCCAGCGCGATGTCATGCAACAGCGTGCTAGACTCCTGCAGCCGCCACAGCGGGTAAAGCGCGCTCGAGGCGAAGAACATCGGGAAGATCACGAAGTTCATCACGCCCGCGAAATTCTCCAGTTGCCGGATGGCGGAAGAGATGAACAGCCCCATCGCCCCCAGCATGATCCCCGACAGGATCAGCGCGGGCAGCACCGTCAGATAGCCCAGCACCGGCGGCTCGATGCCCCAGAAATACGCGATCAGCAGGAAGGCATAGACCTGCAGCACCGACACCAGCACCCCCGCCACCAGCTTCGATCCCAACAGGAACCAGCGCGGGTAAGGGCTGACCAGCAGCGTCCGCATCGCCCCGGTCTCGCGGTCATAGACCATCGACAGCGAGGATTGCATGCCGTTGAACAGCTGGATCATCGCGCAGAGGCCGGGGGTCACATAGACCTCGTAAAGCACATAGGTCTCGTAGGGCGGCACGATCGACAGACCCAGCACCGACCGGAACCCGGCGGCGAAGATGAAAAGCCACACCAAGGGGCGCACCAGCGCCGCCAGAAACCGCTCGCGCTGCCGGGCGAAGCGCAAGACCTCGCGCCAAGCGATGCCCATGAAGGCAATGCCGTAGCCGGTCATGCCTCGCCCCCGGTCAGCGCGAGGAAGCCTTCGGTCAGGCTCGTCCCCAGCTCGGAAGCACGACCCTGCGCCTTCACCTCACCCTTGTGCAGCACCACCACCAGATCCTCGGGCGCGATCTCGTCCATCGCATGCGTCGCCCAGAGCGCCGAGACGCCGCCCGCGATCAGCCGCCGCACCAGCGCCTGCACATCCGCCCGCGCCCGTACATCGAGCCCCGCCGTCGCCTCGTCCAGCAAGAGCAGCTCCGGCCGATGCAGCAAGGCCCGCGCGATCTCCGCCCGCCGCTGCTGCCCGCCCGAGAGGGTCGAGACCCGCGCCCCCGCCTTCTCGGTCAGGTTCACCTCCTCCAGCACCTCGGCGATCCTGAGCTTCGCCGCCCGCCGCCCGATCCCGTGCAGCGCCGCGTGATAGGCCAGATTCTGCGCCAGCGTCAGGTCGCCGTCCAGCGCCTTGCTCTGGAACACCACGCCCAGCCGCTTCAGCGCCTCGCCGGGGGCACGGCGGGCGTCATGCCCACCGACCAGCACCCTGCCGCTGGTGGAATCGTAAAGCCGGGTGATCAGCGAGAAGAGCGTCGTCTTCCCCGCCCCGTTCACCCCCAGCAAGGCCACGAAAGCCCCGCGCGGCACGGTGAAGCTGACGTCGTTCAGCGCCCGCACCGCCCCGAAGGCATGGCTGACCCCCGCGATGTCCAGTGCGGGGGTCGCATCGCTGTGGGTCATTCCTTGCGTTTTTCCGTCACGTTCATCTCGGCATCCAGATCGATGTCATACTGGCCATCGGCGCAGAACACGTCGTCCAGCTCGTAGCCGCCATCGTCGGTCTCGATGTTGCTCGGGTCGACCTCGCATTGCATGCCGCTCAGCAGGGTGTTGATCTGCTCGATCACCGCCGGGTCGGTCACCTCGTCGGCAAAGGCGGGGGCGGCGACCAGCGCCAGAACTACGGCAAGTTTCTTCATGGTCTTCTCCTTGAACTTCAGCGGATGTTGAACACGGCCTTCTGGGTATCGCCCGACGAGCCCGGAATGCTGAGCGTGAAACTGCCCGGCACCACGGCGACGAAGGTCATCTCGATCTCCCCCGCCTCGTCGAATTCGATGCTGTGCACCCCCATCGGCCTGATCTCGATCGAGTTGATGACGATCTCGTTGATCCAGATCGCCCGGAAGAAATCCCCGCCGGACAGCGCAAGTTCCGCAGAACCGTCGGCCACGATCTTGATCCGGTAGAAAGTCCCCGATTTCAGCTCATAGGGCGCCTCCGCCACCGGCTTGCCCGAAGCCAGCGTCAAGGGCGCCAGATCCTCGCGGTTGCTCGACGACATCAGCCCGGCAAAGCCGAACTCATGCGCCACCGCCGGCGCCGCCATTCCCAGCGCCGCCACCACGGCCATCGTTCTCCAGATCATCCTCGTCCTCCCCTTCATTCCGCCACCACCACGACGCCCCAGGGCTGCTGCCCCACCTGCACCGACTTGATGACCTCGTTCGTCGCCACGTCGATCACCGACACGTCGTTGGAATTGCCGTTGGTCGTGAAAAGATACTTGTCGTCCGGCGAGAAGGCCAACTGCCAGACCCGCTGCCCGACCAAGAGGTAATCCGTCACCTCCCACGTCGCCGGATCGATCACCGCCACCCGGTTCGCCGGCCCCAGCGCCACGAAGACCTTGGAGCCGTCCTGCGTCGCCCGCACCCCCACAGGCTGCAGCGCCTCGGGCAGCACGCCCGGCACCTCGAACTCTATCTTGTGGGTCACCTGCGCCGTCGCCGGGTCGATCACCGAAACCGTCCCGCCGATCTCCGACGACACCAGCAGCGCCGAGCCGTCGGCCATGAACTGCGCGAAGCGCGGGCGCTGATCGACCAGCACGTTCTGCACGATCTCGAAGGTCTCGGTATCGATGAAATGCGCCATGTTGGTGGTCTCGGAGGTGTTGATGACGATCTTGCCATCGGGCGACACGCCCATCCCCTCCGGCTCCACCCCCACCGGCACCTCGGCCAGCACCTGCCGCGTCTCGACATCGACCACGGTCACGATGTTGTCGTCCTCGTTGGCGATATACAGCGGATTGCCCGAGGGATGCAGCACGAAGAGCTCGGGGTCCGGCCCCGAGGGCAGCGAGGGCAGCTCCTCATAGGTATGCGCATCGAACACCCGCACGAGGTTGTCGTCCGAGGCGCAGACATAGATCACCTTGCCATCCGGCGAGGCGGTGATGCCGCGCGGGCGCTGGCCGCCGTTGAAGGTGTGGATCACCTCGAAGGTCGTGCCGTCGAGCACGGTGATGTCATTGCCCTTCTCGTTGCTGACGAAGACCCGGTCGGCCAGGGCCGGGGTTGCCCCCAGCAGCGAACAGGCAAGCAGGGCGGAAAAGCGGGCCATCGGTATCCTCCTCATTTCGTCAGCATGCATTTGCTCTCGGCCCGGTCATGGCCCAGCGTGTCGAGTTGCGTCACCTGATGCAGATATTCCGCCTGCGGCGAGACCGAGGTGGTGATCGGCCCTGAGGTCAGCAGGATCGGCTGGCGCAACTGCCCGTCCCAGTCGCGGAACGACAGATCCTGCCCCTTGTAGGCCGCAAGCTTCAGCTCCGGCCCGCGGATATAGGCCGCAAGCGTGGCGAACTCGCCCGACTGGCTGCGCGTCGCCGCCTCACCCAGGGCGCGCATCGCCTCCCAGACCTGATAATCCTCTTCCCGCGCCGGGCGCCCCGCCGATTTCTCGAACCGGCTCTGGAACTGCGTCCCGCCCCAGGCTTCCGAGGCCGGGTGCCAGGTCTGCGGCCGGAGCCCCGCCGATCCGGCAACGGGCCGCGCCTCCCAGGTGTGATAGGGCAGATAGGCGGCGAACCAGCCGGTCGCATCGGCGGCCACCACCACGTCGTGATCCTCGGCGCGCTGGGTGAAGACCGGGATCTGCGCCTGGATCTGCACGTGCCCGCTGTCGGTGGACCGCGCCCCGCCGGTATCCTCGAACACCCGGCTCTCGGTGATCTCGGCGCCGAACTTCGCTGCAGCCCGGCGATACGCATCGGCCAGCGCGGTATCCTCGGGGCGGCTGCCCTCGACCAAGAACCACTCGTCCCATTTCTTCCACATCAGGAACTGCGCCAGCGCATCGGTCAGCTGCGCGTCGCTCGCCGCGGTATGAAGCAGGTTCGCCCGGCAGTCCTCGTTGCGCAGCCGGTCCTCGGTGGCGCGGGCGTTGAACAGCAGCGCGGTATCGCCCGCCGCATCGGCAAGCTGCAACGTGGTCGCGGCATCGGCCAGCGTGACGATGAAATGCGTGCCGCCCTCGATCAGCTTCTGCAGCTCGGCCACCGCGGTCTCGGGCGTGGCGATCACCTCGGCGGTTGTGAAGCTCTGGCCCATGAACTGCCCGGTGGTGGCATTGTCGGCGGTGCCGACCCGCCCTCCCGCGATGCCCAGATCCTCCGGCGGCAGATCGAGGCGCGATACCGGCGCCACCTGTTGCACATCCACCCGCAGCACGGCGGCGCGGATCTCGCTCTGCGCCAGCGCCAGCCCCGGCGCGAAAGCCGCGGCCCCGCAAAGCGCGGTCCAGATCAGCCTCATGGGCTCCTCCCCGATACTCCCTCTCCTCCGCCCGCGCCCTCCCGACACGGACGGTCCCGGTTCAGCAACCGGGGACAGACGATCCCTTTTCCCGCTTTTCCCCCGGAGCCTGCCACGCTTTCGCGCCATGGCAAACCGTTTTTCCACCACAGCGAGAATTTACCCTGCGCCGCGCAACCATGGCGCTTATCCTCAGCCACATCATGGCCTTGCCCCCAGACTGCACCGCATGGCGCCCTCCCTGAGGAAGCGCCTCGACAGTCCAAGCCGGAGCAGCAGCGCTCATGGGCTCTCCTTCGACGCCTTGCCGTAATCATCGACCAGCGGCACCCCCGCCTCGCGCAGGATCGCGTCGATCTGCGGCTGCTCGCGCCGGATCAGCGAGTTCAGCTCGCGCTTCCAGACGTCCTCGCCGGCCCGCACCCCCATGGTGATGCGGTAGAACAACCGCGGCGGCCGGGTCTCCTTCAGCAGCGGGATCACCTTCAGCCCGCGCTCCTTCGCCAGCGGCCCGCCAACCGGCCCCCAGAGGATCGCCCCGTCGATCGTCCCCGCCGCCAGATCGTCCAGCATCGTCCCCGCCGGATTCTCCACCCGCCGGTCCACCACCAGATTGTAGCCCTTGGCCTTGCCGATCAGCCCCTCGCGCGCCAGATGCGTCGCGGGCGGCGCCCCGGCGATCACCCCCAGCCGCCTGTCCTTCAGCGCCGGATCGGACAGCGTCTCGACACCGGCCAGGTCGCTGCCCTCCGGCACGATCAGCACATGGGTCGAGGTGTAGTAATGGTTGCTGTTCAGCACCAGCTCGTCGCCCTGGGCGTAGCCGATCACCACATCGCATTTCCCCGCCGTCAGCGTCTGGCGCACGAAGCCCGTGACCATGGGAAACCAGGTGTATTCCAGCGGCCGCTCCAGCTTCTCGGCGAAGAGCTCGGCGATCCGGTTCTCGAACCCCTGCCCGTTCTCGCCCGACAGCGGCAGGTTGGCCGGGTCGGCGCAGACCCGGAAGGCCTGATCCGACACCAGATCGGCCACCTGCGCCGAGGCCGGGGCGCCAAGCCCCAGCATCAGCGCGCAAGCCAGCCTCACTCCATGCACGACTTTTCCACTTCGGCATATTCCGCGGGCTTGTCCGCCCGTTTCGCCGGGCGGCCGCGGTCCAGATCGCCGGTGCCGCGCGCCCGCAGGTAGGTCCAGATGTCGTCGGTATAGCACATGACGTTCGGGTTGGTGCCGAAGGCCGGCATCACCAGATTCTGCGCCGCGCCCACGTCCTGCTTGCCGCCGGCGATGATCTCGAGGAACTCATAGTAATCCAGCCGCATCACCGAGTCCTTCAGCGCCGGCGCATAGCTCGATCCCTGGCCGTCCGGGCCGTGGCAGACATGGCATTCGGCGTGGTAGCGCCGGTAGCCCGAGAAGGTCGGCCAGTCCACCGTGCCGTCCTCGGCGATCACATAGGTCGGGATGTCCTCGGCGTTGAACGACCGGATCCCGTCCGATGACGCCACGGCGACATCCACGCCCTGTGCGGCGGCGGTCTGGGCCGTCGCCAGCGACGAGGCGCCGGTGACGACGCAGAGCGCCGCGGCGGTCATCGCAATCGCAGCAAGGGACGTAGTGATAGTCATTCTGATCTCCTCCCGGGTGAAAAAGCCGCCCCCGACATAACGCGCAAGGGCGGCTTCCGTTGCTTCTTCTGGGCTCAGACTTTGGTCCCGGCCGGCGTCCTCCCGCCGGCCGGAGTCCGGATCAGTCCGGCACGGCGAAGACCGTCAGCTGGCCGCCGAGCTCGGTGTAGTCGGACAGCGCCGAATAGCCGCCCACCGCGCCGAGACCCTCGTTCGGGTTGGTCAGGCCAGCCGCGAGGCCGATCCCGGCCCAGCCGCCGATCCCCGACAGGATACCGATGTACTGCTTGCCCTCGACCTCATAGGTCATCACGTTGCCGATCACGCCCGAGGGGGTCTTGAACTTGTAGAGCTCCTCGCCGGTCTCGGAGTCGACCGCCTTCAGATAACCCTCCAGCGTGCCGTAGAACACCACGTCGCCCGCGGTGGCCAGCGCCCCCGACCAGACCGAGAAGGCCTCGGGCAGCGACCACTTGATCTCGCCCTTGGTCGCGTCCCAGGCGATGAAGTTGCCGAGGCCCCCGTGGCTGTCCGGCGCCGGATACATCGACAGCGTCGCCCCGACATAGGGCTGGCCGGCGGCGTAGCTGACGCGGAACGGCTCGTAATCCATGCAGACGTGGTTGGTCGGCACGTAGAACAGCCCGGTCTTCGGCGAGAAGGCCGCCGGCTGCTGGTCCTTCGACCCCAGCGCCGCCGGGCAGATGCCGGTGGAGTTGGTGTCTTCGCCATTCTGCTCGGTCGAGTATTCGGCGACCACCTGCGGACGGCCGTACTGGTCCGACTCCGGATCCATCACGACTTCCGTGGCCCAGTTCACCGCCGGATCATACTTCTTGGCCACCAAGAGCTCGCCCGTCTCGCGGTCCAGCGTGTAGCCGAAACCGTTACGGTCGAAGTTCACCAGCAGCTTGCGCATCTCCCCATCGATCTCCTGATCGACCAGGATGTTCTCGTTCACGCCGTCGAAGTCCCACTCGTCATGCGGGGTCTTCTGGTAGACCCATTTCGCCACGCCGGTATCGGCATCGCGGGCCATGATGGTCATCGACCACTTGTTGTCGCCCGGACGCTGCGACGGGTTCCAGGTCGAGGGGTTGCCGGTGCCGTAGTAGATCAGGTTCAGATCGGGGTCATAGGAATACCAGCCCCAGGTCGTGCCGCCGCCGATCTGCCACTGGTCGCCTTCCCAGCTCTTGAGCGAGCTGTCGGCGCCGACCGGCTTGCCCAGCTCCATGGTCTTTTCCGGGTCGAACAGCATCTCGGCGTCCGGGCCGGTGGAATAGGCGCGCCAGGCCTGCTCGCCGGTCTTGATGTCATAGGCGGTGATATGGCCGCGCACGCCGAATTCGCCGCCGGAGATGCCGACGATCAGCTTGTCCTTCACCGGCATGACGGTGGCGGTGTTGGTCTCGCCCTTGGCCGGGTCGCCGTTCACGACCGACCATTTCACTTCGCCGGTCTTGGAGTCGAGCGCGACGACGGTGGTGTCGGCCTGATGCAGGAAGATCATGCCGTCGGCATAGGCGACGCCGCGGTTGACCGTGTCGCAGCACATCACGCCGATGACGTCGGGGTTCTGCTGCGGCGTGTAGCGCCACAGGATCTTGCCGTCATTGGCCAGATCCAGCGCGAAGACGTTGTTCGGATAGGGGGTGTGGACATACATGATGCCATCCACCACCAGCGGCGAGCCCTCGTGACCGCGCAGCACGCCGGTCGAGAAGGTCCAGGCGACCTGAAGATCGCCGACATTCTCCTTGGTGATCTGGGCGAGTTCCGAATAACGGGTATTTGCGTAATCCCCCGTCTGGATCGCCCATTGCTTTGAATCCGCCGTCGCGGTCAAAACCGACTCGTTTGCAAGCACGGGCACGGCCGCGCTCATCAGCAGGCTTGTTACCAAACCCATTTTCATATGGTTCATAAGGCTCTCCTCCCGGGATTTAATAGGCTCGTTACTGGCTGGTAAACCGAGACTTTGGCGCATCCGAAAACGCGGGGTAGTCCTCTTGCTTGTTAAGTTCTAAGGCGTGGCGAAACGACGCGTCAACGCTGCTGCAAGCTCTCTACACCCAAAGTATGAGCAGGGCGGAGCCGCAGAAAAACCCCCGCAAATGCCTGCATTTGCGGGGGTTTTCAATTCAGCCCTCGGCGGGCGCGGCGGCGGCGGGCGCGGCTTCGGCCGCAGTGTCGGCGCCGTCCGACAGGGTTTCGAGATAGGCGATCAGATCGGCGCGGTCCTCGGGTTTCTTGATGCCCGGGAAGGCCATCTTGGTGCCCGGCATCCATTTCTTCGGATTCTCGATGAATTCCGCCAGGGTTTCCGCCGTCCAGACGAGGCCGGCCTCGCCCTGTTCGGCCATGGCCTTCGAGTATTTGAACTCCGGCGCGGTGGCCGCGGCGCGGCCGACGACGCCGTTCAGCACCGGACCGACCTTGTTCTTCGCGCCCTCACCGACCTGATGGCAGGCCGAGCATTTGCGGAACGATTTTTCACCCGCCGCCGGATCGCCCTCGGCCTGCGCGGCCAGCGGGGCAGCGGCGAGGATCAGCGCCGCAAGCAGTGTCTTCGATGTCATGGATCAGTCTCCCGGATCGGGCGTGGCATATGGCCCCGCCCGAAGATGTGGCTGGGTCCGCCTGCCGCGCGGGCGGCAAGGCGGACCAGGCTGCGGAAGGTCTGGCCGCCTGCGCGGCCAAAACCTTAATGAAAGATTAACTGAAAACGAAACCTACACTGAAATCAAGGCCTTGCCTTGATTTTCACGCGTGAAACGGCTCAGAACACCACGACGGAACGGATGCTCTCGCCCGATTTCATCAGGTCGAAGCCCTTGTTGATGTCTTCCAGCTTCAGAAGATGGGTGATCATCGGGTCGATCTGGATTTTTCCATCCATGTACCAGTCGACGATCTTCGGCACATCCGTCCGCCCCCGCGCCCCGCCGAAAGCCGAGCCCTTCCAGACCCGCCCCGTCACCAGCTGGAACGGCCGCGTCTGGATCTCCGCCCCCGCCGGAGCCACGCCGATCACGATCGACTGCCCCCAACCGCGATGGCAGGCCTCCAGCGCCTGACGCATGACCTTCACATTGCCCGTGCAATCGAAGGTGTAATCCGCCCCGCCGATCTGGTCGAAGGGCGTCTTCGTCATGTTGACGAGATAGGGCACGATATCGCCGTCGATCTCGGACGGGTTGACGAAATGCGTCATCCCGAACCGCTCGCCCCATTCCTTCTTCGAGTTGTTCAGATCGACCCCGATGATCATATCCGCACCCGCGAGCTTCAGCCCCTGGATCACGTTCAACCCGATCCCGCCCAGCCCGAAGACCACCGCCTTCGCCCCGATCTCCACCTTCGCGGTGTTGATGACGGCCCCGATCCCGGTCGTCACCCCGCAGCCAATGTAGCAGATCTTGTCGAAGGGCGCGTCGTCCCGCACCTTCGCCAGCGCGATCTCCGGCAGCACGGTGTAGTTCGAGAAGGTCGAGCAGCCCATGTAATGCAGGATCGGCGTGCCATCCAGCATCGAGAACCGGCTGGTCCCGTCCGGCATCACCCCCTGCCCCTGGGTCGAGCGGATCGAGGTGCAGAGATTGGTCTTCTGGCTGAGGCAGGACGGGCAGTTCCGGCATTCCGGCGTGTAGAGCGGGATGACGTGGTCGCCGGGCTTCAGGCTGGTGACGCCGGGCCCGACCTCGACCACCACCCCCGCGCCCTCATGGCCGAGGATCGCCGGGAACAGGCCTTCGGGATCGGCGCCGGAGAGAGTGAATTCGTCGGTATGGCAGATGCCGGTCGCCTTGATCTCGACAAGGACCTCGCCGAATTTCGGGCCTTCCAGGTTCACTTCCATGATCTCGAGCGGTTTGCCGGCCTCAACGGCCACGGCGGCGCGGGTGCGCATGTCTGTCCCTCCCTCTGGGACCCGGATCGTGCCCGGGCCGATTGTTCCTGCCGAGTGTAGGGGCAAAGCGCGCGGGCCGCAGATCGGAAAAAAGGATGAGACGCAGGGGCTTGCCTTCGCGCATGAAAACGCCCTCCGGCGGGACCGGAGGGCGTTGCCGCAGGCATGGGGTGGATCAGGCCGCCAGCGCGCCGGATTTCTTCGCCACATGGGCGGCGATGGCGTCCATCAGCGCCGGCGACAGCGCGTCATAGGGCGGCAGGCCGAGCTCGGTAAGCCGGGCGCGGATGTCGCCCATCCGGTCGGGCGAGACGCCGCTCTCGATGATCGAGGAGACGAAAGCGGCGAAGCCCGGCGCGGACCAGCCCTCCTCGCTCGAGAGTTCGGTGTGGATGAAGTCGAGCCCATAGAACGGGTGCTCGGGGTTCTCGATGCGGCCGTACATGTGGGTGCCGCAGCCGGTGCAGGCGTAGCGCTGGATCGACATCTTCTCGTCGACGATCTTCAGCTTGTCGCCATTGGCCACCACCTCGACCGCGCCGCGCGGCACGACGGCGACCATCGAGAAGGTCGCCCCGTCCGGCTTCCAGCACTTGGTGCAGCCGCAGACGTGGTTATGCGCGGATTGCGCGTTGATCCGCACCTCCACCGGCCGATCGGTGCAGTGGCAGCGCAGCGTGCCGCCCTGGAAGCCGTCGCTGCCCTGTTTCACCCCGTTGTCGACGGCCGGATGGATCTTCACCGCGCCATGGGACATATCATTTGCCATTGGTCATTCCTCCCAGAATTGCTTGCCCGAATTCCTGGCGCGAGTGTCGCAGCAGACGGGAGTCGGCGCCACTCAGCCAAAGGGGGGAGAACCCCGCGCCCTCCGCCTTTGGCGCCGCTTGCGGGAACCGCGGCGGGCGCAGAGGGTCGCGGGATGAAGCATCTCCTCGCCCTCCTCCTCG
Organism: Cereibacter changlensis JA139; assembly: GCF_003034985.1. GTDB lineage: Bacteria > Pseudomonadota > Alphaproteobacteria > Rhodobacterales > Rhodobacteraceae > Cereibacter > Cereibacter changlensis. Next base: position 27,611 of record NZ_PZKG01000049.1, read on the forward strand.
CCGCCTCTGTCACCCTGCCCGCCGCGGCGCAGGAGTGGCAGGGCAAGAGCGCCGCCTTCTTCGGCGTCACCTTCCTCGACACCTCGAACGAGGGCAGCCTGAACGGCGTGCGCGCCGACGAGACGGCGCGGCTGGCGATGATCAAGGCCTACATCGCCGAGGCGCTGCGGGCGCAGGGGCTTACGCTGCTGGACCTCGCGCCGGTGCAGGAGGAGCTGGACCGGACGGTGAACCCGGCCAAGTGCAACGGCTGCGACCTGCGGATGGCGAAGCGGCTCGGGGCGGATTACACCGTGGTGTCGGAGGTGCAGAAGGTGTCGAACCTGATCCTGTCGATGAACCTCTACATCAAGGACACCGCCACCGGAAAACAGCTGCGCGGTCAGGCGGTCGACATCCGCGGCAACACCGACGACAGCTGGACCCGGGGCATGCGCTACATCCTGACCCGCAATGTGTTCAAGTAGCCCGGCTCGGCCGCGCCGGGGCGCGGAACCCGCGCCGACGGCGGCGCCGCCTGCAACCCGGCCGACATGTCGGCCAGATCCTCCAGCCCGGCGAGATCGCAGAGCTCGATGCAGCTGTCCTCGTGCAGCACGATCAGCCCCTGTTCCGCCAGCGACAGCTTGGCCTCATCGAGCGCCGCGACCGTCGTGCCGAGCAGCACGGCGATATCCTCGCGGCGGCAGGCCACAGTCAG
>NZ_PZKG01000050.1 GCF_003034985.1 Cereibacter changlensis JA139
CCTCGCCGAGAAACGCGGCCTCACCACCCGCGACCGCGGCGAGAAATCGCTGTATTTCAGCGCCGGGCTGCTGGAAGGGGCGGAAACCATCGGCTTCTTCCTGCTGCTCTGCCTCTTCCCCGGCGCTTTCGCCGCCCTCGCCTGGATCTTCGGCGCGCTCTGCTTCTTCACCGCGACGAGCCGCGTCCTGCTCGCCCGCCGCGTCTTCCGCTGAGCCGGGGGAGCCGGCCGCGGGGGCATCGAACCCCCGCGCCCGGCATTGCCATGGAAGGCGGCGAGGGCGCCGCGGGCGGGATGCGGTTTCTCCTTGTCCAAATACTCCCGCCGGAGGCGCCTGCGGCCGGCGACGGACGCTCCGCGGGGAGTATTTGCGCAAGGGACGGACGCTCCGCGGGGAGTATTTGCGCAAGGAGAGGCCGGAACGTCCCGCGACCGGGGGCGGCTGTCCCCGGCAGGGCCGCAGGCGGGGGCTCGATGCCCCCGTCGGCGGCGCCTCCGGGTGGCGGGAAATGGCCGGCCCGCCCTTGCAGGGGGCGGGCCGGGCCACTAAGACTCGGGTAATTCCTAGGCGATTATCCTTTTCCCGTCACAACAGGCAGGCGCACATGAGAGACCCGATCGATACCTATATGAACACGCTGGTGCCTATGGTGGTCGAACAGACCAGCCGGGGCGAGCGCGCCTATGACATCTACAGCCGGATGCTGAAGGAGCGGATCATCTTCCTCTCCGGCCCGGTGCATGACGGCATGTCCTCGCTGATCTGCGCGCAGCTTCTGTTCCTAGAGGCGGAGAACCCCTCGAAGGAGATCGCGATGTACATCAACTCGCCGGGCGGGGTGGTGACCAGCGGGCTGTCGATCTACGACACGATGCAGTACATCAAGCCGAAGATCTCGACTCTGGTGATCGGTCAGGCCGCCTCGATGGGCAGTTTGCTGCTGACGGCGGGCCATCCGGGCATGCGCTATTCGCTGCCGAACAGCCGCGTCATGGTGCACCAGCCCTCCGGCGGCTACCAGGGTCAGGCGACGGACATCATGATCCACGCCCGCGAGACCGAGAAGCTGAAGCGCCGGCTGAACGAGATCTACGTGAAGCACACCGGCCAAGACCTTGAAACCGTTGAGGCCGCACTGGAGCGCGACAACTTCATGTCGGCCGAGGACGCCAAGGCCTGGGGCCTGATCGACGAGATCCTGGAAAACCGCGGCAAGCTCGACGACACGCCGAAGTGACGTCGCTGCCCCCGCCGGGCCGGTCCGGCGGGGGCGATTTGACATTGTGAAGGCGCGGGCCTTGGCCTAGACTTTCGCGGACAGGCCGGGTTCAGACCCCGGCGCACTGCAGAGGATTACGATGGCGAACAATTCTGGCAGCGACAGCAAGAACACCCTCTACTGCTCTTTCTGCGGCAAGAGCCAGCACGAGGTGCGCAAGCTGATTGCAGGGCCGACCGTCTTCATCTGTGACGAATGCGTCGAACTCTGCATGGACATCATCCGCGAGGAGACCAAGACCACCGGTCTGAAATCCTCCGACGGCGTGCCGACCCCGCGCGAGATCTGCAAGGTTCTGGACGATTACGTCATCGGCCAGATCCATGCCAAGCGTGTGCTCTCGGTCGCGGTGCACAACCACTACAAGCGGCTCAACCATTCGTCGAAGACCGACATCGAGCTGTCGAAGTCGAACATCCTGCTGATCGGCCCGACCGGCTGCGGCAAGACGCTGCTGGCCCAGACGCTGGCGCGCATCCTGGATGTGCCCTTCACCATGGCCGATGCGACGACGCTGACCGAGGCCGGCTATGTCGGCGAGGATGTCGAGAACATCATCCTCAAGCTGCTGCAGGCTTCGGAATACAACGTCGAGCGGGCGCAGCGCGGCATCGTCTACATCGACGAGGTCGACAAGATCACCCGCAAGTCCGACAACCCCTCGATCACCCGCGATGTCTCGGGCGAGGGCGTGCAGCAGGCGCTGCTGAAGATCATGGAGGGCACCGTGGCCTCCGTGCCGCCGCAGGGCGGGCGCAAGCATCCGCAGCAGGAGTTCCTGCAGGTCGACACGACCAACATCCTCTTCATCTGCGGCGGCGCCTTCGCCGGGCTGGAGAAGATCATCGCGCAGCGCAACAAGGGTTCCGCCATCGGCTTCGGCGCCGAGGTGAAGGGGCCGGAGGATCGCGGCGTTGGCGAGCTCTTCAAGGAACTGGAGCCCGAGGACCTGCTGAAGTTCGGCCTGATCCCGGAATTCGTCGGCCGTCTGCCCGTGATCGCCACGCTGACCGATCTCGACGAGGCGGCGCTGGTCACCATCCTGACCGAGCCGAAGAACGCGCTGGTGAAACAGTATCAGCGGCTGTTCGACATCGAGGGCGTGAAGCTGACCTTCACCGCCGACGCCCTGGTCGCCATCGCCAAGCGGGCGATCAAGCGCAAGACCGGCGCGCGCGGCCTGCGCTCGATCATGGAGGACATCCTCCTGGACACCATGTTCGAACTGCCGGGGCTCGACGGGGTCGAGGAGGTCGTGGTGAACGAGGAGGCCGTGAACAACGGCGCCAAGCCGCTGCTGATCTACACGGAAGTGAAGAAGAAGGAGCCGGCCAGCGCAGGCTGACGCGCGATGTATCGGCACAAAGGCGGGCTCCGGCCCGCCTTTTGCTTGGCCGCTGCTTGGTGCTGGACCTCCGCTGCGGCTTGGGCCATATCAGGGCAAACTATTCGGAGGCTGTCGATGTCCATTCTCAAGCGCGCGGTGACCTGGTGGCATAGCCAGACCCTCGGCACTCAGCTGTTCACCTGGCGCAAGGGCGTCAAGGTGGGCGAGGATGAGCAGGGCAACATCTTCTACCAGAACGCCGACGGCAAGAAGCGCTGGGTGATCTACAATGGCGATCTCGAGGCGAGCCGGATCGGCGCGGACTGGCACGGGTGGCTGCACCACACCTGGGACCAGCCGCCGAACAAGCTGCCGCTGAAGCACCGCGCCTGGGAGAAGCCGCATCTGGAGAACCAGACCGGCACGCCCACCGCCTATGTGCCGGCGGGGTCGCTGCGGCGCGTCGATCCGGTGGCGCGGCGCGACTACGAGGCGTGGCAGCCCGAGTAATGGCGGAAAGCACCACAGAAGTCGTCGCGGGCGGGGCGGTGCTGGCCGCGGCTGTCGCCTTCCTCGTCTATGTCGGGCAGAGCACCGGCTTTTCCGGCGGCGCCGGCAGCTACGAGGTGACGGCCAGCTTCCGCTCGGTCGAGGGCATCGGCATCGGCACCGACGTGCGTCTGGCCGGCGTGAAGGTCGGCAGCGTCACCGGGCTGTCGCTGAACCCGACCACCTATTTCGCCGACGCCACCGTCTCGGTGCAGCAGGATGTCGCCCTGCCGGTCGACTCGGCGATCCTGATCTCCTCCGAAGGGCTGCTCGGCGGCAATTTCGTCGAGTTGATCCCCGGCGGCGCGCTGGAGAACATCGAGCCCGGCGGCGAGATCGAGGATACCCAGGGCGCGGTCAGCCTGATCTCGCTGCTGATGAAATTCGTCGGCGGCAGCGCCTCCGACGATACGGCCACGCCATGAGGGGGCTGGCCTGTCTTCTGGCGCTGCTCGCGGCTCCGGCCTTCGCCCAGGATGTCCCGGTGTCCGAGGCGCAGGGCGGGCTGTTGCGCTGGCTCGACAAGATCTCGGGCGAGACGGCGGATGTGGAGCTGCAGCTTGGCCAGTCGGCGGTCAGCAACTACCTCACGATCCAGCTCGACGCCTGCCGCTATCCGACGAACGATCCGGCTTCGGACGCCTATGCGCATCTGACGATCCGCGACACGCGCGTCGAGGCGCCGGTGTTCTCCGGCTGGATGATCGCGTCGAGCCCGGCGCTCTCGGCGCTGGACCATCCGCGTTACGACGTCTGGGTGCTGCGCTGTATCACGCCGGAGACCTCCGGGCAGTAGCCCCGGGGGGTGAAGCTGGCGCTGCCGGCCAGCGCCTCGGCCAGCCGGGCGTGATACTCCGACCGGCCGATCTCGATCCCGCCCAGCGAGGCCAGGTGGTCGGTGAGGAACTGGGTGTCGAACAGCACGAAGCCGCCGGCGCGCAGCCGGTCCACCAGCCAGGCCAGCGCCAGTTTTGACGCGTCGGTGCGGCGCGAGAACATGCTCTCGCCGAAGAAGGCCCGGCCCAGCGTCACGCCATAGACCCCGCCGACCAGCGCTTCGCCCTCCCAGACTTCCAGCGAATGGGCGTGGCCCATGCGGTGCAGCGCGGCATAGAGCGCGAAGATCGTCGGGTTGATCCAGGTTTCCGAGCGGTCGGCGCAGGCCTCGACCACCGGCTCGAAGGCGGTGTCGATCCGCACCTGCCAGCCGCAGCGGCGCATGCGGCGGGCGAGGCTGCGCGAGATGTGGAAACCGTCGAGCGGCAGGACGCCGCGCAGAGGCGGGTCGACCCAGCCGACCTCGGGATCATCGCGCGAACTGGCCATCGGGAAGATGCCGATGGCATAGGCCCTGAGCAGCAGCTCGGGGGTGAGCTCCGCGCTCATGCGGAAAGGCGGCCCGCAGGCCGCCCTTCGATTTCTGCCGGGCTCAGCCGAACTGGGCGGCCAGCCATTTTTCCAGCCAGTGGATGTTGTACTCGCCGTTCTGGATGTCCGGCTCGGCCAGCAGCGCGTGGAACAGCGGCACGGTGGTGTCGACGCCGTCGACGATCAACTCGCCCAAAGCGCGGTTCAGCCGGGCCAGCGCCTCGGGCCGGTCGCGGCCATGCACGATCAGCTTGCCGATCAGGCTGTCGTAATAGGGCGGGATCGAATAGCCGCCGTAGAGCGCCGAATCCATCCGCACGCCCAGACCGCCGGGCGCATGGAACACCCGCACCTTGCCGGGGCAGGGCGAGAAGTTCGGCAGCTTTTCCGCGTTGATCCGCACCTCGATGGCGTGGCCGTTGATCTCAAGCTCTTCCTGCCGGAACGACATCTCCATCCCCGCCGCGACCCGGATCTGCTCGCGCACGAGATCGACGCCGAAGATCGCCTCGGTCACCGGATGCTCGACCTGGAGCCGGGTGTTCATCTCGATGAAGAAGAACTCGCCATCCTCGTAGAGGAACTCGATGGTCCCGGCGCCGATGTAGTTGATCCGCGCGACGGCATCGGCACAGACCTTGCCGATCCTGTTGCGCAGCGCATCGGTGATGACCGGGCCGGGGGCTTCCTCGAACACCTTCTGGTGCCGGCGCTGCAAAGAGCAGTCGCGCTCGCCCAGATGCACGGCGCGGCCCTTGCCGTCGCCGAAAACCTGGATCTCGATGTGGCGCGGCTTCTGCAGGTATTTCTCGATATAGACTTCGTCATTGCCGAAGGCGGCCTTCGCCTCGGACCGCGCGGTGCGGAAGGCGACCTCGAGCTCGGTCGGGTTCTGCGCCACCTTCATGCCGCGCCCGCCGCCGCCGGCGGTCGCCTTGATGATGACCGGGAAGCCGATCGACTGGGCGATGCCGATCGCCGTCTCGAAATCCGGAACGCCGCCTTCGGAGCCCGGAACGCAGGGAACCCCGAGCGCCTTCATCGTGTCCTTGGCGGTGATCTTGTCGCCCATGATGCGGATATGCTCCGCCGTCGGGCCGATGAACTCGATCCCGTGGTCCTGCAACGCCTGGGCGAAGGCGGCGTTCTCCGACAGGAAGCCGTAGCCCGGATGCACCGCCTCGGCGCCGGTGATCTCGCAGGCCGAGATGATCGCGGCCTTGCTCAGGTAGCTGTCGGTGGAGGAGGCGGGGCCGATGCAGACCGACTCGTCGGCCATGCGGACATGCATCGCGTCGGCGTCTGCGGTGGAATGGACGGCGACCGATTTGATCCCCATCTCCTGGCAGGCACGGATCACGCGCAGGGCGATCTCGCCGCGGTTGGCGATCAGGATCTTTTCGAACATTCCGGCCTCACTCGATGATCATCAGGGGCGCGCCGTATTCCACGGCGTTGCCATCCGCGACCAGGATCCGCTTCACCGTGCCCGCGCGCGGGGCGGGGATGTGGTTCATCGTCTTCATCGCCTCGATGATCATCAGCGTCTGGCCCTCGCTGACGGTGGCGCCGACGCTGACGAAGGGCGTCGAGCCCGGCTCGGCCGCCAGATAGGCGGTGCCGACCATCGGCGAGGTCACGGCGCCCGGATGCTGGGCCGGATCGTCGTTGACGGCGGGGACAGCGGCTGCGGCGGGGGCGGAGGCTGTGGTGACGACGGCAGGAGCGGCGGCGACCGAGGTGGTCACGATATTGGCCTGCTTGACCACGCGCACTTCGAGGCTGTCATCCTCGGCATATTCTCGTTTGACGGAAAGTTCGGTGAGCTCGTTCTTGTTCAGCAGCTCGGCAAGCGCCTGGATGAAGGCGACATCCGCCTCTGTGGATTGTTTGCTCATGACCGTCCTCGGTTGGCGTTTCTGCCTTGATTGGCTTTTGCGCGCGCGGGGCGCACAGGTTGCGTGCGCTTATACGACAGCGTTTCCTGGGTGAAAAGCGCCAGTTCGTCGCGAAGCGGCGGCGGCCTGCCGCATTTTCAGGCAATCGGCGGGCGCGAAAGGGACAAATCGGCTCCGGCAAAATTTACCGTTTGATAAAAAAACAGACCCATGCCAGCGTTTCTCCAAAGCAATAGCCAATGGGGAGGGAGTGTCTTGTCCAACAGCCAGCTGACGCCCGGCATCGCGCCGGGGCGCCTGCCCGCCGAAGCCTATCAGAGAAACTTCAGCGACCTCGACCCGCCGCTCGACCGGCACGAGGCGCATGTGGCGGCGGATCGCTGCTACTTCTGCCACGACGCGCCCTGCATGACGGCCTGTCCCACCAGCATCGACATCCCGCTCTTCATCCGCCAGATCGCCACCGGCACGCCGGATGCGGCGGCGAAGACGATCTTCAGCCAGAACATCCTCGGCGGCATGTGCGCCCGGGTCTGCCCGACCGAGCAGCTCTGCGAGGAGGTCTGCGTGCGCGAGGTGGCCGAGGGCAAGCCGGTGGAGATCGGTCGGCTGCAGCGCTACGCCACCGACACGCTGATGGCCAAGGGCGTACATCCCTTCACACGTGCCGCGCCGACCGGCAAGCGGGTCGCCGTGGTCGGCGCCGGGCCCGCCGGGCTTTCGGCGGCGCATAGGCTGGCCATGCTGGGTCACGAGGTGGTGATATTCGACGCCCGGCCGAAGCCCGGCGGGCTGAACGAATTCGGCATCGCGAGCTACAAGACCCCGGGCGACTTCGCCCAGGCCGAGGTGGAGTGGCTGATGCGGATCGGCGGCATCACGCTGAAGACGGGCCATGCGCTTGGCCGCGACATCACGCTGGAGGGGTTGCGCGCGGAGCATGACGCGGTCTTCCTCGGCATGGGGCTCTCCGGCGTCAACGCGCTCAGGGCCGAGGGCGAGGACCGGGCCAATGTGCATGCGGCGGTGGATTTCATCGCCACGCTGCGGCAGGCGCCCGACAAGTCCACCCTGCCGATCGGCCGCGACGTGGTGGTGATCGGCGGCGGCATGACGGCGGTCGACGCGGCGGTGCAGTCGAAGCTCCTCGGGGCGGAGAACGTCACCATCGTCTACCGCCGCGGGCAGGAGAAGATGAGCGCTTCGACCCATGAGCAGGAACATGCCACCTCGGTCGGGGTGCGGATCCTCTGCAACGCCGCCCCGGTGGCGGTGCATGGCAATGGCGCGGTGCGCGAGGTGGAGTTCGCCTATACCGAGGACACGCCCTCCGGTCTGAAGCTCGGCGCGGAGACCTTCCGGCTGAAGGCGGACCAGCTGTTCAAGGCCATCGGCCAGACGCTGGCCGGCCAGCCCGAGGCGCTGGAGCTGGCGGGCGGCAAGATCGCCGTCACCGGGGCAGGACGCACCAGCCTCGACGGGGTCTGGGCCGGGGGCGACTGCGCCTCGGGCGGCGAGGATCTGACCGTCACCGCGGTGGCCGAGGGGCGCGACGCGGCGATGGACATCCACGCCCGGCTTGCGCAGCCGTCATGAGCGGCGCAGCTTGCCCCTGCGGCGGCTTCCGGCTAGGCAAGGCGCCAACTGGGCCGAGGGAAGACCATGGACGCCGCGATCGACTCTATCCTGGCGTTCATCAGCGCCAACCAAGACTGGGCCCTGTGGATCGCCCTGATCTTCGCCGCGGCCGAGACCACGGCCTTCCTGTCGATCCTGATCCCCTCCACCGCGATCCTGATCGGGGTCGGGGCGCTGGTCTCGACCGGCGAGCTGGACTTCACGCCGATCTGGATCGGGGCCTCGATCGGCGCGGTGATCGGGTCGTTCTTCTCCTACTGGCTGGGCTGGCGCTACGGCCCGCGGGTGATGGAGCTGCGGATGATGCAGGGCCAGCGCCCGCTGGTGCAGCGCGGCACCGAGGCCTTCGCGAAATGGGGGGCCTTCGCCGTCATCATCGGGCATTTCTTCGGCCCGCTGCGCGCGGTGGTCTTCGTCATCGCCGGCATGTCGCGGGTGCCGCTGTGGCAATTCGTGCCGGTGAACATCGCGGGCTGCCTGCTCTGGGCCTATGCCACGCCGAAATCCGGAGAGATCGGCGGCGACATTCTCGGCGCGCTCTGGCGGCTGATCACCGGCTGATCCACTCCCTTTCCTGTTTCTCCGCCAACGGCGGCCCTTTCGGGTCCGCCGTCAGCCTGCATTGAGGAGGATACCCCATGGCCAATCTGGCATCCGATTTCATCGGCATCAAATCGCCGAACCCGTTCTGGCTGGCCTCGGCGCCGCCGACCGACAAGGAATACAACGTCCGCCGCGCCTATGAGGCGGGCTGGGGCGGCGTCGTCTGGAAGACGCTGGGCTCCGAAGGCCCGCCCGTGGTCAACGTCAACGGCCCGCGCTACGGCGCGATCTGGGGCGCCGACCGCCGGCTGCTGGGCCTGAACAACATCGAGCTGATCACCGACCGCCCGCTGGAGATCAACCTGCGCGAGATCAAGTCGGTGAAGCGCGACTACAGGGACCGCGCGCTGGTGATCTCGCTGATGGTGCCCTGCGACGAGGAAAGCTGGAAGGACATCCTGCACCGCATCGAGGATACCGAGGCCGACGGTGTGGAGCTGAACTTCGGCTGCCCGCATGGCATGGCCGAGCGTGGCATGGGTTCGGCGGTCGGGCAGGTGCCGGAATACATCGAGATGGTGACCCGCTGGGTCAAGCAGCACAGCCGCATGCCCTGCATCGTCAAGCTCACGCCCAACATCTCCGACATCCGCAAACCCGCCGAGGCGGCCAAGCGCGGCGGGGCGGATGCCGTCAGCCTGATCAACACGATCAACTCGATCACCAGCGTGAACCTCGACAGCTTCAGCCCCGAGCCGATGATCGACGGCAAGGGCACCCATGGCGGCTATTGCGGCCCGGCGGTGAAGCCGATCGCGCTGAACATGGTGGCCGAGATCGCCCGCAGCATGGAGACCCGCGGCCTGCCGATCTCCGGCATCGGCGGCGTCACCACCTGGCGCGACGCGGCGGAGTTCATGATGCTCGGCGCGGGCAACGTGCAGGTCTGCACCGCGGCCATGACCTACGGCTTCAAGATCGTGCAGGAGATGATCTCGGGCCTGTCCGATTACATGGACCAGAAGGGCTTCACCTCCACCGCCGATCTGGTGGGCCGCGCGGTGCCGAACGTCACCGACTGGCAGTATCTGAACCTGAACTACGTCACCAAGGCGCGGATCGACCAGGATCTCTGCATCAGCTGCGGCCGCTGCTTCGCCGCCTGCGAGGACACCAGCCACCAGGCCATCGCCATGTCGCCGGAGCGGGTGTTCACCGTGAAGGACGACGAATGCGTCGCCTGCAACCTCTGCGTCAACGTCTGCCCGGTGGAGAACTGCATCACCATGACCGAGCTGCCGAAGGGCGCCGTGGACGAGCGGACGGGCAGGGTCGTGAGCGACTACGCCAACTGGACCCAGCATCCGAACAACCCCTCGGTGCAAGCGGCGGAATAAGCCCGGCAGGCAGGACCGCCCTGCCTGCTAGACCGCCAGCAGCCTGGCGAACAGCGTCTCCAGATAGAGCCCGGCCTCGGGATAGGGGTCGGGCTCGGTCTCGCCCAGCACGGCATGCACCTGCACGTCGAAATCGGCGTAATGCTGGGTCAGCGCCCAGATCGAGAAGATCAGATGCACCGGATGCACCCGGGCGATCCGCCCCTGATCCATCCAGAACCGCAGCACCGCCGCCTTCTCCTCCACCAGCGCCTTCAACTCGCCCTCGATCGCCTCGCGCATCCGCGGCGCGCCCTGCAGGATCTCGTTGGCGAAGAGCCGGCTTTCGCGCGGGAAATCCCGGCTCAGCTCCAGCTTGCGCCGGACATAGGCCATGATCTCGCGCAGCGGCTCGCCCTCCGGGTCCATCCGGTGCAACGGGTCGAGCCAGGTATGCATCAGCCCCGACAGCAGCGTGACATGGATCGCCTCCTTCGAGGGGAAGTAATAGAGAAGGTTCGGCTTCGACAGCCCGGCCACCTCGGCGATCTGGTCCAGCGTCGCGCCGCGGAAGCCGTGCTGCGAAAAGACTTCCAGCGCCGCCTCGAGGATCGCCTCGGAATTCTTCTGCTGGATGCGGGTGCGGCGCGGCTGGATCATCGGGCTGTGCGGATGGGGGTCATGCGGCGGCTCTCCTCGCGGCCGCGCGCGGCGCGGGGCTGGGCGATGCTAGCCCGCTCCTGACCATCCGGTCAAACCTTAAGGATGCGCCTTGCGGCGGCGGCGCGGCGCAGCGAGGATCGGCGGCAGGGAGGATATCCATGACACAGACCATCATCATCACCGGCGGCGGCAGCGGCGTCGGCCGCAAGACGGCGCAGCGCTTCATCGCCGAGGGCTGGCGCGTCGGGCTCATCGGCCGCCGTCAGGACGCGCTGACCGAGACGGCGGGCGGGTCGGAAGCGCTGGTGCTGCCCTGCGATGTCAGCGATCCCGAGGCGGTCGAGGCCGCCTTCGGCAAGGCCGTCGCCGCCTGGGGCCGGCTCGACGTGCTGTTCAACAACGCCGGCCAGTCGGTGAAATCCGCGCCGATCGACGAGATCGCGGTGGAGGATTTCCTGTCGCTCACGTCGGTGAATGTCACCGGCATGTTCCTCTGCGCCCGCGCCGCCTTCGGCCAGATGCGCCGGCAGCAGCCGCAGGGCGGGCGGATCATCAACAACGGCTCGGTCTCGGCGCATGTGCCGCGCATCGGCTCGGCACCCTACACCATGTCGAAACACGCGGTCACCGGCCTGACCCGGACGCTGTCGCTGGACGGGCGCGCCTTCAACATCGCCTGCGGCCAGATCGACATCGGCAACGCCGCCTCCGGCATGGCCGAGCGTATGCCCCAGGGCGTGCCGCAGGCCGACGGCTCGATCCGGGCCGAGCCGGTGATGGAGGGCGAGCATGTCGCCGAGGCGGTGCTGAACATGGCGAGGCTGCCCTTGGGGGTGAATGTCCAGTTCATGACGATCATGGCCACCGCCATGCCCTTCATCGGCCGGGGCTAAGACGGGTCAGCCCGTCTTGCAGAACATCTCGTAGAGCATGGCCACGGTGCGGCGCGCCTTGGGGTCGGCGATGGAATACCAGATCGTCTTGCCGTCGCGCCGCGCCGTCACCAGCCCGTCCTGCCGCAGCCGGGCGAGCTGCTGGCTCACCGCCGCCTGCCGCGACTCGAGCAGCGTCTCCAACTCGGTCACCGACTTCTCGCCCTCGGTGAGATGGCACAGGATCATCAGCCGGCCTTCGTGCGACAGCGCCTTGAGAAAGGCCGCCGCGGCCTCGGCCCGCTCGCGCATATGCGGCGCGGGCATCGGGACCGCGGAGTCGGATTCGGCGGCGTCGAAGGACTGTGGCTGGTCTTGCATCATGTCGCACAACATAGCATGCCACCCGGCAGGCGGCGAGTTTTGATCTGGCCGACAGTCGATCAGAGGCCGGGGGAGAACCGCCCGAACTGCCCCTGCGCGAACAGAAGCGGCTCCCCCTCGCGCAGCGCTGCGCGCTCGACCAGCCCGACCACGATCGCATGGTCGCCCCCCTCGTGGATCGCATGGCGCTTGCACTCGAACCGCGCCAGCGCGCCCGGCAGCAGCGGCACGCCCTCGGCGGTATAGCCGATCTCCAGATCCTCGAAACCCACGCCGCCGCGGGTGAAGCGGGCGCAGAGGTCGGATTGCTCGGCGCCCAGCACATGGATGGCGAAATGCCCGGCCCCAGCGAAGCGGTCGAAGCGGCTGGAGGACCGGGCCGGAGACCAGAGCACCAGCGGCGGGTCGAGCGAGACCGCGGCGAAGCTGTTGGCGGTGATCCCCATCGGCCCCTCGTCGGTGAAGATCGTCACCACCGTCACCCCGGTGGCGAAACGGCCGAGCGCGTCGCGGAAGGCGCGGCTGTTCTCTGGCGAGGGCGCGAAGATCGCCTCGGTCGTCATGGCAGCTCTCCTGTCGGTCGCCGTCGGGTCGGCGGGTGTCGCCCCCTCTCTGCACGGCCCGGCCCGGCGGTTTCAAGCGCAAAGCGGCGGCGACCCCGGGGAAGGCCGCGCATTCGCGGTCCGGCCGCCCGCGCGAAGCGGCTTTGCACGCCGCCCGAACCGCGCTAGCAAAGGCGCTCAGCTGCCGGAGACCGCGATGCTCTATGCCTACCAGACCTCCGGCGACCGGCTGATCCGCCGCGGCCCGACCGAGCCGCTGGCCGAGGCTCTGTGGATCGACCTCTACCGGCCGCAGCCGCCGCAGATCGCCGCGGTGGCCGCGCTCGGCATCGCCGTGCCGACGCTGGCCGACATGGAGGAGATCGAGATCTCCAACCGGCTCTACCGTGAGAACGGGCTGGACTACATGACCGTGGTGATCCCCGGGCAGGATCTGGCCAAGCAGCAGATCTCCGGCCCGGTGACCTTCATCCTGGCGCCGGGGCGGCTGATCACCGTGCGCCACCACGCGCCGCGCCCCTTCGAGACCTATGCCGAGCGCGCCGACAGGACAGGCCCGGGCTGCGCCACCGCCGACCAGATATTCCTCGGCCTGATCGAGGAGATCACCGGGCGGCTCGCCGACCTTTTGGAGGGTTCCGGCCGCAGCCTCGACGAGGTGTCGCGCAGCATCTTCCGCAGCCAGGGCCAGAACATCCCGCCGCAGTTGCTGCAGGGCGCGCTGGAGAAGGTGGGCCGACAGGGGGAGCTGCTCGGCAACATCCAGCTGGCGCTGCTGACGCTGGAGCGGGCGCTGAGCTTCTACGGCCAGACCGAGCGCAGCGGCGCGGCGCTGCGCCCGGTGGTGAAGAGCCAGACCCGCGACATCGCCGCGATGGAGGTGCATGCCGATTTCCTGTCGCAGCGCGTGGCGCTGGTGACCGATGCGACGCTGGGCATGATCAACCTGACGCAGAACGCCACGGTGCGGATCGTCTCGGTCGTCGCGGTGCTGTTCCTACCGCCGACGCTGGTGGCCAGCGTCTACGGCATGAACTTCGCCCATATGCCGGAACTGTCGCAAAGCTGGGGCTACCCGGCGGCGCTGATCCTGATGGTCGCTTCGGCGGCGGCGACCTATCTGTGGTTCCGCTGGAAGAACTGGCTCTGACCTAGCCGGTCAGCGCCACCCGCTCCAGGAGGCGGAACCGGCCATCCGCCGCCTCGCCGAACAGGCAGAGGCTGCCGATGCGGAAGGGCTGGGGCAGCAGCGGTTGCAAAACCGGGCCCAGCACCGCCTCGACCTGCGCCGCCTCGGCCTCCGGCAGGTCGCCGGTCAGCGTCAGGTGGAAGCGGAACTCCTCCATGACATATGGATAGCCCCAGTCGGCCAGATAGCCGCGCTGCCGCGGGCTCAGCCGCTCGGGGCGGCGGCGGGCGATCTCGGTCGCGTCGGGCGGGGCGCGGAAGCCGTCGAGCGCGCGGACCACCTCGGCGGCCATCGCCGCCAGCGGGCCCTGATCGCCCTCCGGCGTCAGCGCCACGAAGCCGCCGATCCGCTCCAGCCGCAGCCCCGGCAGCGTCACCGGCGCGAGATAGGGGCAGAGCGCGACGAAGGCCGCGTGCAGGTCGCTGACATCGGCGCCCTCGGCCAGCCGGAACGGCGGCTTCACCGTGCCGTGGAAACCGTATTTGCGCGGCGCCTGGGTCAGAAGCCCGACCTCGCGCGGCAGCCCGGTCAGCAGCGGATGCGCCATGGCCGCGCCGGAATCGGCATCCCAGCCGAGCCAGTGCGCGGCGAATTCCGCCAGCGGCCCGGGCTCGGGCGCGTAATAGATCGCGTAGCGCAAAAATCCCTGCATCAGCTTCCCCTGCCTCACCGGACGGGCGAAGACATGGCACGGTTGCGGCGGAAGGGGAAGCCTCGCGTCCCGCGGCAGCGCCTTGCCGCCGTCTTGCGCGCGTCATGCCGGCAAGCGACAAGAGGGCGCACCCCCGCCCGACAGCGCCGCAGCCAAGGATCGCCCGATGAAAACCCTCTCCGCCTTCACCGCCCCCGGCCGCTTCTGGCGCGGCAACCTGCATACCCATTCCACCCGCTCCGACGGGGTGCTCGACCCCGAGGAGGTCTGCCGCCGCTACCGGGCCGAGGGCTACGACTTCCTCGCCCTGACCGATCATTTCATCGGCCGCTACGGCTATCCGATCACCGACACCGCGCCCTATCGCTCGGCCTCCTTCACCCCGATCCTCGGGGCCGAACTGCATTCCGGCGCGATGGCCAATGGCGAGCTCTGGCACATCCTCGCCGTCGGCCTGCCGCCAGATTTCGCCGCTCCCGACGTCCTCGACTTCCAGGCCACGCCGACGCAGGAGACCGGCCCCGAGATCGCCGCCCGCGCCGTCGCCGCCGGGGCCTTCGTCGCCATCGCCCATCCGCAATGGTCCGGCCTGACGCTGGCCGACGCCCGCAGCATCCAAGCGGCGCATGCGGTGGAGATCTACAACCACGGCTGCGCCATGGGCTGCGAGCGCCCCGACGGCGCCGCCATCGCCGACCTCCTGCTCAGCGAGGGCCGTGACCTGACGCTGATCGCCACCGACGACGCGCATTTCCACGAGCCCGACCATTTCGGCGGCTGGGTCATGGTGAAAGCCGAGGCGAACGACCCCGAGGCGCTGCTCGCCGCTCTGAAACGCGGCGACTTCTATTCGAGCCAGGGCCCCGAGATCCGCGACATCCGCGTGACCGACGATGTCATCGAGGTCGACTGCTCCGCCGTCACCGCCGTCACCGTGCAGGGCGTCGGCACCGCCTCCACCGCCCTCCACGGCCAGTCCATGACCACCGCCCGCATCCCGCTCGCCCGCTTCGCGGCCTCCAGCTTCCTGCGCGTGACGATCCGCGACGCCGCCGGCCGCCGCGCCTGGAGCAACCCGATCCGGCTCTGACCTTTCATTTTCTGTCGAAAAATATCCTCGGGGGGTGAGGGCGAAGCCCGAGGGGGGCAGACAGCCCCCCTGCAACGCCAGCCCCCGAGGAAGCCGCTCAGTTCCCGAGGATCCCCGGCAACCGCAACCCGTGCTCGCGCGCGCAATCCAGCGCCTCACCATAGCCCGCATCCGCATGGCGCATGACCCCGGTCGCCGGGTCGTTCCACAGCACGTTGCCGATCCGCCGCGCCGCGTCGTCGCTGCCATCGGCGCAGATCACCATGCCGGAATGCTGCGAGAAGCCCATGCCGACGCCGCCGCCGTGGTGCAGGCTGACCCAGGTGGCGCCCGAGGCGCAATTCAGGAGAGCGTTCAGCAGCGGCCAGTCCGAGACCGCGTCGGAGCCGTCGCGCATCGCCTCGGTCTCGCGATTGGGCGAGGCGACGGAGCCCGAGTCGAGGTGGTCGCGGCCGATCACCACCGGGGCCTTCAGCTCGCCCGAGCGGACCATCTCGTTGAAGGCGAGCCCCGCCCTGTGCCGGTCGCCGAGGCCGATCCAGCAGATCCGCGCCGGCAGGCCCTGGAAGGCGATCCGCTCGCGGGCCATGTCGAGCCAGCGGTGGAGGGCGGCGTTCTCGGGGAACAGCTCCTTCATCTTGGCGTCGGTCTTGTAGATGTCTTCCGGATCGCCCGAGAGGGCGGCCCAGCGGAAGGGGCCGATGCCGCGGCAGAAGAGCGGGCGGATGTAGGCCGGGACGAAGCCGGGGAAGGCGAAGGCGGTCTCCAGCCCCTCCTCCAGCGCCACCTGCCGGATGTTGTTGCCATAGTCGAGCGTCGGCACGCCGGCGTTCCAGAAACCGACCATCGCCGCCACATGGGTCTTCATCGAGGCGCGGGCGGCGCGTTCGACCGCCTTCGGATCGGTCTCGCGCGCGGCCTTGGCCTCGGCCACCGTCCAGCCCTGCGGCAGGTAGCCGTTCAAGGGGTCATGCGCCGAGGTCTGGTCGGTGACGATGTCGGGACGCGGGCCGCCGGCCTGCATCCGGGCCAGAAGCTCGGGGAAGATGTCGGCGGCATTGCCGAGCAGCCCCACCGATTTCGCCTCGCCCTTCGCCGTCCAATCCGCGATCAGCCCGAGCGCCTCGTCGAGGCTCGCAGCCTTGGCGTCGAGGTAGCGGGTGCGGATGACGGAAATCGATCCGGGTCTCGTCGCATTCGACGGCGAGGCAGCAGGCCCCGGCCATCACCGCGGCGAGGGGCTGGGCGCCGCCCATGCCGCCGAGCCCGCCGGTCAGCACCCAGCGCCCGGTGAGGTCGCCGCCGTAATGCTGGCGGCCCGCCTCGGCGAAGGTCTCATAGGTGCCCTGCACGATGCCTTGGGTGCCGATGTAGATCCAGGAGCCCGCGGTCATCTGGCCGTACATCGCCAGGCCCTTCTTGTCGAGCTCGTTGAAATGGTCCCAGGTCGCCCAATGCGGCACGAGGTTGGAATTGGCGATCAGCACCCGCGGCGCGTCCTTGTGGGTGCGGAACACCCCCACCGGCTTGCCCGATTGCACCAGCAGGGTCTCGTCCTCCTCCAGCGTCTTCAAAGTGGCGACGATGCGGTCGAAATCCTCCCAGGTGCGGGCGGCGCGGCCGATGCCGCCGTAGACCACAAGCTCATGCGGGTTCTCGGCCACGTCGGGATGCAGGTTGTTCATCAGCATCCGCATCGGCGCTTCGGTCAGCCAGCTCCTGGCGCTGATCACGGTGCCGGTCGGGGGGTAGATGTCGCGGAGGTTGTGACGTTTGTTCATGGGGGGCTCCAGCGGTGTCAGACGTGGGCAGGCAGGTTGAGGGCGGGCAGGTCGAGGCCGGTGGCGGCGGTCAGCGCGCCCGAGGCGATGAGGGCGGCGGCGGCCTTGAGGTCGGGGGCGAGGTAGCGGTCGTCGCCCAGCGTCGCCACCTCCTGCCGCAGCCGGGCGACGGCGCCCTGCAGTGGCAGCGAGGTGGCGAGCGGGGCGCGGAAGTCGATGCCCTGCGCGGCGCAGATCGCCTCGACGCCAAGGATGACGTTCAGGTTCTCGACCATCCGGCCGAGCCGCCGCGCGCCATGGGCGGCCATGCTGACATGGTCCTCCTGATTGGCCGAGGTGGGGGTGCTGTCGGTGACGGTGGGCGTCGCCAGATGCTTGTTCTCGCTCATCAGCGCGGCCGTCGTCACCTCGGCGATCATCAGGCCGGAGTTCAAGCCGGGGTTCGGCGTGAGGAAGGGCGGCAGGTCGAAGCTGAGCGTCGGGTCGACCATCAGCGCCACCCGGCGCTGGGCGATGGCGCCGATCTCCGAAAGCGCCAGCGCCATCATGTCGGCAGCGAAGCCGACTGGCTCGGCATGGAAGTTGCCGCCCGAGACGATGCGGCCGTTCTGCAGCACCAGCGGATTGTCGGTGGCGGCGTTGGCCTCCACCTCCAGCGTGCGGGCGGCCATGCGCAGCACGTCCATCGCCGCGCCGGTCACCTGCGGCTGGCAGCGGATGCAATAGGGGTCCTGCACCCGCGTGTCGCCTTCGCGGTGGCTCTCGCGGATCGCGGAGCCGTCGAGCAGGGCGCGCAGGGCGGCGGCGGCCTCGATCTGGCCGAGATGGCCGCGCAGGCTGTGGATCTCGGGCTCGAGTGGTGCGGTGGAGCCCATGATCGCGTCGGTGGAGAGCGCCGAGGTGACGAGCGCCGACTGCGCCGCGCGCCAGCCGTCTAAGAGCCCGGCCAGCGCATAGGCGGTGGAGAACTGGGTGCCGTTGATCAGCGCCAGCCCCTCCTTGGGGCCGAGCGTCACCGGGACGAGCCCGGCTCGGGCCAGCGCCTCGGCGCCCGGCAGCACCGCGCCGCCGATCTCCGCCTCGCCCGCGCCGATCATCACCGCGGCCATGTGGGCGAGCGGGGCGAGATCGCCCGAGGCGCCGACCGACCCCTGCGCGGGGATCACCGGGGTCACGCCCTCGGCCAGCATGCCTTCGAGCAGCGCCACGATCTCCCAGCGCACGCCGGAGGCGCCGCGGCCGAGCGAGAGGAGTTTCAGGGCCAGCATCAGGCGTGCGACCGGGCGGGGCATCGGCTCGCCCACGCCGCAGCAATGCGACAGGATCAGGTTGCGCTGCAGGGTGGCGGTGTCCTTGGCGGCGATCTTCAGGCTGGCGAGCTTGCCGAAGCCGGTGTTCACGCCATAGACGGCCTCCTCGCCTGCCGCGGCCTCGGCGATGCGGGCGGCGGCGGCCTCGACCGCGGGGCGCGCCCCGGGCGAGAGCCGGGCGGCGCTGCCGTCGCGGAAGAGCCGTTCGAGCTGGGCAAGGGTGGTCGCGCCGGGGATGAGGGTTTCAGACAAGCGAGCCTCCGAAGATCCGGGCATGGAGCGGGGTCGCGCCGATGCGGTAGCTGAGTTCGGCCGGGTGCCGCGCCTCCCAGACGGCAAGATCGGCGCGCAGGCCGGGGGCGATGGTCCCGGCGTCGCCGAGGCCGAGGGCGCGGGCGGCATGGGCGGTGGCGCCCAGCAGCGCCTCTTCCGGGGTCAGGCGGAACAGGGTGCAGGCCATGTTCATCGCGAGGCAGAGCGAGGTCATCGGCGACGAGCCGGGGTTGCAGTCGGTCGCCACCGCCATCGGCACCCCATGGGCGCGCAGGGCGGCGATCGGCGGGGCCTGCGGTTCGCGCAGCGTGAAATACGCCCCGGGCAGGATGACGGCGACAGTGCCCGCGGCGGCCATCGCCTCGACGCCCAGATCGTCGAGATATTCCAGATGATCCGCCGACAGCGCGCCATGCCGCGCCGCCAGCGCCGCGCCGCCGAGGTTGGAAAGCTGCTCGGCATGCAGCTTCACCGGCAGGCCCAGCCGATGCGCCTCGCCGAAGACCTCGGCGATCTGCGAGGGCGCGAAAGCGATGCCCTCGCAGAAACCGTCGACCGCATCGACCAGCCCCTCGGCATGGGCGGCACGCAGGGCGGGCAGGGCGACCTCGGCGATATAGGCGTCGGCCCGGTCCTTGTACTCGGCAGGCACGGCATGGGCGCCGAGGAAGGAGGTGAGGATGCGCACCCTGCGCTCCTGCCCGATGCGGCGGGCGACGCGCAGCATCTTCAGCTCGGTCTCGATATCGAGCCCGTAGCCCGACTTGATCTCGATGCTGGCGATACCCTCGGCCAGCATGGCGTCGATGCGCGGCAGGGCCTGCGCCAGAAGCTCCGCCTCCGAGGCGGCGCGGGTGGCGCTGACGGTGGAGACGATGCCGCCGCCCGCCCGGGCCACCTCGGCATAGCTCGCGCCCTTCAGCCGCATCTCGAACTCGGCGGCGCGGTTGCCGCCGAAGACCACATGGGTGTGGCAATCGATCAGCGCGGGCGTGACCAGTCGCCCTTCGAGATCCTGTCGCGGGCCGTCGAACTCCGGCGGCAGATCGGCCATGCGCCCGACCCAGCGGATCGTCTCGCCCTCGGTCACCACGCAGCCCTCGGGGATCAGCCCGTAGCCGCCCTGCATCGTCGCCACGGTCGCATTGGCCAGAATCATCATGCCGCTTGCCTTTTGTCTGCGCATGGATTTAATATGTCTGCACATAATAAACCCTGTCAAGAGGCTTGCCATGCAGGACGCGACGATCTGGGCCGAAACGGCGCTGCTGCCCGAGGGCTGGGCAAGGGATGTGCGGCTGACCCTGCGGGAAGGCCGGATCGCCGCGGTGGAGACCGGCGTGCCGGGACGGGGGCTCGGCTGCCTTCTGCCCGCGCCGGTGAACCTGCACTCCCATGCCTTCCAGCGCGCCATGGCCGGGATGACCGAGCGGCGCGGCCCGGCGCAGGACAGCTTCTGGACATGGCGGCAGCTAATGTTCCGCTTCCTCGACGCGCTGACGCCCGAGGATGTCGGCGCCATCGCCGCCTTCGTGCAGATGGAGATGCTGGAGGCGGGCTATGCCGCGGTCGCCGAGTTCCACTACCTGCATCACCAGCCGGGCGGCGCGCCGTATGCCGATCCGGCCGAGATGGCGGGGCGGATCGTGGCGGCGGCGGCGGAGACCGGCTGTGGGTTGACGCTGCTGCCGGTGCTCTATCAGCAGGGCGGCTGCGACGGGCGGGCGCTGGGCCCGGGGCAGGCACGCTTCGGCTCTGACGTCGGGCGGTTCATGGCGCTGCGCGCGGCGGCGGGGCGCGGGCTTGCCGCCGACGGGGTGCTGGGCACGGCGCCGCATTCGCTGCGGGCAGTCAGCCGCGAGGGGCTGGCGGCGGTGACGGCGCTGCCCGGGCCGCTGCACATGCATCTGGCCGAGCAGGTGGCGGAGGTCGAGGAAGTCTCAGACGCTTACGGTGCGCGTCCGGTGGAGTGGCTTTTGGCCAACCACGCGGTCGATGCGCGCTGGTGCCTGATCCATTGCACCCAGATGCTGCCCGCCGAGACCGAGGCTCTGGCGCGGAGCGGCGCTGTGGCCGGGCTCTGCCCGATCACCGAGGCCAATCTGGGCGACGGCATCTTCGACGGGGTGCGCTGGCTTGCGGCCGGCGGGCGCTTCGGCGTGGGCTCGGACAGCAACGTGCGCATCGCTCTGGCCGAGGAGCTGCGGCTGCTGGAATACTCCCAGCGGCTGCGCGACCGGGGGCGGGCGATGCTGGCGGAGCCGGAGCGCTCCACCGGGCGGCTGCTCTACGAGAGCGTGCTGGCCGGGGGCGCGCAGGCGGCGGGGCGGCGGAGCGGGGCGATCCGCGTCGGCGACTGGGCCGATCTTCTGGCGCTGGACACGCGGGCCGTCGATCTGGAGGGGCGGCAGGGCGATGCGCTGCTCGACGCCTGGATCTTCGCGGGCGACGACCGGATGGTGTCGGAGGTCTGGTCGGCGGGGCGGCCCGTGGTGAGCGGGGGGCGGCATGTGGGGCGCGAGGGGATCGAGGCGCGCTACCGTAGGGCGATGGCCCGGCTGCGGGGGCTCCTGTGACGCCGCAGGGTTGGGAGGAGATCCGCGCCGAGGTGCTGCGCCGCATCCACGCCCGCGACTGGGCGCCGGGGGCGCTGATCCCGACCGAGGAGGCGCTGGCGCAGGAGTTCGGCTGCGCCCGGGCCACGGTGAACCGGGCGCTGCGCGAGCTGGCCGAGACCGGCGTGCTGGAGCGTCGGCGCAAGGCGGGCACCCGGGTCGCGCTCTCGCCGCCGCGCCGCGCCACGCTCGACATCCCGGTGACCCGGCTCGAGGTCGAGGGGCGGGGGCAGGCCTATGGCTTTCACCTCCTGGAGCAGCGGCTGCGCGAGGCCCCGGCGCCGGTCACCTCGCGGCTGGGGCTGGCGCCGGGGCTGGAACTCCTGCAGCTGAAGACGCTGCATCTGGCGGACG
Source organism: Cereibacter changlensis JA139 (assembly GCF_003034985.1). Lineage (GTDB taxonomy): Bacteria > Pseudomonadota > Alphaproteobacteria > Rhodobacterales > Rhodobacteraceae > Cereibacter > Cereibacter changlensis. The sequence continues at coordinate 21,726 of NZ_PZKG01000050.1, forward strand.
GGCGGCCCTTCCTGCTGGAGGACCGCTGGCTGAACCCCGCGGTGCTGCCCGACCCGGCCCCGGATTTCGCCGCGATCAGCGCCAATGAATGGCTGGTGGGCCATGTGCCCTATACCACCGGCGACATCGCCTTCTCCGCCGCCTCGGCCAGCGCGGAGGAGGCCGAGGTGCTGGGGCTGGCGGAGGGCGCGGCGCTCTTCATCGTCGAGCGCAGCACCTGGGAGCGGGATCTGCCGGTGACGACAGTGCGGCTCGCCTATGCGCCGGGCTATCGGCTGCGCACGGTGGTCTGAGCCGGCGGGCCGGGGGGAGCCGCGCTTGGGGGCATCGAGCCCCCGCGCGCGGCGCTGCCGCGGACAGAGCGGCGGCGGGGCGGAGGGTGGCCGGGCATGCGTGGCCCAAGAAAAACCCGAAGGGTCAGCGGGCGCCGAAGTGGCGTTGGACGATGCGCAGCAGGCGGCGGTGCATCGGGCTGATCCGGTGGCGCAGGTGCATCGCGGCATAGACCGGCTGGCGCAGCACCGGGGCATCGACCACGAGGCGGAAGCGCCCCGTGCCGATCATCTGCTGCGCGGTTTTTTCCAGCACATAGCCCGCGCCGCCCATGGCGTTGAGGAGCGCCGCCACCGTGGCGCTCTGCCCGACCGAGACCGGGGCGCCGGCGAGCTCGGGCAGGAGCTCGCGGTGCATCGCTTCGAAGGCGTTGGAGAAATGCGCGAAGACGAAGCTGTCGGGCGCCACCTCGGCGCGGCGGTCGGTTCGGGAGGAGACCATCACATAGGGCAGCTCGCCCACATTGGTGAAATGCAGGTCGGGATGCGGCTTGGGTGCGAACATCACCGCGAAATCCTGCAGCCCGGTGAGGAGGTCGGCGCACATCTGGGTGGAATAGTCCGGCTCGATGTAGAAGGCGGCGTCGGGGATGGCGCGGCGGAAGTCGGCGACCCATTCGCCGATATGCTGGGCGGCGAGATCGTTCTGGATGCCGAGCCGCACCAGATGCGCCGCCTCTCCGGGCACGCGGATGCGGCGGCGGGCCTCGTTCCATTCGTGGCGCAGGCTGCGGGCATGCGGCTCGAAGCGGCGGCCCTCCATCGTCGGCTCGGTCCCGGCCCGGGAGCGGTCGAAGAGCCGGGCGCCGAGCGCGGTTTCCAGCGCCGCGATCCGGGCCGACACGGTGGATTGGGTGACGCCGAGCCGCTCGGCGCTGCGGTTGAAGCTGCGCGTCTCGACGAGGTCGAGGAAGGTCTCCAGAAGCTCGATCTGCATGGCTGCTCCTGATCGGGTTTTTCGATCAATAGGGGGCTCGCGGCCGAATTGAAAGCCGTCTCGGCGCGCCCGATAGTGGGCGGCGACAGAGGGGGCAGACATGGCTGATTTTCCGACGAGCGCGCGTGTGGTCATCATCGGCGGCGGGGCGGTGGGGGCCTCGGCGCTCTACCATCTGGCGCTGGCCGGATGGACCGATGCGGTGCTTCTGGAAAAGAACGAGCTGACCGCCGGATCGACCTGGCATGCGGCGGGCAATGTGCCGACCTTCTCCTCCAGCTGGTCGATCATGAACATGCAGCGCTATTCGGCCGAGCTCTACCGCGGGCTCGGGCAGGCGGTGGATTACCCGATGAACTACCATGTCACCGGCTCCGTCCGGCTGGGCCACGGCCGGGAGCGGCTGCAGGAGTTCCGGCGGGTCCGCGGCATGGGGCGCTATCAGGGCATGGATCTGGAGGTGCTGGGGCCGGAGGAGATCCGCAGCGTCTATCCCTTCCTCGAGACGACGGGGCTGAGCGGGGCGCTCTATGACCCCTATGACGGCGACATCGACCCGGCGCAGCTGACGCAGGCGCTGGCCAAGGGGGCGCGCAGCCTGGGCGCGCGGATCGAACGCTTCTGCCCGGCGACGGGGGTGCGGCGCGAGACCGGCGAATGGGTGGTGGAGACGCCGAAGGGCGAGATCCGCTGCGAGAAGGTGGTGAATGCCGCGGGATATTATGCCCGCGAGGTCGGCAAGTGGTTCGGGCGCGACATCCCGATGATGGTGATGAGCCATCAATACATGCTGTTCGACGCGATCCCCGAGCTCGCCGCGTGGTCGGCGGAGGCGGGGCACAAGCTGCCGTTGCTGCGCGACGTCGATTCCAGCTACTACCTGCGGCAGGAGAAGCAGGGCTTCAACCTCGGGCCCTATGAGCGGAACTGCCGGGCGCACTGGATCACGCCGGACGATCCCTTCCCGGAGGATTTCAGCTTCCAGCTCTTCCCCGACGATCTCGACCGGCTGGAGTGGCATATCGCCGACGCCATGGCGCGGGTGCCGCTGCTGGAGAAGGCCAATCTGACCAAGGTGATCAACGGGCCGATCCCCTACACGCCCGATGGCAATCCGCTGATCGGGCCGATGCCCGGCGTGCCCGATGCCTATGAGGCCTGCGTCTTCACCTTCGGCATCTGTCAGGGCGGGGGGCGCCGGGAAGGTTCTGGCCGAATGGGTGACGGAAGGGCGGACCGAATGGGACATGTGGTCCTGCGATCCGCGCCGCTTCACCGGCTTCGAGGATCGGGACTACTGCATCGCCAAGGGGATGGAGGTCTATGGTCACGAATATGCCATCCACTTCCCGCATCACAGCTGGCCCGAGGGGCGGGGCAAGAAGCTCTCGCCGGTGCATGACCGCATGGCGGGCCTTGGCGCGCAGTTCGGCGCCTACAACGGCTGGGAACGGGCGCTGTGGTATGCGCGGCCGGGCGACGACACCTCGGAGGCGGGAACCCAGACATGGGACCGCGAAGGGCCGTGGTTCGGCGCGGTGAAGGCGGAATGCGAGGCGGTGCGCGATGCGGCGGGGCTGCTCGATCTGCCGGGATTCTCGCGCTTCCGGGTGACGGGACCGGGGGTCGCCGACTGGCTGGCGCTGCAGATCACCGGCAAGGTGCCGAAGGTCGGCCGGCTCGGCCTCGGGTATTTCGCCGACGAGGCGGGGCGGATCGTCACCGAGATGTCGATGGCGCGGATGGCTGATGACGAGGTGCTGCTGATCACCGCGGCCACCGCGCAGGCGCATGACCGGGAATGGCTGCTGGGGGCGCTGCCCGAGGGGCTGCGGCTGGAGGACGAGACCGATGGCTGGTCCTGCCAGATCCTCACCGGGCCTGCCTCGCGGGCGATCCTTGCCGGGGTGACGGGGGCCGATCTGGCGCGGCCCTGGCTCAGCTGGCAGGAGGCGGAGATCGCCGGGCGGCCGGTGCTGCTGCTGCGCGTCTCCTTCGCCGGCGAGCTCGGCTGGGAGATCCACAGCCGTATCGAGGATACGCCCGAGGTGGTCGAGGCGGTGCTGGCGGCGGGCGCTGGGCATGGGCTGAAGCCCTTCGGCATGTTCGCGCTGAACTCGCTGCGGATCGAAAAGGGCTACCGGGCGTGGAAGGGCGATCTGTCCACGGATTACACCGTGCTGCAGGGCGGGCTGGAGCGCTTCATCGATTTCACCAAGCCCGCCTTCCGTGGCCGCGCGGCGCTGCTGGCCGAGAAGCAGGCCGCGCCGAAGCGGCGCTTCGTCAGCCTGATCGTCGCCGCGGGCGAGGCCGACCCGCCCTATATGTCGACCCTCTTGCACGGCGGCGCCGTGGTGGGCGAGACGACCTCGGGCTACTGGGGGCACCGCGCCGGGGCCTGCGTGGCGCTGGGCATGGTGCGCGCCGATCTGGCCGAGCCCGGGATCGCGCTGGAGGTGGAGATCTTCGGCGAGCGCTTCCCGGCGGTGGTGCAGGCGGATCAGGCGGTGTGGGACCCGCAGAACGCGAGGATCCGGGCATGACGTCGGGGCGGGACGAAGGGACAAGACATGGCTGAGATTCCGAAGCAGGCGCGGGCCGTAATCATCGGCGGCGGGATTTCCGGCTGCTCGGTCGCCTATCATCTGGCCAAGGCCGGCTGGACCGATGTGGTGCTGCTGGAGCGCAAGCAGCTGACCTCGGGCACGACATGGCATGCGGCGGGGCTGATCGGCCAGCTGCGCGGCTCGCAGAACATGACGCGGCTGGCGAAATATTCCGCCGATCTCTACGTCCGGCTCGAGGCCGAGACCGGGGTGGCCACGGGGATGCGGCAGGTGGGCAGCATCTCGGTCGCGCTGACGGCGGCGCGGCATGAGGAGCTGCTGAGGCAGGCGACGCTGGCGCGCGCGCTCGATGTGGCGGTGCAGGAGATATCGCCCGCCGAGGTGAAGGCGATGTATCCGCATCTGGAGGTCGGCGATGTGGTGGGTGCGGTGCATCTGCCGCTCGACGGGCAATGCGACCCGGCCAATATCGCCATGGCGCTGGCCAAGGGCGCGCGGATGCGCGGGGCGCGGATCGTCGAGGGGGTGAAGGTGCTGGCGGTGACCCAAGGCGCGGGCCGCGTCACCGGGGTGGATTGGGAGAGCGGCGGCGAGCGCGGCCATATCGCCGCCGATGTGGTGATCAACTGCGGCGGCATGTGGGGCCGCGATCTGGCCGCGGCCTCGGGCGTGACGCTGCCGCTGCATGCGGCCGAGCACTTCTATCTCGTCACCGAACCGATTGACGGGCTTGGACATTTGCCGGTTCTTCGTGTGCCGGACGAATGCGCCTATTACAAGTCCGACGCGGGCAAGATGATGCTCGGCGCCTTCGAGCCCAAGGCCAAGCCCTGGGGGATGGGCGGCATCCCGGAGGACTTCTGCTTCGACTCGCTGCCCGAGGATTTCGATCACTTCCAACCCATTCTGGAAGCAGCAATGCACCGGATGCCGCTGTTCCAGACGGCGGGCGTGCATACCTTCTTCAACGGGCCGGAGAGCTTCACCCCCGACGACCGCTACTACCTTGGCGAGGCGCCGGAGCTGGGCGGCTACTGGGTGGCGGCGGGCTACAACTCCATCGGCATCGCCTCCTCCGGCGGCGCGGGCATGGCGCTGGCCGCCTGGATCACCGAGGGCGAGCCGCCCTTCGACCTCTGGGAGGTGGATATCCGCCGCGCCCAGCCATTCCAGAAGAACCGCCGCTACCTGAAGGAGCGGGTCTCGGAGACGCTGGGGCTGCTCTATGCCGACCATTTCCCCTACCGGCAGGTCGAGACCTCGCGCGGCATCCGCCGCTCCCCGATCCACGCGCATCTGCAGGCGCGCGGCGCGGTCTTCGGCGAGGTCGCGGGCTGGGAAAGGGCCAACTGGTTCGCCCGCGAGGGGCAGGAGCGGGAATACCGCTATTCTTGGGGGCGGCAGAACTGGTTCGACAACCAGAAGGCCGAGCACGCGGCGGTGCGCGGCAAGGTCGGGCTCTTCGACATGACCTCCTTCGGCAAGATCCGGGTGGAGGGGCGCGACGCTTGCACTTTCCTGCAGCGGCTCTGCGCCAATGACGTCGATGTGGCGGCGGGGCGGATCGTCTACACCCAGATGCTGAACGCCCGCGGCGGGATCGAGAGCGACCTGACGGTGACGCGGCTGTCGGAGACGGCCTTCCTCCTGGTGGTGCCCGGCGCCACCTTGCAGCGCGATCTGGCCTGGCTGCGGCGGCATCTGGGCGAGGCCTTCGCGGTCGTGACCGATGTCACCGCCGCCGAGGCCGTGCTCTGCCTGATGGGTCCCGCGGCACGGGAGGTGATGCAGGCGGTGAGCCCGAACGACTTCAGCAATGAGGCGCATCCCTTTGGCGTGGCGCGTGAAGTCGAGATCGGCATGGGGCTCGCCCGCGCGCATCGCGTGACCTATGTCGGCGAGCTCGGCTGGGAGATCTATGTCTCCACCGATCAGGCGGCGCATGTCTTCGAGACGCTGATTGAGCAGGAGGTCACGCTCTGCGGGCTGCACACGCTGGACAGCTGCCGGATCGAGAAGGGCTTCCGCCACTTCGGCCATGACATCACCGACGAGGATCACGTGCTGGAGGCGGGTCTGGGCTTTGCGGTGAAGCCCGGCAAGGGCGACTTCCTCGGCCGCGAGGCTGTGCTGCGCAAGCGCGAGGCGGGGCTGTCGCGCAGGCTGGTGCAGTTCCGGCTGACCGATCCGGAGCCGATGATCTACCACAACGAGGGCGTGGTGCGCGACGGGCGGATCGTCGGCACCGTGACCTCGGGCAACTACGGCCATCACCTCGGCGGGGCGATCGGCCTCGGCTATGTGCCCTGCGAGGGGCAGAGCGAGGCGGAGGTCCTGGGTTCCGTCTATGAGATCGAGATTGCCGGGCGGCGGCATCGGGCGGAGGCGTCGCTGGCGCCGATGTATGATCCCAAGGCCGAACGCGTGCGCATGTGATCGGGCCGCGCCCGGGGGTTTCACACCCCCGGACCCCCGTGGGATATTTTAGGACAGAAA
>NZ_PZKG01000051.1 GCF_003034985.1 Cereibacter changlensis JA139
GCAGCATCGCCGCCAGCCCGCGCTTGCCGCGCGGGAACAGCGGCTTGCCGATGCTCTCCATCGCGCGGACGTAATGCTCGTTGAAATAGGCGTTGTTCATCGGCCGGTAGAGCGCGCCGACCGGATAGCCGCGGGCGATCAGCGCGGCGCGGCTGGCGTCGTAATTGCCGAAATGCCCGGTCACCAGCACCACCGGCCGCCCCTGGACATGGGCCTCGGCCAAGGGCTCGACCCCCGCGCCATGCAGCGGGTTGGAGGCGGTGCGGGCGACGAACTCCTGCCCGGAATAGATCTCGATCACGGTGCGGCCGACGTTGTCGGGCACCTTGCGCATCAGCCGGCGCACCTCGGCCTCGGGCAGGTCGGGCAGGATGCGGGCCAGGTTGTCGCGCACCCGGCGGTCATAGCCGGCCAGCGGCGCGATCACCCGCGACATCACCCAGCCGCACAGCGGCACCCGCCAGCCATAGGGCAGGGCGAGCAGGCCGCCGATCAGCAGCCGCAGCGCGCGGTCCTCGATCCAGGCTCCGGCTCCGGTGTTCTTGCCTGCCATTTGTCCTCAACTGGTGCTGCGCGACGCCCTTGTCTCGCGGCGCCAGACATAAAGTCCCGCCGCCACGATCACAAGCGCACCCACTACCGTCCAGCGGTCGGGATATTCGCCGAAGAGCACGATCCCCCAGAAGGTGGCGAAGACCAGCCCGACATAGCCGAAGGGCGCCACGGCCGAGGCCTCGGTCATGGTGAAGGCGCGGATCAGGCAGAATTGCCCGGCAGTGCCGATCAGCGCCAGGCCGATGAAGCCGGGCACATGCGCCGCGGCGATCGGCGTCCAGACCAAGGGCAGCGCCGCGGTGGAGACCAGCGTGCCCAAGAGCGCCGAGTAGAGGAGCGAGGTCCAGGCATTCTCTGTCGCGCCCACCTTGCGGGTGGCGATGGCGTAACCGGCATAGCAGACCGCCGCCCCCAGCGGCAGCAACGCTGCCGGCGAGAAGACGCCCGAGCCCGGCCGGATCACGATCAGCGCCCCCACCAGCGCCGCGCCGATGCCGAACAGCCGGCGCGGGCCGAGCCTTTCGCCGAGGAACAGCGCAGCGCCGAGGGTAATGAGCACCGGGTTGGTGTCCATGATCGCCGTCGCCTCGGCGAGGCCGATGAAGCCGAGACTGGCGAAGAACAGCGCCGTCGCCCCGAACTGGAACAGCGAGCGCAGCGCCTGCAGCCCGGGATGCCGGGTGCGCAGCAGGGGGCCGAGCCGGTGGAACAGGAACAGCGCCACCACGAGGGTCTGCCCGGCATAGCGCGCCCAGACCACCTGCAGCGTCGGATAGCCCTGGCGCAGCACGGTCTTGGCCAGCGCGTCCATCGCGGTGAACAGCAGGATCGCCAGCAGCATCCAGAGAATGGCGCGGCTGGTCTGGGTCATGCGGACAGGCGCGGCGGTCATTGGGATCCTCGGGTCGCGTCAGGCGTCCGGGGCCGGAGGCTAGGGGCAAGGCAGGGTGAGGGCAAGGGCTGGTGGTGGAGTGAGGCAGGCGAAAGCTCTGGGGAAGATTTCGGTTGGGTCGGATCGAGCACCCTAACGGATACAGATATTTACGGTCCTATCCTCACAATCTGGATGAGGAGTATCAAGGAGCGTGCATCTCAAACTGAAGAGAAAAAGCCCCGCCTGGAGCGACCGGGCGGGGCGTCTGTGGAGAGCGAAGCTGCCCGGAGACGGGCTGGCTTAGAACGGGATCTCGTCGTCCAGATCGGTGCGCCGGCCGCCACCGCCGCCCGCAGGCGCGCCGCCGCGCGAGCTGCCGCCCGAGGACGCGCCACCCTCGTAATTGTCATAGCCGCCGCGGTCCTCGTAGCCGCCACCGCCGCCAGCCCCGCCGCCCGAGCCGCCGCTGTCGCCGCGCCCGCCCAGCATGGTCATCGTGCTGCGGAAGGGGCGCAGCACGACTTCGGTCGAGTAGCGGTCAGCTCCCGACTGGTCCTGCCACTTGCGCGTCTCGAGCTGGCCCTCGATGTAGACGGTCGAGCCCTTGCGCAGATACTGCTCGGCCACTTTCGCGAGGTTCTCGTCGAAGATCGCGACCGAATGCCATTCGGTCCGCTCCTTGCGCTCGCCGCTGGCCTTGTCGCGCCAGGTCTCCGAGGTGGCGATCCGCAGGTTCACCACCTTGCCGCCGTTCTGGAAACTGCGCACCTCGGGGTCGCGACCGAGGTTGCCGATGATGATGACCTTGTTGACCGAACCCGCCATGTCGTTCCTCCGAATCCCGAATTTTCCGGGCAGCTTCGCCCGGATTGGTTACCAAAAGCCTATAACCCGACGACCCGGCCCATACCAGCCCGGCCGGACGCGATGCGGGCCAACTCTGCCGCTCGCCATGCGGTTGCGCGCAAAACTCTGGCGTCGCGGGCGAAAAAAAGTATAGTCCCTGCAGGGATAATGAAGGCGACACATTATGCGGCGGCTGATTGGTGCGGTTTTCGTTACGGCTCTTTCCTTGGGTGCAGCGGGAATAACTGCGGGGACGTCACAGGCCCAGGGGCTGACCCTCTCCGAATCCAGCAAGAATCGCGGCAGCCTGTTCAAGTCGCAGGCGCGCCTCCTCGACACGCGGCTCGCGCGGCAATACGAGAATTCGGAGCGGCTGAAGCCCAAGGTGCCGGTCCTGCCCGAGGCGCCGGTGCGCAGCTATTCCGGGCGCTACAAGGGCCAATACCTCGAGGTCGCAAAGGCCGCCGCCCGCAAGCATGGCGTACCTGAGGCGCTGTTCCTGCGGCTCGTGCAGCAGGAATCCGGCTGGAACCCCTCGGCCGTCTCGCCCAAGGGCGCGACCGGCCTTGCGCAGCTGATGCCCGGCACGGCGCAGCTGCTGCGGGTCGATATCGCCAACCCGCATGAGAACCTCGAGGGTGGGGCGCGCTACCTGAAGATGATGTACGGCAAGTTCGGCACCTGGCCGCTGGCGCTCGCCGCCTACAACGCCGGTCCGGCGGCGGTGGAGAAACATGCCGGCATCCCACCCTATCAGGAAACCGAGAATTACGTTCAGGTGATCTGGGGCCGCTGACGACCGGCAGGAAAAAGGGGGCCGCGGCCCCCTTCGTCATTCCAGCACGCCAGCGGCGCTGATCCGGGTCTTGCCGCCGAGATAGGGGTGCAGCACCTCGGGCAGCTCGACCGAGCCATCCTCCTGCTGCCCGTTCTCCAGCACCGCGATCAGGCAGCGCCCGACGGCGAGGCCGGAGCCGTTCAGCGTGTGGACGAACTCGGGCTTCTCGCCGACGGGGCGGAAGCGGGCGTTCATCCGGCGGGCCTGGAAATCGCCGCAGACCGAGACCGAGGAGATCTCGCGGTAGGTGTTCTGACCGGGGAGCCACACCTCGAGATCATGGGTCTTCTGCGCGCCGAAGCCCATGTCTCCGGTGCAGAGCACGATCGTGCGGTAGGGCAGGCCGAGCTTTTCCAGGATCGCCTCGGCGCAGCGGGTCATGCGGTCGTGTTCGGCGAGGCTGGCGTCGGGGGTGGTGATCGAGACCATCTCGACCTTCTCGAACTGGTGCTGGCGCAGCATGCCGGAGGTGTCCTTGCCGGCCGAGCCCGCTTCGGAGCGGAAGCACTGGCTGAGGGCGGTCATGCGGATCGGCAGGCTCGCCGCCTCGAGGATCTCGCCGGCGACGGTGTTGGTCAGCGTGACCTCGGAGGTGGGGATCAGCCACCAGCCGTTGGTGGTCTGGTAGCTGTCCTCGGCGAACTTCGGCAGCTGGTTCGTGCCATACATCGCCTCTTCCTTGACGAGGACCGGGGTCCACATCTCGGTCAGCCCGTGCTCGGCCACGTGGGTGTCGAGCATGAACTGGGCCAGGGCGCGGTGGAGGCGGACGACGGCGCCTTTCAGCACGACGAAGCGCGAGCCGGAGAGTTTGGCGGCAGTGGCGAAATCCATGCCGGGTTTCACGGCGGGGATGTCGAAATGTTCGCGCGGGGCGAAGTTGAAGCCGCGCGGCGTGCCCCAGCGGCGGAGCTCGACGTTTTCCGTCTCGTCGGCGCCGACGGGGACGTCGGGGTGGGGCAGGTTGGGGATCGTCAGCAGGAGGTCGCGCAGTTTCGCATCCTCGGCGTTCGCCTCTTCGGTGAGGCGGGAGATCTCGGCCTTCTTGTCGGCGACGAGGGCGCGCAGCCGTTCGAATTCGGCATCGTTGCCGGCGGCTTTCGCGGCGCCGACTTCCTTGCTGGCGCGGTTCTGTTCGGCGGCGGCGGTCTCGGCGGCGAGGATCTTGCCGCGGCGGGCCTCGTCGAGGGCGAGGATCTCGCGCGACTGGCCCGGCAGGTTCCGGCGGGCGAGGGCGGCGTCGAAGGCTGCGGGGTTTTCGCGGATCGCGCGGATGTCGTGCATGGGAGACCTCGGGGTTCTTGTCCGGGGCAAGGTATGCCCGATTGCGGGGCTCAGGTGAACCGGGAATTTTCACGCGTGAAAAGGCGGGCAAGTAACTGTAATTGCTGATATACCCGAAATCTGTTAACGAATTGGTAACTTCTGCCGCATCGGCTGCGGGTCAGACCGCTTCCGTGGCCGCGGCGGCGCCCGACGTGCGGAAGGCGCCGTCCGCGGCGAGGTGCCGGACCGTGACGATGGTGCCGGGGCGGGCATCGGTGGCGCCGACGGTCGCGTCGAGCTGGGTGGTCAGCGCCTTGACGATGCTGGTGCCGAGGCCCGGCTTGGCGTCGGCTTCGGCGCCGGGCATGCCGATGCCGTCATCGGTGACGGTCATCGTCCAGTCTTCGCCCTTCGAGCGGAAGTCGAGGGTGATGCGTCCGCTGCGCTGGCCGGGGAAGGCGTGTTTCAGGGCATTGATCACCAGCTCGGTGACGATCAGCCCGAGGTTCAGCGAGGCCTCGGCCTTCACCACGCTGCCGTCGACCACCGCCTCGAGGATCACCGAGTCGCGGTCGCGGATCATCGAGGAGCCGATGCTGCGGCAGAGATTGGTGAAGTAGGGCCGCAACTCCACATCCTCGACCTGCGCCGCGGACAGCTGCGATTGCAGCGCGGCGACCGACATCACCCGGTTGTGCGCATCGTAGAGATGGGTCCGGGTTTCGTCGGATTGCACCCGCTTGGCGCTCTGCATAAGCACGCTGGCGATGATCTGCAGGCTGTTGGCGACGCGGTGCTGCAATTCGGCCATCAGCGTGGCCTTGTCACGCATCAGATCCTCGTTGTGGGCGTCGCGGGCCCGCGCCTCGGTCTGGTCAGAGACCGAGAGCAGCACCAGCGTCCGGCCCTCGCTGCCCTGTTCCAGCCGATGCGCATTCACCAGAAGCTTGCGGATCGGTTGGCCGGGCCGGCGCAGGTCCATCTCGTAATCCTCCACTGCCGCGGCGCCGGAGGCGGTGACCTGCAGCAGCGACTCGAGCTGGGGGATATCCCATTCGCCGCTCCCCAGCGCCGAGACCTTCAGCCCGGTGATGGTGATCGGGTCGATGCGGAAGGCGCGGCAGAAGGAGCGGCTGGCGGCGACGACCGCAAGATCACTGTTCAGGAGCAACAGCGGCGCGTCGGAGGTCAGTATGACGGCAAGCGCCAGATCGACGGAGAGATCGGCAGGCGAGGTCGAAGCGGTCATTGAAAGGTCTTCCTGCGCAAACGCACAAAATAGGGACACGCGCGCGGGCGCGGAAGATCCGGGGCCGCCGCAGAAGGAGTCGAACCGCAGGGAAGGGACGCAAGATGCAGCCTCGGCTTATCATGCTTCGCTGCGGCGTGCAGGTTTGTTTTGCAGAAGGCCCCGCTGCGTTGTCGCATCCGTGACTTCCGTTGCGGCAGCGGGGATTGTAGGTCCAAAGGGGTTCGCTTGCCTTCCGATCCCCCCGTGGATAGGGTGCGCCACCGAATTTCGGGGGAAAACCCCGGTAAACCAAGAGGACGATTCATGTTTGTGACCCCTGCTTACGCACAGGCCGCCGGCGGCGCCGCCAGCGCTTTCACCAGTTTCGTGCCGCTGATCCTCATCTTCGCGATCATGTATTTCCTGCTGATCCGTCCGCAGCAGAAGAAGCTGAAGGAACACAAGCTGATGGTCGAGGCGCTGCGTCGCGGCGACCAGGTCGTCACCGGCGGCGGCATCATCGGCAAGGTCGCCAAGGTCCATGAGGACGGCGTCGTCGAAGTCGAGATTGCCGAGGGCGTGAAGGTGCGGGTGATGAAAGCCACCATCGTGCAGGTCATGTCCAAGACCGAACCCGCCGCCTGAACCGGACCTGACCGATGATCCATATCCCGCTCTGGAAACGCCTTCTGATCTGGGCGATCTGCGCCCTCGGCATCCTCTACGCGATGCCGAACATGTTCTATTCGCGGGTGGAGGGTCATAACGACGCCGCGGCGGCCATCGCGGCCGCCGGGGGCACGGCCACGCCCGAACAGACCGCGGCGCTGGGGCAATGGCCGGACTGGCTGCCCTCGGATCTGGTGAACCTCGGGCTTGACCTGCGGGGCGGCGCGCATCTGCTGGCCGAGGTCCAGGTCGGCGACGTCTACGCCAGCCGGATCGACGCGATGTGGCCCGATGTGCGCGACGCGCTCAGGCCACTGCGCGATCAGGTCGGCAACGTACGCCGCCAGCCCTCGCCGCCCGGCGTGCTGCGGGTGGCGATCGAGAACCCGGCAGGCATGCAGCAGGCGCTGACCGCGGTGCAGGCGCTGGCGCAACCCCTGGTGACGCTGACCGGCGTCGGCCAGACCGACCTGCAGGTGACGGCCGAGGGCGACACGGTGGTGGTGCAACTGTCGCCGGCCGAGCGGGCCGCGACCGACAACCGCACCATCCAGCAGAGCCTCGAGATCATCCGCCGCCGGGTCGACGAGGTCGGCACCCGCGAGCCGACGATCCAGCGCCAAGGCGAGGACCGGATCCTGATCCAGGTGCCGGGCATCGGCTCGGCCGCCGACCTGAAGGCGCTGATCGGCACCACCGCCAAGCTGACCTTCAACCCGGTGGTGAACCGCACCACCGACGCCGGGGCCAACCCGGGGCCGCGCAACCTGCTGCTGCCCGCCGCCGACGAACCGGGCGTTTACTACATCATCGAACAGACCCCGGTGGTGACCGGCGAAGACCTCGTCGACGCCCAGCCGGCCTTCGACCAGAACAACCGGCCGGCGGTGAACTTCCGCTTCGATCCGGCGGGCGCGCGCGCCTTCGGCGATTACACCGCCAACAACATCGGCGCGCCCTTCGCCATCGTGCTGGACGAGGAGGTGATCTCGGCCCCGGTGATCCAGAGCCACATCCCCGGCGGGTCGGGCATCATCACCGGCAACTTCTCGGTGGAGGAATCGACCGAGCTCGCCATCCTGTTGCGCGCCGGCGCGCTGCCGGCCGAGATGACCTGGCTGGAGGAGAGGACCATCGGCCCGGAACTCGGGCAGGACAGCATCGACGCGGGCAGCCTCGCCTCGGTGATCGGCATGGTCGCGGTCGTGTTCTTCATGATCGCCTGCTACGGCTGGTTCGGGGTGATGGCCAATGTGGCGCTGGCGATCAACATCGCGCTGATCTTCGCCGTGCTCTCGGTGATCGGGGCGACGCTGACGCTGCCGGGCATCGCCGGGATCGTGCTGACCATGGGCATGGCGGTGGACGCCAACGTGCTGATCTTCGAGCGAATCCGCGAGGAGATCCGTCAGGGCAAGGGACCGTCGCGCGCCATCGAGATCGGCTTCGAGAAGGCGCTGTCGGCCATCGTCGACAGCAACATCACGGCGATCCTGACCGCGGTCATCATGTTCTGGATCGGCTCGGGCCCGGTGCGCGGCTTCGCCGTGACGCTGGGGATCGGCGTGCTGACCTCGATGTTCACCGCCGTCTATGTCACCCGACTCATCATCGCGACCTGGCTGGCGTTCCGGCGCCCCAAGTCCATCGTCGTGTAAGGAATTCCCATGCGGCTGAGACTTGTTCCCGAAAAGACCACCATCGACTTCTTCCGCTGGCAGTATGTCACCTTCGGCGCCTCGCTGGTGGCGGTGGTGCTGTCCTTGCTGGCGGTGGCGGTGTTCGGGCTGAACTTCGGCATCGACTTCCGCGGCGGCACCACGATCCGCACGGAATCGACGCAGGCGGTGGATGTGGGCGAATACCGCACGGCGATGCAGACGCTGGGGCTGGGCGATGTGACCATCTCGGAAGTGTTCGATCCGACCTTCGGGCCGGACCAGCATGTCGCCATGATCCGGATCGAGGCGCAGGACGGCGCCGAGGCGATCACGCCCGAGGTGATCGGCGCGATCGAGACGGCGCTGCGCGCGGTCGATCCGGCGATCACCTTCCCGTCGGTGGAATCGGTGGGGCCGAAGGTCTCGGCCGAGCTGATCTGGTCGGCGCTCCTCGCGGTGGCCGCGGGGTCGGCGGGGATCTGGATCTATGTCTGGCTCAGGTTCGAGTGGCAGTTCGCCGTTGGCACGGTGGCGGCGCTGGTGCATGACGTGCTGCTGACGGTGGGCATCTTCGCGATCTTCCAGATCAAGTTCGACCTGACCATCGTGGCGGCGCTGCTGACCATCCTCGGCTATTCGGTGAACGATACCGTGGTGATCTTCGACAGGCTTCGCGAGAACCTGCCGAAATACAAGAAGATGCCGCTGCGCGACCTGATGAACCTCACCACCAACGAGACGCTGAGCAGGACGATCATGACGGCGCTGACCACGCTGATCGCGCTGACCTCGCTGCTGGTCTTCGGCGGCGACGTGCTGCGCGGCTTCGTCTTCGCCATGATGTTCGGCGTGGTGGTCGGCACCTATTCGACGCTCTATGTCGCCAAGAACATCGTGCTGATGCTGGGCGTGGACCGCGGCGGGCCGAAGCAGGACAGCCCGGCCGGCACCCGTTTCGCCGAGGCGGAGAACTGAGGAGGCGGCGGTGCAGCTGACCGAGATCACCTATGACGAGGCCATGCCGATCGAGGGCTATGGCCCCGGCTTCTTCCGCATCGGCGGCCAGCGGCTGGAGGGCGCCTGCCTGATCTCGCCCTGGGGCGCCGGCGGCTGGGGCGGGCTCGAGGATACCGAGACGCCGATGACCCTTGTCGGGCGGATCGACGTGCTGTTCGTCGGCATGGGGGGCGATGTGGCCCATGTGCCGAAGGCGTTCCGCGACACGATGGAGGCGGCGGGCATGGGGGTGGAGGTGATGTCCTCGCCCGCGGCCTGCCGGACCTACAACGTGCTCTTGTCGGAGGGGCGGCGGATCGCCGTCCTGCTGCTGCCGGTCTGAGCTTTCCGTAATGAAAAAGATGCGCTAGGGCAGGGCGATGGACCTGACAGTCACCGACCTTGCCTGCGCCCGTGGCGGCGTCACCGTGCTGGAGCGCGTCGGCTTCACGCTCGGCGCGGGGCGGGCGCTGATCCTGCGCGGGCCGAACGGCATCGGCAAGACCACGCTTCTGCGCACGCTGGCCGGGTTGCAGCCGGCGGTGGCGGGGCGGATCTCGATGCAGCCGGAGGTCATCGCCTATGCCGCCCATGCCGATGGGCTGAAGGCGACCCTGACCGTCACCGAGAACCTCAGCTTCTGGGCCGCGGTCTATGGTACGCGCGATGTGGCGGCGGCGGTGGCGCGGATGAACCTCGGCGCGCTGGCCGACCGGCAGGCGCAGAACCTGAGCGCCGGGCAGAAGCGCCGGCTGGGGTTGGCGCGGCTTCTGGTGACGGGGCGGCCGCTGTGGATGCTGGACGAGCCCACCGTTTCGCTCGACGCGGCCTCGGTGGCGCTGTTCGGCGATGTGGTGCGGGCGCATCTGGCGGAAGGCGGTTCGGCGCTGATCGCCACGCATATCGATCTGGGGCTGGAGGCCGAGGTGCTGGACCTGACGCCGTTCCGCGCCGAGTTGCGGCCCGAGGGGACGGATGACGACCCGTTCGGCGGGGATTTCGCATGATCGCCCTTCTGCTGCGCGACCTGCGGCTGGCGATCCGGGCCGGCGGCGGCTTCGGCCTTGGGCTGGCCTTCTTCCTGCTGGTGGCGGTGCTGGTGCCGCTGGGCGTCGGCCCGGAGCCGGCGACGCTGGCGAAGATCGCGCCGGGCATCCTCTGGGTCGGCGCGCTCTTGGCCTGCCTTCTGTCGCTGGACCGGATCTTTGCGTTGGATTTCGAGGATGGATCGCTCGACCTCCTCGCCACGGCGCCGATGCCTTTGGAAGGCGCGGTCGCGGTGAAATCGCTGGCGCATTGGGCGGTGACCGGATTGCCGCTGACGCTGGCCTCGCCGGTGTTGGCGCTGCTTTTGAACCTGCCACCGCAGGGCTATCTCTGGCTCGTGGCATCGCTGGCGCTCGGCACGCCGGCGCTGTCGGTGATCGGCGCTTTCGGCGCGGCGCTGACCGTGGGGCTGAAGCGCGGCGGGCTGCTTCTGAGCCTGCTGGTGCTGCCGCTCTACGTGCCGACGCTGATCTTCGGGGCCGAGGTGGTGAAGCGCGGTGCTGCGGGGCTGGAAGTCGGCGCGCCGCTCTTGCTGCTGGCCGGGATCACGCTGGCGGTGACGGCGCTCTTGCCCTTCGCTTCGGCTGCGGCAATCCGCGTCAACCTTCGGTGAAATCAGCATGCTAGGCTTGCATCGTAAAGCGGGAGGCCCTAGTCGGGACGCCATGTCGATCTGGGAATATGCCAATCCGAAGAGGTTCATGACGACCTCCGCCGCCATCCTTCCCTGGGTGAGCGCGCTGACCGTGATCTGCCTTGCGACGGGTCTGATCTGGGGCTTCTTCTTCACGCCCGACGACTACAAGCAGGGCTCCACCGTCAAGATCATCTACCTGCATGTGCCCGCCGCGCTGATGGCGATCAATGCCTGGATGATGATGCTGGTGACCTCGCTGATCTGGCTGATCCGGCGGCACCATGTCTCGGCGCTGGCGGCCAAGGCCGCGGCGCCGATCGGGCTGACCTTCACGCTGGTGGCGCTGGTGACGGGCGCCGTCTGGGGCCAGCCGATGTGGGGGACCTGGTGGGCCTGGGACCCGCGGCTGACCTCCTTCCTGATCCTCGGGCTGTTCTATCTGGGCTATATCGCACTCTGGCAGGCGATCGACACGCCGGATACGGCGGCGGATCTCACCTCGGTGCTCTGCCTCGTGGGCTCGGTCTTCGCGCTTCTGAGCCGCTATGCGGTGAACTTCTGGAATCAGGGGCTGCACCAGGGCGCCTCGCTGAGCCTCGACAAGGAAGAGAACGTGTCGGACGTGTTCTATTTCCCGCTGCTGATCTGCATCGCGGGCTTCGTCGCGCTGTTCCTGACGCTGGTGCTCTTGCGCACCCGGACCGAGATCCGTGCGCGCCGGGTGCAGGCGCTGCTGGCGCGGGACCGCATGGCATGATGCCGGATCTGGGGAAATACGCGGCCGCGGTGCTGACGGCCTATGGCGCGTCGATCGGGCTCATTCTGGCGCTGGTGGGGCTCAGCCTCTGGCGTGGCAAGCGGGTGCAGCGCGTGCTGCGCGATCTGGAAGAACGGCAGGCAAGGCGCAATGGCTAAGGTTCTGATGCTGGCCCCCCCGGTGATCTTCGCCGGGCTGGCGGCGATGTTCTACATCGGCATGCAGCGCGAGGATCCGGACGGCTTGCCCTCGGTGCTGACCGGCAAGCAGGCGCCGGCGGTGCAGCTGACCCAGCTGGGCGAGGGCGCGCCCTTCACCGACGCCTCGCTGCGCGAGCCCGGGGTGAAGCTGGTGAACTACTGGGCCAGCTGGTGCGCCCCCTGCCGGGCGGAACATCCCTCGCTGACCGCGCTGGCGGAGGAGGGCGTGACGATCCACGGGGTGAATTACAAGGACAAGCCGGAGAACGCGCTGGGTTTCCTCGCCGAGCTCGGCAATCCCTTCGCCGACATGGGGGCCGACGACAGCGGCCGCATGGCGCTGGACTGGGGCGTCTATGGCGTGCCCGAGACCTATGTGATCGACGGCGAGGGCCGGATCGTGCTGCGCTTCGCCGGTCCGATCACCGAGCGGTCGCTGAACGACACGATCCGCCCGGCGCTGGCCGAAGCCGCGGGGAACTGAGCCCTCTTACTGGCCGTGCTTGGCGAGCCAGTCCTTCATGAAGGCGATTTCGGCCTCCTGCGCCGCGATGACCTCCTCGGCCAGCTTGCGCACCTCCGGGTCGGAGCCATGCTCCAGCACCACCTTGGCCATGGCGACGGCACCCTCGTGATGCGGGATCATGCCGCGCATGAAATCCACATCCGCATCGCCGGTATAGGGGATGCCCATCCCGCCGTGCATCGCCTCGTTGGCTTGCTGGTAGGCCATGGTCGACGGGCTGTCGCCGGTCATGGCGTGGCCCGAGTGGTCCATATCTTGCGCGAGGGCGGGGGCGGCGCCCAGCGCGAGGGCGGCGAGGGCGAGACGAAGCGGGGTCATGGCGATCTCCTGTTGTTGTTGCCTATCGATCCGACCTTCCGGCGGCGGGAAGGCAAGTCACGAGCCCGTGAGCCTTGTCCGCCGGGCGGCCGGTTCCCTGCCGCTTGCGCCCTGCGCTGCACAATCCTCAGGCAGTCTGTGCGGTCACGAGCGGTTCTTCCCGGGATTGCCCCTTCACCGAAGCGTCACAAGCCCCTATTCTTAACCCATGCTCCGAACAAACCCCGGCCCAGAAATGCTCCGCCCCTCCGCCTGCCGCCCGACTTCCGCTCGACCCGTCGTCGGCATCATCGGCAACATGTCGCTGTTGAACGACACCTACCCCGTCCATGCCGGCGGCACGATGAACACCGAGGCGGTCGCCCTCGTCTCCGGCTGCCTGCCGCTGATCATCCCGACCGACCCGAATTTCGTCTCGGTCGAGGAGCTGCTCGAGCTCTGCGACGGCTTCCTCCTGACCGGCGGCCGGCCCAATGTCCACCCGTCGGAATATGGCGAGGACGAGACTCCGGCGCATGGCTGTTTCGAGCGCGAGCGCGACGCCATCACCCTGCCGCTGGTGCGGGCCTGCGTCGAGCGCGGCCAGCCCTTCCTCGGCATCTGCCGCGGCTTCCAGGAGGTGAACGTGGCGATGGGCGGCACGCTCTTCCCCGAGATCCGCGACCTGCCGGGACGGATGAACCACCGCATGCCGCCCGATGGCACGATCGAGGAGAAATTCGCCCTGCGCCACCCGGTGCGCTTCACCACCGGCGGCGTGTTCCACCGGCTGATGGGGGCGGAAGAGGTGATGACCAACACGCTGCACGGGCAGGGGGTGAACCGGCCCGGCGCGCGCATCGTCATCGACGGCAGGGCGCCGGATGGAACGCCCGAGGCGCTCTATGTCAAGGATGCGCCCGGCTTCACCCTGTCGGTGCAATGGCATCCGGAGTGGAACGCCGCCGCCGACCCGGTGTCGCGGCCGCTGTTCGCCGCCTTCGGCGAGGCGGTGCGCGACTGGGCCCACGGGCTCGCCCCGGCGCGGCTCAGCGCCTGATCCGTTTTGGAAGGCGACCCGCTTGGAGCGGGGCGCCGGTTCGTTTTGCAGGCGCAGCGCGGGTTCCCCCGCGCCGCTCAGTCCCTGAACTTACCTAAGGCGACCCGCTCTCAGAGCGAGTCGCTGGCGCCTGTCGCCGGCACGGGCAGCAGCGGCGTCGTCGTGACGGGCGCTTCGGCCTGCGGCGCGGGCGCAGCCGGCGCTTCGGGCGCGGTCGGCGTCACCGCCGGCGGCGTGTCGTCAGCGGCGGTCGGGTTGGCGGGAGCTTCCGGGGCAGGAGCCTCGTCAGGCTCCGCCGCAGCCCCCATCGGCGACAGCATCGGCAGGTTGCCGAGACCCGAGGGCACCACGACCTCTTTCGGCTCGACCGCGGCCACCACCGCCGGCTTCGGCTTCTTCGGCGCGGGCGGCGGCAGGGTCAGGCCGCTCGGCATCTGGCCGTCGCGGGTCATGACGATGACCTTGGCTCCCGCCGGAACCCGCTCGTAGAGGTCCATCACGTCCTGGTTGATCATCCGGATGCAGCCCGAGGAGGCGTTGCGGCCGATCGACTGCCAGTCCGGCGTGCCATGGATGCGGTAGCCGTAGTCGCGGCCGTTGGTCTCGAGATACAGCGCCCGGGCGCCGAGCGGGTTGGTCGGGCCGCCGGGCTGGCCCTTCTCCCATTTCGCCAGTTCCGGCTTGCGGTCGATCATCTCGGGCGGCGGGGTCCAGGTCGGCCAGGGCCGGCGGTTGGCGACGATCGCCTCGCCCGACCATTCGAAACCGGCGGCGCCGACCGAGATGCCGTAGCGGATCGCCTGGTTCTTGCCGGTCACCAGATGCAGCAACCGCGCCTGCGGATTGATGATGATGGTGCCGGGGACTTCCTCGGTCGGGAAATAGACCGACTGGCGCTGGTATTGCACCGGCACCTTCTCCACCGGCACGGCGGGCACGGTATAGGTGCCGTCGGCCCGGGCGGCGTAGACATCGGGGATCAGCTGCGGCGTGGGCGGTTCGGCCAGCCCCGCATCGACCAGCGCCGCATTGGGCACGCAGGCCCCCAGCAGCAGGGCCACCATTGTGGCCGAGGCCAGTTTCATGCCGATGCCTTGCATTCCGTAATTCCTGCCTGCGGGCGGTCTTCGAGCCGCCGGATTGCCTGATGCCCCACGCTAGACCATCGCCGCGGCAGGGTCAAAGCCTGACCGGGCCCCGGGGCGCCGCCCCGCCGCCGAAACCCCTGCGGCAAGGCGTCCCCGGTTTCTCCTTGCCCAAATACTCATCTTCCGCCGGCCAGAGGCGCGCGGCCTCCGATCCCGCCGCGGCAGCGCCGTCCGAGGGGCCTCGATGGCCCCGAGGACGGCACGCCCGGCTCAGGTCACCGCGGCGCGCTGGCGGTACTCCGCCCGGTCCCAGAGGCCGCCCGCCATGACCTCGGCGAGGATCTCCACCGCGCGGCCCACCTCCTCCGCGCCGATGTAGAGGCGGGGTGAAGCCGAAGCGCAGGATGGTCGGGGGCGCGGAAGTCGCCGATCACGCCGCGGGCGATCAGCGCCTGCATGATGGCGTAGCCCTCGGGGTGGCGGAAGCTGACCTGCGAGCCGCGCGCGTCGTGGGCGCGGGGGGTGGCGAGGGTGAGCATGGGGCAGGCGGCCTCGACGCCCTTGATGAAGAGATCGCCCAGGTCCAGCGATTTCGCCCGCAGATCGGCCATTTCGACGCCGTCCCAGACATCGAGCGCCGCCTCCAGCGCCGCCATCTGGATCACCGGCGGGGTGCCGACGCGCATCCGCTCGATACCGGGCCCGGGGCGGTAGTCGAGATCGAAGGCGAAGGGCGCCGCATGGCCGAGCCAGCCCGAGAGCGCAGGCAGCGCCGCCTCGGCATGGCGCGGGGCGACATAGATGAAGGCCGGCGCGCCGGGGCCGCCGTTGAGGTATTTGTAGCTGCAGCCCGCGGCGAAATCGGCGCCGCCCCCGGCCAGATCGACCGGGACGGCCCCGGCCGAATGCGCCAGATCCCAGATCGCCAGCGCCCCGGCCGCATGGGCCTTCGCCGTCAGCCGCGCCATGTCATGCCGCCGCCCGGTGCGGTAATCCACCTCGGTGATCAGGATCGCCGCCACGCTGTCGTCGATCGCCGCCTCGACCGCCTCGGGTGCGACGGTGCGCAGGCTGTAGCCCTGACCCAGCATCCGGCAGAGCCCGTCGGCCATGTAGAGATCAGAGGGGAAGTTGCCGGTGTCGGACAGGATCACCTTCCGGTCGGGGCGGAGCTGCACCGCCGAGGCCAGCGCCTGAAAGACCTTGATCGACAGCGTGTCGCCCACCACCACCGTGCCCGGCTCGGCCCCGACAAGCCGGCCGATCCGGTCGCCGAGCCGCATCGGCTGCGCCATCCAGCCCGCCTTGTTCCAGCCGGTGATCAGCATCTCGCCCCATTCCGCCGCCACGGTCTCGGCCACCCGGGCCTTGGCGGCGCGCGGCAGCGGCCCCAGCGAGTTGCCGTCGAGGTAGATCACCCCCTCCGGCAGGTCGAACATGGCGCGGGTTGCGGTGAAATCGGTCATCCTGGTCCCTCCCTCGGGCTGCGGCCCCGCTTGCGGGATAACGAGGAAGCGGCGGCGGGTTCAAGGGTGAAGAACGGACTTTCGGGAAAGCGCCGACCGTGGCAGCAAGGGCCGTGAGGTCTGGTGAGAGGGTTGCGCGTGAAGAACTTCGATTATCCGCCGGTGTGGACGCTGCTATGCATCGCTCTTGGCCTGATGCTCGACCGGCTCTGGCCGCTCGACCTCTTCGGCGCCGTCGGGCGGTATCTGGGGGCGGCGGCGATCCTTGCCGGGCTCGGGCTGATGCTGCTGGCGGTGGAGCGGATGCGGCGGGCGGCGACCACGGTGATGCCGCATCGCGCGCCCTCGGCGCTGGTCACCGACGGGGTGTTCCGCTGGTCGCGCAACCCGATCTATCTCGGCGATCTGCTGGTCCTCCTCGGCGTCCTCCTCTGGGCCGACGCGCCGCTCGGGCTTCTGGCGCTGCCGCTCCTCATGGTGGTGCTGACCCGCCGCTTCATCCTGCCGGAGGAGGCGCGGCTGGCCGAGGGCTTCGGCCCGGCTTTCTCCCAATGGAGCAAAACCACCCGCCGCTGGCTCTGATCTTTCGTTCCCCAAGCGTTCAGCCTCAGATTGACGCAGCGACGCTAGCCGCTTGTGATCTTTTCTGTCGCGGTGTTTAACAGCACGGCATGTTGATCCGGCGCCGCGCGGCGCCGCCACAGGGGGAGAGACTGTTGAAGATCGGAGCAGCCAAAGAGAGTTTCGCAGGCGAGGCGCGGGTCGCCATGACGCCCGACTCGGCCCTGCAATTGCAGAAGCTGGGCCATACCTGCGTCATCGAAACCGGGGCGGGGGCGAAGGCCGGCTTCTCCGACGACAGCTATGCGGCGGCGGGCGTCACCGTGCTGCCCTCGGCCCAAGCGCTCTATGACGCCGCCGATGTGGTGGTGAAGGTGCGCGGGCCGGAGCCTGCCGAGGCGGAGATGCTGCGCGCGGGCCAGACGCTGATCTCGTTCTTCTGGCCGGCGCAGAATGCCGAGCTTCTGGAGCAGTGCAAGGCCAAGGGCGCGACGGTCATCGCCATGGACATGGTGCCGCGCATCAGCCGGGCGCAGAAGATGGACGCGCTGTCGTCGATGGCCAATATCGCGGGCTACCGCGCGGTGATCGAGGCGGGGGCCAACTTCGGGCGGTTCTTCACCGGACAGGTGACGGCGGCGGGCAAGGTGCCCCCGGCCAAGGTGCTGGTGGTCGGCGCCGGTGTGGCGGGTCTGGCCGCCATCGGCACGGCGACGAGCCTCGGCGCGATCACCTATGCCTTCGACGTGCGGCCGGAAGTGGCCGAGCAGATCGAATCGATGGGCGCGGAATTCGTCTATCTCGACTTCGCCGAGGCGCAGGACGGGGCCGCCACGGGTGGCTATGCCGCGCCGTCTCCCCCGAGTTCCGCGAGAAGCAGCTGGAGAAGTTCCGCGCGCTGGCGCCCGAGATGGACATCGTCATCACCACGGCGCTGATCCCCGGTCGCCCCGCGCCGAAGCTGTGGCTCGCCGACATGGTGTCGATGATGAAGCCCGGCTCGGTGGTCATCGACCTAGCCGCCGAGCGCGGCGGCAACTGCGACTTGACGGTGCCGGACGAGAAGGTGGTCAGCCCCAATGGCGTGACCATCGTCGGCTACACCGACTATCCCTCGCGGATGGCGGCGCAATCCTCGACGCTCTATGCCACCAACATCCGCCACATGCTGACCGATCTCACGCCCAAGAAGGACGGGGTGATCGTGCAGAACATGGAGGATGACGTGATCCGCGGCGCGACCGTGACGCATGACGGCGCGATCACCTTCCCGCCGCCGCCGCCGAAGATCGCGGCCATCGCGGCGCAGAAACCCAAGGAGAAGGCCAAGGAGCTGACGCCGGAGGAGAAACGCGCCAAGGAGACTGCCGCCTTCCGCAAGGCGACGGTGAGCCAGGTCACGCTGCTGGCCGTGGGCACGGCGCTCCTGATGCTGGTGGGGATCTATGCCCCCGCGAGCTTCATGTCGCATTTCATCGTCTTCGCGCTGTCCTGCTTCATCGGCTTCCAGGTGATCTGGAACGTCTCGCACAGCCTGCACACGCCGCTGATGGCGGTGACCAACGCCATCTCGGGCATCGTCATCCTCGGTGCGCTGCTGCAGATCGGCTCGGGCAACTGGCTGGTCGTGATCCTTGCGGCAATCTCGGTGCTGATCGCCTCGATCAACATCGTCGGCGGCTTCCTGGTCACGCGCCGGATGCTTGCCATGTTCCAGAAATCCTAAGGAGGCCCCGATGAGCATCGGACTGACATCCGCCGCCTATATCGCCGCGGCCATCCTCTTCATCCTCTCGCTCGGCGGCCTTTCGGGGCAGGAGAGCGCAAAGCGCGCCGTCTGGTACGGCATCGTCGGCATGGCTTTGGCCGTGGCGGCGACGGTCTTCGGGCCGGGCATGGGGCATTACGTCATCATCGCGGTGATGATCCTCGCCGGGTCGGTGGCGGGCTGGTATGTCGCCAAGAAGGTCGAGATGACCGAGATGCCGCAGCTGGTGGCGGCGCTGCACAGCTTCGTCGGCCTTGCTGCGGTGTTCATCGGCCTGAACGCGCAGCTCGAGCTGTCCTCGGTGATGGCGCAGAAGGCGGCCGGGCTCGACATGACCAACCTCGCCGGTTTCGCCGCCGTGCTGGCGCACAAGACCGGGGTGGAGATCTCGATCCTGAAGGTCGAGGTCTTCCTCGGCATCTTCATCGGCGCCGTGACCTTCACCGGCTCGGTGGTGGCCTTCGGCAAGCTGGCGGGCAAGGTCGACGGCAAGCCGAAGAAGCTGCCGGGCGGGCACATGATCAACGCCGCGGCGCTGGTTGCCTCGATCGTGCTGCTGGTGGTCTATTTCAACGGCGCGGGCGTCTGGACGCTGCTCTTGATGACGCTGATCGCGGGCTTCATCGGCTGGCATCTGATCATGGGCATCGGCGGCGCCGACATGCCGGTGGTGGTGTCGATGCTGAACAGCTACTCGGGCTGGGCGGCGGCGGCGATCGGCTTCACGCTAGGCAATGACCTCTTGATCGTCACCGGCGCGCTGGTCGGTTCGTCGGGCGCGATCCTGAGCTACATCATGTGCAAGGCGATGAACCGCTCGTTCATCTCGGTGATCCTCGGTGGCTTCGGCGGCGCGACGGGCCCGGCGATGGAGATCGCGGGCGAGCAGATCGCCATCGATGCCGAGGGCGTGGCCGCCGCGCTGAACGACGCGGATTCGGTCATCATCGTGCCGGGCTACGGCATGGCCGTGGCGCAGGCGCAGCAGTCGGTGTCGGAGCTGACGCGCAAGCTGCGCGCCAAGGGCAAGACCGTGCGCTTCGCCATCCACCCGGTCGCGGGCCGTCTGCCGGGGCACATGAACGTGCTCCTGGCCGAGGCCAAGGTGCCCTATGACATCGTGATGGAGATGGACGAGATCAACGAGGATTTCCCCTCGACCGACGTCGCCATCGTCATCGGCTCCAACGACATCGTCAATCCGGCGGCGCAGGAAGACCCGAACTCGCCCATCGCCGGGATGCCGGTGCTGGAGGTCTGGAAAGCCAAGCAGGTGTTCGTGTCGAAGCGCGGGCAGGGCACCGGCTATTCCGGCATCGAGAACCCGCTGTTCTACAAGGAGAACACCCGGATGTTCTACGGCGACGCCAAGAAGTCGCTCGACAGCCTGCTGCCGATGATCGACTGAGATCCGCTTGATGCCCGAAGCAACGCCCCGCCCCTCCGGCGGGGCGTTCGCATTCCGGGCTGCGGCATCGCTGCCAGTATGCCGATGTATTCCCGCGCTCTGCGGTCGCAGCCCGGCAAATCCGCTTCCCGGCCTCCGCTGCGCCGACTAGCGTCGGGCCAGAGGATCGGAGCCAGCCCCATGCCAGTCGAAGACCATCCCCTGCGCTATGCCTTGGTGAACGAGCTGCACGCCCGGCCGTTTCCGGCGCTGGAGGCCCCGTGCCATGCGGTCTTCGTCACCTTCAAGGAGCCGGTGGACGCCGCCAACCGAGACCGGGCGGCGGAGCGGGCGCATCTGCTGGAGCTCTTGGACCGCAACGGCACGGCGCATCCGCCGCCCGAGGCCACGCATTTCGCCGGCTCCATCGGTCGCGCCGACCTGCGCTGGGAGAGCCATACCGAATTCGTCACCTACACCGCCTATGTGCCGGGTCTGGCGGAGCGCGCCTTCGATCCGGCCAAGGCCGAGGTCTTCCCAGAGGACTGGCTGGCGCGCACCCCGGGCAAGCGGATGTCCTCGGTGCTGATCCGCATCGAGCTGATGCCGGAGGACGAGAGCCTGGTGATGGAGAAGGTGGAGGACTGGTTCGTCCCCGAAAGCGTCGCCTGTTCCAGCATCATCGACGGCGCGGCCATCGTCGCCGGCGATTTCCGCATCGACCCGGCGGGGCACATGCGCTTCGCGCTCTTCGTGCGCCCCGGCACCAGCCCGCGCCGGATCGGGCGGATCGTGACGCGGCTCTGCGAGATCGAGACCTACCGCTCGATGTCGATGCTGGGCCTGATGCGGGCGCGGCAGCTGAACAAGCGGCTGAACGCGCTGGACCCGCAGCTGTCGTCGCTGGTCACCGGGCTGGACGAGAGCGCGCAATCGCCGGAAGCGGCGCTGCACGAGCTCTTGAAGATCTCGGCCGAGCTGGAAAGCCTTGCGGTGCAGTTCACCTTCCGGTTCGGCGCGACCGGGGCCTACGAGGCCATCGTCAACCAGCGCATCGACGCCTTGCGCGAAGTGCGGATGAGCGGGCGGCAGACCTTCGCCGAGTTCATGATGCGCCGCTACGATCCGGCGATGCGCACGGTGAAATCCGCCGATGCGCGGCTGCGCAACATGGCCGAACGGGCGCAGCGCGCCGCCGAGCTGCTGCGCACCCGGGTCGATGTGGAACGCTCGGCGCAGAACCAGATGCTCTTGGAGAGCATGGACCGCCGCGCCGACACCCAGCTGAAGCTGCAGCGCACGGTGGAGGGGCTGTCGGTGGTGGCGATCAGCTATTACGCGGTGAACCTCGCCGCCTATGTGGCCTATCCGGCGACCGAGCCTCTGGGGATCAGCAAGGGGCTGGCCACGGCGGTGCTGACGCCGCTGGTGATGCTGGCGGTCTGGCTGATGGTGCGGCGCATCCATCGCAAGATGCACTGAATCCTTCCTATTCCCCGGATGGCAGTTCTGCGCTGTCCCGCGGCATCCGGGTTTCGGCTGTCGCGGTGCGGTGCTAGACTCGTCGGGCGCTGCGGGCTAAACAGGCCTCGTTAGCGCTAACAGAGCGGCAGTGGGAAGCGAGACAAACATGGTTTCAAGGGTCATCCCGGTGGACACCTTCGATCTGGTGATCTTCGGCGGCACCGGTGATCTGGCGCGGCGCAAGATCCTGCCCGGGCTCTACCGCCGCTTCCTCGGCGGGCAGATGCCGCAGGACAGCCGGATCATCGCCGCCGCCCGTTCGGACATGTCGGATGACGAGTTCCGCGCCCAGGTCCGCGCCGCGATCGAGGAATTCGTGGCGGCTGACAAGCGCGACGCCGCGGTGATCGACGAGTTCGTCGCCCGGATCTCCTATGTCGCGATCGACGCCACCGGCGAGAACGGTTGGGCCCAGCTGAAGGACACGATGCGCGACGGGGTGATCCGCGCCTTCTACTTCTCGGTCGCCCCCTCGCTGTTCGGCGCCATCGCCGAGCGGCTAAGCGACCACGGCATCGCCGATCCGCAGAGCCGCATCGTGGTGGAGAAACCCTTCGGCCGCGATCTCGCCTCGGCAAAGGCGCTGAACGCCGTGCTGGCGCAGCATTTCGCCGAAGAGCAGATCTACCGGATCGACCATTACCTCGGCAAGGAGACGGTGCAGAACCTGATGGCGGTGCGCTTCGCCAACATCCTGTTCGAGCCGCTGTGGAAGGCGCAATACATCGACCACGTGCAGATCACCGTGGCCGAGACCGTGGGCGTCGACGGGCGCGGGGCCTATTATGACACCTCGGGCGCGATGCGGGACATGGTGCAGAACCACCTGATGCAGTTGCTGTGCCTGATCGCGATGGAGCCGCCCTATCACTTCGACCCGAACGCAGTGCGCGACGAGAAGCTGAAGGTGATCCGCGCGCTCGACCCGGTGGCCCCCGAGGACATCGTGCGCGGCCAGTATCTGAAGGGCGGCGACCAGGACGGATATGTCGCCCATTCCGGCAATCCGCACAGCCGGACCGAGAGCTATATCGCGCTGAAGGTGCATATCTCGAACTGGCGCTGGAAGGGCACGCCCTTCTACCTGCGCACCGGCAAGCGGCTGCGCGCCCGCGCGTCGGAGATCGCCATCACCTTCAAGGAACCGCCGCATTCGATCTTCGACGATGCCGAGGGCTGGCGTGAGAACGTGCTGGTCATCCGGCTGCAGCCGAACGAGGGCATGAACCTGATGGTGATGATCAAGGAGCCGGGCCCGGGCGGCATGCGCCTGACCCAGGTGCCCTTGGACATGTCCTTTGCCGAGGCGCTGGGAGAAGAGGGCGAGGATATTCCCGACGCCTACGAGCGGCTGATCATGGATGTGATCCGCGGCAACCAGACCCTGTTCATGCGCGGCGACGAGGTCGAGGCCGCCTGGGCCTGGGCCGACCCGATCATCGAGGGCTGGGAGCGGCGCGGCGACCGGCCGCGCGGCTACGAACCGGGAACCTCCGGGCCGGAGGATGCCTTGATGCTTCTGCACCGCGACGGTCGTCGCTGGAGGGAGATCCGAGAATGAAGTTCACCGAATACCCGGACCGCGAGTTCCTGATGCTATCGCTGGCCAATACCATCGCCAGCGAGTTGGGCGACTTTTTGCGCCGCGAGGGCAGGGCGAGCCTCTGCCTGCCCGGCGGCACCACGCCGGGACCGATTTTCGACACGCTGTCGGGCGTCGATCTGGACTGGTCCTCGGTCAGCGTCTTTCTGAATGACGAGCGCTGGGTTTCCGAGGACAGCCCGCGCTCCAACACCCGGCTGTTGCGCGAACGGCTGCTGGTGAACCGCGCCGCCGCCGCCACGCTGTTGCCGCTGCATGCCGAGGCGGGAACGCCGGAGGAGAAGCTCGAGGAACTGGCCGCCGGGATCGCGCCGCATCTGCCAATCTCGGTGCTGCTGCTGGGGATGGGCGAAGACATGCATACCGCCTCCCTGTTCCCCGGCGCCGACCGGCTGGAGGAGGCGCTGTCGGATTCGGCGCCCCTGCTGCTGCCGATGCGGGCCGAGGCGGCGGGCGAGCCGCGCATCACGCTGACGGCGAAGCCGCTGCGCGAGGCGATGGCGATCCACATCCTCATCACCGGGGCCGCCAAGCGCGCGGCGCTGGAAAAGGCGCAGAGCCTGACCGCGCTGGAAGCGCCGATCAAGGCCGTGCTGGCAAACGCAACCGTACATTGGGCGGAATAAGATGCAGCAGATCTGGACCGCGCTTTCGGCGCATCACGAGGGCGTCAAGTCTCGCCCGATCCTCTCCCTGTTCGACGCGGAGCGCGCCGCCGGGTTCTCCGCGCGGCTGGGGGGCATGCTCTTCGACTATTCCAAGACCAACATCGACGCCGAGGCGCGCGGCTTGCTGATCGATCTGGCCGAGGCCGCGGGCGTCGCCGAAAAGCGCGAGGCGATGTTCTCGGGCGCGAAGATCAACGAGACCGAGGGCCGCGCCGTGCTGCATACCGCGCTGCGCAACATGGACCGCCCGGTGATGGTCGACGGCAAGGACGTCACCCCCGCGCTGCGCGAGACCCATGCGCTGATGCAGGCTTTCGTGCGCGACGTGCGCGGGGGCCGTTTCGCCGGGCAGGGCGGGGCGATCACCGATGTGGTGAACATCGGCATCGGCGGCTCCGACCTCGGTCCGGCGATGGCCTGGCTGGCGCTGCAGCCCTATGCCGACGGGCCGCGCTGCCATTTCGTCTCGAACGTCGATGGCGCGCATATCCATGACACGCTGCGCGGGCTGAACCCGGAGACCACGCTGGTGATCGTCGCCTCCAAGACCTTCACCACCATCGAGACCATGACCAATGCCGAGACCGCGCGGCGCTGGATGGCGGAAAAGGTCTCCGACCCCGCCGCGCAATTCGCCGCGGTCTCCACCGCCGCCGACAAGACCGCCGCCTTCGGCATCGACGCGTCGCGGGTCTTCGGCTTCGAGGATTGGGTCGGCGGGCGCTATTCGATGTGGGGGCCGATCGGGCTTTCGCTGATGCTCGGCGTGGGCCCCGAGGCCTTCGACGACTTCCTCGCCGGCGGCGCGGCGATGGATGCGCATTTCCGCAAGGCTCCGTTTGCGCAGAACCTGCCGGTGCTCTTGGCGCTGGTCGGGATCTGGCACAACCAGGTCTGCGGCCATGCCACCCGCGCCGTGCTGCCCTATGACCAGCGGCTCAGCCGTCTGCCCGCCTATCTCCAGCAGCTGGAGATGGAGAGCAACGGCAAGCGCGTGGCGATGGACGGCAGCGATCTTGCGCTGAACTCCGGTCCGGTGGTCTGGGGCGAGCCCGGCACCAACGGCCAGCACGCCTTCTACCAGCTGATCCATCAGGGCACCCGCACCGTGCCCTGCGAATTCCTCGTGGCGCGCGAGGGGCACGAGCCCGATCTCGCGCATCAGCATCTCCTGCTGGTGGCCAACTGCCTCGCCCAGTCCGAGGCGCTGCTGCGCGGCCGCTCGCTGGAGGAGGCGATGGCGATCATGGCGAAGAAGGGGCTCACTGGGGCCGAGCTGGAGCGTCAGGCCCGCCACCGCGTCTTCCCGGGCAACCGGCCCTCGACCACGCTGGCCTATCCGCAGCTGACGCCGCATGTGCTGGGCCAGATCATCGCGCTCTACGAGCACCGGGTCTTCGTGGAGGGCGTGATCCTCGGCATCAACTCCTACGACCAATGGGGCGTGGAGCTGGGCAAGGAGCTGGCCGTGGCGCTGCAGCCGATCCTCGAGGGCAAGGAGAGCGCCGAGGGCAAGGACGGCTCAACCCGACAACTGGTGGACTTTCTGAAGGGCTGAGCCCCTTCATTTTCTGTCTCTAAATATCCTCGGGGGTGATGAGCGGCTGTAAATCCTCCAGGGAGGATTCACAGCGAAGAACGCCCGGCCTGTGGCCGGGCTGGGGGGGCAGACAGCCCCCCGGCCTTTCCGCCAGCGCTCCCTCAGACAGCCGCGACCACGATCACCTCGACCTTGTACTCCGGCGCCGCGAGTTTCGACTCGCCGGTCGCGCGGGCGGGGGTGTGGCCCTGCGGCACCCATTCGTCCCAGACGGCGTTCATCTCGGCGAAGGTCGAGATATCGGCCAGCCAGATCTGCGTCGAGAGGATGCGGGTCTTGTCGGTGCCCGCCTCGGCGAGGATCCGGTCGACCTCGGCCAGACAGGTGCGGGTCTGGTCGGCCACGCTGTCGCCGGGATTGCCGACCTGACCGGCGAGATAGGCGACGCCGTTGTAGACCACGGCCTCGCTCATGCGGGGGCCGGTTCCGATGCGGGTGATGTCAGACATGGGGATTCCTTCCGTTGCGTCACGGCTTGGTTAGCGCGTCGGTGGGACGGAGGGAAGGGTGGAGCGGGCGAGGGGAGGCAGGCAGCCTGCGCCGGGAGGTTCAGCAGGGCATGCCCGCCGCCCGCGCCCGCGCCACGTGCTGCCCGAGGAAAGACCCGGGCGGGATCACGCCGCCGAACTCCCGCCGCAGCAGCTTGTTGACGTTCGAGGCGCTCAGGTGGACGGCATAGGCGCCGGGGCCGAAGCTCTCGTCGCTGAGCCCCTGCGGCTCGAGGAAGCGGCGGCACTCTCCGGGCGGGATGGTGTAGAAGGCCTCGACCGGCAGGGCGTGATGGATCTCGCCATGCTTGCGCAGGAAGATCGACAGGGCGCGCGGGCCGGTGCTGCCCCAGGGCCATTGCTCGATCGGCTTGCCGCGGCCCAGGGTCATCACCTGGTACTTGAAGCGGCGGAACCCGGTGACATGGGGGGCGATGCCGCGCGTGCCGCCCTGGAAGCGCAGCAGCTCGGCCAGCGCCGGGCTGTCCTTAGGCATGCGCAGCACGGCGCAGTTCACCCGGGTCTCGCCTTCGCGGCCGAGGATGTAGTCGCCCTCGAAATCGAAGGGCCGCAGCAGGATCATGTCCAGATCGACCCAGACATGCTCCGTCTTCTTCATCAGGGCGTAGCGGAAGAAGTTCGAATGCAGCGAGGGGCTGCCCGACTTGGCATAGCTCGCGACCTGCTGGGCCGGATAGACCTCGTTCGCGTCGCGCCACTCGACTCCCTCGGGGATCTCCAGCGGGGCGTAGCTGTAGATGGTCAGCCGGTGCCCGAAGCGCAGGATCGAGGCGATGCTGGCATATTCGATGGGGCCCAGCGGCCCGACCCAGAGGGTGGCGAGACTTCGCAGCATGGTTCCTCCATCGCCCTGAAGGTGCGACGGGGCGGGCAGGTCATGCAAGCCTGGAGGGAGGTTGCAGGAGTTGACGCGGCGTCGGTGGGCAGAACATCGCCCAATCTGCCCGCGACATAAGCAAACCGGTCCAGCGCGGCGGTCTCGGCGCAGCCCTTGGAACAGGACGGGCGCCAGCGGCAGGTCTCCCGCGCAGACAGGCCCGATCCAGACAGGGGCGGCGGGTTGCTCCGCCGCCCCTGTCCGGATTTGGGCGCGTCAGCCGATGCGGCCGCCGCCCTGCCTGGTGATGGCGAGCACCGAGGGGCGGACCGGCATGTCGTCCTTGAAGTCGGCCAGCGGGTCGAGAGGTCCTCGTGATAGGGTATGCGGGCGTGGCCTTCCCAGTCCTCGCCGCCGAAGGCAGGCTCCAGAGCCCGCTGTTTTCAGGGTGGAAGGCTGTTTCGACAGCGGCGGTGCGGTGACAGTCGGGGGCGGATCACCCGGAGGTCTGCCCCGGCGTGGCCCGCGGATGGAGGAACGTCGCACTCTGACGGTCTGGCCGCACGAGACGCGGGGGCGCGCCCCGCAGGAGGAGGGCGCCTGGTCGCCTCGGGAGAAGGGAAAAGCCGCCCTTCCCCCTGACAATGTAGGGAAAAGGTCGCAGTTCCGGCCTTCGGCGCCTGCTGACTTTTGATATAATTCTAGATATCTCACCGTTTCAGAAAATTCTCTTCGACTCAGCGGCCATCGGAGGATGCAAGCCATGGGCTTTCCCGTAGCTCTGACCCAGCTCGTCACGTTCGCCCTGCAGGGAATCGGCCTGCTGGCGATCGTCGCCGTGGTCACCGGATCGCTGCGTCGCACCACCCCGGATCCGTTGCAGCAATCGCTGATCCTCGGCGCGCTGTTCGGGCTCTCCACGCTGCTTTTCTCCGTGCTGGAGCAGCGCGTGCCGGCCGGCTTCGTGCTGGATGGCCGCTTCATGTGCGTTGCGCTGGCCGCGGCCTTCGGCGGGCCGGCGGCGCTGGCGGTGGCGGCGACGCTCAGCGCGATCGGGCAGGGCTGGCCGACCGACATCGCGGGCGTGATCGACGTCCTCGGCCCGCTGCTGATCGGTCTGGTGGCTCTGGGCTGGCGCGGGCTGATCCGGCCGCGCTTCGACAGACCGGTGACGGCGCTGCTGCTGCTCGGGCTGATGCTGGCGCCGCCGTTGGGCCTGCTGCACGACTTCTCCGGCATGGGGATGCATCCGCCGATGCTGGTGTTCTGGGGCGGGAC
>NZ_PZKG01000052.1 GCF_003034985.1 Cereibacter changlensis JA139
CGGACGGACACNCCNCCGCCCTTTCCGCGAGAGCGACGCCCGCCGCTCAGGCCCCGCCCGGCGCGCCCGAGAAGCTGACCGTCACATCCTCGTCGCGGGCGATGAACTGGCAGGCCAGCCGGTAGGGCGGCGGCAGGTCGCGCACCTCGGCATCCTCGATGTCCTGCGCCGTCAGCTTGCCCAGCTCCTTCAGTTTCAGCTTTTCCTTCTCGGTCAGGGTGATGCCCTTCTTCACCGATGGCTCGGCATAGGTCACCTCGATCAGGCAGGAGGCGCAGTTGCCGTCCCGGCAGTCGAAGGGGATCGGGATGTGGTTCTCCTCGGCCAGCACCAGAATGGTCTTGGTGTCGCCCGCGACCGCATAGACCGATTTCGGCCCGTGCATGATCGGTGAGGTGAAGGTGACGGTTGCCATGTGCAGATATCCCTTGCTGCCCGCCCGTCCCTCCTCGGGGTCGGGCGGCGGTTGCTTGATCATCGGCGGCGCACACCTTTCCTCAGGGTAAGGGGCTAGGCTGCGGGCTCAAAGCGCAGGGAGGTCGCAGTTTCCGGCGGGGCCAGACCTGCAGGGCCGGGAAAACTGCCCGCGAAAACGCCAAAGGCGCCGCATTTTCATGCGACGCCTCCGGGTGCGCGGCAGCGCGGCTCAGTGGCCGAGGATCTGGCTGAGGAACAGCTTGGTCCGCTCGCTCTTGGGGTTGTTGAAGAACTCGCGCGGCTCGTTCTGCTCGACGATCTGGCCCTGATCCATGAAGATCACCCGGTTGGCCACGGCCTGCGCGAAGCCCATCTCGTGCGTCACGCAGAGCATGGTCATGCCCTCTTCGGCGAGCTCGATCATGGTGTCGAGCACTTCCTTGATCATCTCGGGGTCGAGCGCCGAGGTCGGCTCGTCGAAGAGCATGATCCGCGGCTTCATGCAGAGCGAGCGGGCGATCGCCACCCGCTGCTGCTGCCCGCCCGACAGCTGGCCCGGATACTTGTTCGCCTGCTCGGGGATCTTCACCTTGCGCAGATAGTGCATGGCGATCTCCTCGGCCTCCTTCTTCGGGGTCTTGCGGACCCAGATCGGCGCGAGGGTGCAGTTCTCGAGGATGGTGAGATGCGGGAAGAGGTTGAAGTGCTGGAACACCATGCCGACCTCGGAGCGCACCTTGTCGATGTTCTTCAGGTCGGAGGTCAGCTCGGTCCCGTCCACCACGATCTGCCCGGCCTGATGCTCCTCCAGCCGGTTGATGCAGCGGATCAGGGTCGACTTGCCCGAACCGGAGGGACCGCAGATCACGATGCGCTCGCCCCGGTTCACCGTCATGTTGATGTCGCGCAGCACATGGAAGGTGCCGTACCACTTGTTCATCTGGACGATCTGGATCGCCACCTCGTCGCTGACCTGCATGTGGCTGCGGTCGATGGCCCGTGCGATGGTTTCGGTCATGTCACAGCTCCTCAGCGATGGTCGGTTTTCAGCTTGCGCTCGAGATACATCGAGTAGCGCGACATGCTGAAGTTGAAGATGAAGAAGATGGCGCCGACGAAGATGTAGGGCTCCCAGTAGATGCCCTTCCAGTCCGGAGAGGCGCGCACGGCGTCGGTGATGCCCTTCAACGGGTCGAGCAGGCCGACGAAGACCACCAGCGTCGTGTCCTTGAACATGCCGATGAAGGTCGAGACGATGCCCGGGATCGAGATCTTCAGCGCCTGCGGCAGGATGATCAGCCGCTGGGCGCGGAAGTAGTCGAGCCCCAGCGCATCCGCCGCCTCGTACTGGCCGCGCGGCAGGGCGGCGAGACCGCCCCGGATCACCTCGGCGATATAGGCCGCGGCAAACAGCGTGACCATGATGATGACGCGCAGGATGATGTCGAAGGTGGTGCCCGGCGGCAGGAAGTAGTTCAGGAGCAGCGAGGCGGTGAAGAGCAGCGTGATCAACGGCACGCCGCGGATGAACTCGATGAAGCAGACCGACAGGCTCTTGATCAGGAACATGTCCGACTGCCGCCCGAGCGCCAGCACGATGCCCAGCGGCAGCGACAGGGCGATGCCCGAGACTCCGATGGTGAGGGCGAGGACGAAGCCGCCGAACTTGTCGGAGCGGACCTCCTCCATCCACCAGGGCATCGAGCGCGGCAGCAGGTTGCCCAGGTCTTCGGCGACAGGGCCGGCGAGGAACAGCCACCAGAGCACCGGCAGCAGGATCGCCGCAACGACCCCGGCGAGCGGGCTGATCCGCTGGCCGAAGTGGAAGGCGGCCCAGCCGAGGGCGAGGCCGAGCAGCGCCACCACCGGCACGAAGACCGACCCGCCCCAGAGCAGCCAGAAGGCGAGGCCGGGATAGATCGCGCTGAACCACAGGAGCTGCCGCGGCGCCTTGGAGAAGAGCACCGGGGCGAGCGCCACGAACAGCAGCAGCAGCGCCGTCACCGGCCGCCAATAGAGGTGGTTCGGGTAGAAGCCGAACAGGAACTGCGGCCAGCGCTCGCGGATCACCGCCCAGCAGGCGCCGCTTTCGCGGCCGGCGTCGGCGATGATCTGGCGGCATTCGGCAATGCTTCCGGCGTTCCAGACCGAGGCGAGCAGCCAGGGCAGCATGCCCTGCACCACCCAGTAGATCGCCGCGATGGCGAGCAGGGTCAGGATCACGTTGAGCGGTCCCGACAGCAGGTTCTCGCGCATCCAGCGCACCGCGCCGGCCTCGGTGGTGGGCGGGTTGGCCTGCGGCAGCATGGTGTCGCGGACGAAGGGAACGGTCTGTGCGTGGGTATCGCTCATCTCACCGCTCCTTCAGTTTGACGGAGGCGTTGTAGACGTTCATCAGCCCCGAGATGATCAGGCTGATCGTCAGATAGATCAGCATCATCAACAGCACGCATTCCAGCTCGCGCCCGGTCTGGTTCAGCGTGATGCCGCCCAGCGTGCCGCGCAGGTCGAGGTAGCCAACGGCGATGGCGAGCGAGGAGTTCTTGGTGAGGTTGAGGTATTGCGAGATCAGGGGCGGAATGATGACCCGCAGCGCTTGCGGCAGGATCACGAGGTTCATGGTGCGCGCCGGACGCAGGCCGAGGGCGAAGGCGGCCTCGGACTGGCCCTTGGAGATGGCGAGCACGCCGGCGCGGACGATCTCGGCAATGAAGGCGCCGGTGTAGAGCGACAGGGCGAGCCAGAGCGCCATGAAGGAGTTCGACACGTTCAGCCCGCCGGTGAAGTTGAAGCCCTTCAGTTCGGGGAACTCGAAGTGGAAGCCCATGGCGATCAGCGCCGCCACCGGGATGCCGACCAGCAGCAGCAGCGATTGCCACCAGGTCGTCGGACGGTCGCCCGTGGCCTCCTGGATGCGGGTGGCGCGGCGCAGCGCCATCCGGTTCAGGAAGAAGCCGACGACAATCGCAGCGACCAGCAGCAGGAAATCGACGCTGACGTAGAACAGCCCGATGTTGAGCCAGCCGAGATCGAGGCCGAAGACCGGGTTCGGGATCGCGGTGTAGCGGTTGGTGACGGCGAAGGCGTCGAGGAACATCGAGGTGGCGGCCTCGCCGGTTTCGGCATTGACCCGGAAGGCGTTGGGCGCCGGGGCGGCCTCGGTGAAGACGGCGTAGATCAGCAGGATCCACAAGAGCAGCGGGATGTTGCGGAAGATCTCGACATAGACCGTCATCAGCCGGGCGATGAGCCAGTTCTTCGACAGGCGCAGCACGCCGACCAGAACCCCGATGACCGTCGCCGCGATACAGCCCAGGAAGGCCACCAAGAGCGTGTTCAACAGGCCGATCAGCAGCGCCCGGCCGTGGGTGCTGTCGTTGGTGTATTCCACCAGCCGCTGGCTGATGTCATAGCCGGCGCGCGCCCCGAGGAAGCTGAAGTTGAAATCCTTGCCGAGCGCCTGCAGGTTGCGGATCGTG
The DNA here is from genome assembly GCF_003034985.1 of Cereibacter changlensis JA139. GTDB lineage: Bacteria > Pseudomonadota > Alphaproteobacteria > Rhodobacterales > Rhodobacteraceae > Cereibacter > Cereibacter changlensis. Next base: position 3,897 of record NZ_PZKG01000052.1, read on the forward strand.
TTGTCGACCAGCCATGCCGCGCCTGCCATGACCAGCAGGAAGACGACGATCTGGATGGTCAGCGATCGGTAGCGCGTATCGTAAAGCAACATGCTGAGCCGAAAGCTGGGCTTCGGCACGTCCGCGACGTTTGCCATGCGGTATCCCCATGATACGGACCTGCCGGACCGGCTTTTGCCGGTGGTTCTGGCGTCGTTGCGCCCCGAGCGTCCGAATTGTTACCCTGTGTGGTCGAAGCCTTGCGGCATCAGGTGCGAAGGGGCGCGTCCTGCGACGCGCCCCCTGCGATCAGCTTACCGGAACGGCGGAGCGTAGAGCAGGCCGCCCTGGGTCCACTGCGCGTTCAGGCCACGGGCGAGGCCGATCGGGGTGGCTTCGCCGATGGTTGCGGCGAAGATCTCGCCGTAGTTGCCGGCGACGCCGATGGCGCGCTTGGCCCAGTCCTTGTCGAGCCCGGTCATCACGCCGAGATCACCCTCAGCGCCCAGCAGGCGCTTCACTTCCGGGTTCGGCGAGTTGGCGGCGAGCTCTTCCATGTTGGCGGAGGTCACACCGTATTCCTCGGCGGCGATCAGCGCGTTCAGCGTCCAGCGCACGATGTCGGCCCACTGGTTGTCGCCATGGCGCACGGCCGGCCCGAGCGGCTCTTTCGAGATGATCTCGGGGAGGATGATGTGGTTTTCCGGATCGGCGAAGGAAGCGCGGGTCGAGGCGAGGCCCGAGGCGTCGGTAGTGTAGGCGTCGCAGGCGCCGGCGGCGTACTGCTGCTCACCCTCGGCGTTGGTCTCGATGGCGACCGGGGTGTAGTTCAGGTTGTTGGTCTTGAACCAGTCGGCGAGGTTGAGCTCGGTGGTGGTGCCGGTCTGGATGCAGATCGTGGCGCCTTCCAGCTCCTTGGCCGAGGTCACGCCGAGGTCCTTGCGGACCATGAAGCCCTGGCCGTCGTAGTAGTTCACGCCGACGAAATCGAGCTTGAGGTCGGTGTCGCGCGAGAAGGTCCAGGTGGAGTTCCGCGCCAGCATGTCCACTTCGCCCGAGGCGAGCGCGGTGAAACGGGTCTGCCCCGTGGTCGGGACGAATTTCACCTTGGTCGCATCGCCGAGAACGGCGGCGGCGACGGCGCGGCAGATCGCCACGTCAAAGCCCGACCAGACGCCGTTGGCGTCGGGCAGCGAAAAGCCGGTCAGACCGGTCGACACACCACAGTTCAGCTCGCCACGCGCCTTGACGTCGTCGAGCGTCGCCGCGGACACCATGCCGGCCGCAAGGCCCGCCACAGTCAGCGTGCCAAGAAAAGCGGATTTTTTCATGCGTACCTCTTCCTGATTTACCGCCCGATTTCAGGCGGATTCTTGTTCGTGTCCCCGGACGGGTGGAGACGCCACTTTTGGAGGAAACCATCCCCTCAGTGGAAGTCAGTGTCGTCCGAAGCAGTTTGAAACGTCAAGACAAACGAGAAACTCGCCGAAGTTTTGTGCAATTACATCCGTTTGCGCAGAGATAAGGCAATCCCGCGCTCCGGCGAGCCTGAGTAGCGCAGGATTGTTACCGGCACAATCCGTAGAATCGCGCTGCATGGAGGAAAGCGTCGCGCCGGACGGCCTCGGATTCGGCGGCGGTTTCGTCCTCGCCCCAGAGCTCGATCTGCCAGGATTCGTCGAGGCGCGAGAGGGTCCAGGCCTCTTCGGGCGCAAGCCGGCCGTCAGTGACCGCCAGGGCCAGCACCAGCGAGCCGGAAATGGCGACGAGATCATGGACCGCTGCCAGTTCGAAGGGAGAAAAGCCATGGACCCGGGCGGTGAGCCGGGCCATGCTCGGCTCCGGCTGCGGGATGTGCATGACGCCGGCGGTGGCCCGCAGCGGCGCGTCGTGGCTTTCGGCCAGCCAGTCTAGCAGCGGGTCCCAGGCGGCGGCCTGCCGGGCGACCAGCTCGCGCGGGGCCTCGGCGCGGTAGCAGAGCAGGTCGGTGCCGCCATAGCTGGCCAGCATGTCGGCCACCTCGGCGAATTGCGGCGCCACCTTGTCCAGCGCCGAATTGGCCATGCGGGTGGTCGGCATCGAATCCGGGTTCACCAGCCCCTGCTGCGCGTCCCATTCGGCGGCGATCGCCTCGGCCAGCGCCCGCGTCGGCACGACGAGCGGCGTCTTGGCCGGTGTCTTCACCGGGCGCTCGTCGAGCCGCACGGTGAAGCCGCCGTCGCAGGCCACGGCCGTCGCCTGTTTCCAGAAACGTTTCGCGGTCCAGGCGGCCATCAGCTGTCCCTGAAGGGGTTCTCGGGCACGTCGCCCTCTTTCCAGTCGAACTGCGCCCAGGTCCTGGCCATATGCTCGGGAAGCCGGGCGGTGAAGGTCGTCAGCACCTTGGTTACCGGATGCTCCACGGTCAGGCTGCGGGCATGCAGGTGCAGCTTGCGGCTCAGCTCGCCGCCCAGGGTCGCGCCCCAGCCATCACCGAGGTTCTCCTGACCCGAGCCGCCATACTTGCCGTCGCCGATGATCGGATGCCCCAGCTCGGCCATATGCGCGCGCAGCTGGTGGGTGCGGCCGGTGATCGGCGACAGCGCCATCCAGGACAGCCGGCTGCCGAGGAACCAGAGGGTGAAGAAATCGGTCTGGGCGCGCTTGGCCTCCGGATAATCGGCCATCTTGGCGGGATGGACGCAGAGCATCTTCTCGCCCTCGCCGCCCCGGCCATGGCCCGGCGCCTTCATCAGCCCGTATTTTACCGAGCCCTGCCGCGGGTTCGGCACCCCGGCGACGGCAGCCCAGTAGATCTTGCGGGTGTTGCGGTGACGCAGCGCCTCGGACAGCCCACGCGCCACCCGGTCGGTGCGGGCCAGCATCAGGACGCCGGAGGTGTCCTTGTCGAGCCGGTGCACCAGCTTCGGCTTTTCCTTGTAGCCGAACTTCAGCGCCTCGGCCAAACCGTCGACATGCCGGTCGCCCTGCCCCGAGCCGCCCTGCGACGGCAGGCCCGGCGGCTTGTTCAGCACGATCATGTGCTCGTCGCGGAAGATCACGCAGTCCTGGATCATCTGCTCGTCGGACTTCGACACGCGGGATTCGCGCGGACGCGGCGCTTCGGCGTCGGGCAGCGGCGGCACGCGGATCTCCATCCCCGGCGCCACGCGGTCCGAGGCCTTGGCGCGCGCGCCATCCACCCGGATCTGGCCGGTGCGGCACATCTTCTCGACGGCGCCCTGCGTCACATGCGGGAAGCGGCGCTTGAACCAGCGGTCGAGGCGCTGCTCGCCCTCTTCCGCCGCGACAGTCAGCAGTTGCACGCTCATAGCAGTCCCCGTGTGATGGCCATGCCCGCAACCAATGCGGCGAGCGACAGGATGACCGAACCCAGCACATAGCCGCCGGCCAAGGCGATCTGGCCCCGCTCGTAGAGCGTCACCGCATCCAGCGAGAAGGCCGAGAAGGTGGTGAAGCCGCCGAGCATCCCGGTCATCAGCAAGGGGGCGAAGCGCATGCCGCCCTTCTCCGCCAAGGCCACCACCAGCACGCCCATCAGGAACGAGCCGAGGACGTTGACGACAACGGTGGCCACGGGAAAGCCGGGACCAAAGGCGCGCATCGCGGCGACATTGGTCAGGTAGCGCAACGAGGCGCCGAGGGCGCCGCCGAGCGCCACCTGGGGAAGGGTCATGATCATCGCGCTTCTCTGTGGCCTCGCCCCCCGAATGTCAACCGGTGCAGGCTCAACCGCCCTGCCGCTTGGTCCTGAGCCTGGAGAAATACTCCACCCGTTTCTTCAGCTCGCGCTCGAAGCCCCGCTCTTCGGGAAGATACCAGACCGGACGCTTCATCGTCTCGGGGAAGTAGTCCTGCCCGGAGAAGCCATCCCCGGCGTCGTGGTCATACTGATAGCCCGAGCCGTAGCCGATCTCCTTCATCATCTTGGTCGGCGCGTTCAGAATATGCTTCGGCGGCGGTTCCGACCCGGTCGATCTGGCCGAGGCGCGGGCCTGCTTGTAGGCGGTGTAAACCGCGTTCGATTTCGGCGCGAGCGCGAGGTAGACCAGCGCCTGCGCCAACGCCAGTTCGCCCTCGGGCGAGCCGAGCCGTTCGTAGGTGTTCCAGCTTTCCAGGCAGATGCCCTGCGCCTGCGGATCGGCCAGCCCAATATCCTCCACCGCCATCCGGGTGATGCGGCGGGCGAGGAAGCGCGGGTCCTCGCCGCCTTCCAGCATCCGGGCGAACCAGTAGAGCGCCGCGTCGGGGTCGGAACCGCGCACCGATTTGTGCAGGGCGGAGATGAGGTTGTAATGCTCCTCGCCCGACTTGTCGTATTTCGCGGCGCGCCGCATCAGCCGCTTGGCGAGCTGGTCGCGGTCCATTGCGGCGTCGGTCTTCCAGGCCATGACCTGCTCGATCAGGTTCAGCAGCGCCCGACCATCGCCATCGGCCATCTCCAAGAGCGCCTCGCGCGCCTCGCCCTTCAGTGGCAGCGCGCGGTGCAGCTCCTGCTCGGCCCGCTGGGCCAGCAGCTCCAGATCGGTCAGCGTCAGCCGCTCCAGCACGATGACCTGCGCCCGCGACATCAGCGCGGCATTCAACTCGAAACTGGGGTTCTCGGTGGTGGCCCCGACCAGAAGGATGGTGCCATCCTCCATGTAGGGCAAAAAACCGTCCTGCTGCGCCTTGTTGAAGCGGTGGATCTCGTCGACGAAAAGCAGCGTACCCTGACCGTTGCCGCGGCGCAGCTTGGCGGATTCGAACACCTTGCGCAGGTCGGGCACCCCGGTGAAGATCGCCGAGATCTGCACGAAGGCCAGATCGGTCTCCTTCGCCAGCAGTCGAGCGATCGTGGTCTTGCCCACCCCCGGCGGACCCCAGAGGATCAGCGACGAGAGGCTCTGCGCCGTCAGCATCGCGCCCAGAGGCCCGTCGCGCGACAGCACCTTCTGCTGGCCGATCACCTCGGCCAGCGTCTTCGGCCGCAGCCGGTCGGCCAGCGGGCGGGGCGCTTCGGGCGGCGCGGCATGGGGCGTATCGAAGAGATCGGACATCTGGGGAGCCTATGCCGCCGAGGCAGCCGTGGAAAGGGATCAGAGACGGAAGCGCAGCCGCAACTGCTGGCCCTGGCGCAACACGTCGATCGCCCAGTAGCGCACCCGGTCGCCGGCGGCGCGGCGCACGTCGGCGGGGCGGTCGATGCCCTCGCCGTTGATCGCCAGCAGGATGTCGCCCGGCAGCAGCCCGGCCCGCGCCGCCAGCCCTTCGGAGGCGGTCACCACCACCCCCTCGCCGACGAAGGGAAGGTCCAGCTCGGCGATGACCGCCGGGTTGATCCGCGCCACCGAGAGGCCCGAGAGCACCGTATCGTCGCCCAGCGTCAGCGCCTCGCGGTCGGGGCGGTCCGGGGCGGCGATCAGCGCCAGCTCGGCCGCGCGCTCCTTGCCGTCGCGCAGATAGGTGACCGGGGCCGTCTCGCCGATGCCGAGCGAGGCCATGCGGAAGATCACCTCCTGCGGGCTGTCGGTGCGCTGCCCGGCCAAGGTCAGCACCACGTCGCCGGGCAAGAGCCCCGCCTCGCGGAACGGGCTGGCGGGATGCAGGTCGGTCAGCACGACGCCCTCGGGCCGCGGCAGGCCCATCGCCTCGGCCAGCGAGGCGTCGACCGCCTGCCCGGTGACCCCGGCCCAGGGCCGCTGGAAGCTGGTCTCGCCCGCCTCGGCCTGGGCGATGAAGCTCTGCACCAGATTGGCCGGGATGGCGAAGCCGATGCCGTTGGAGCCGCCGGACTGGGTGAGGATCGCCGTGTTGATGCCGACCAGCCGCCCCGCCACGTCGATCAGCGCCCCGCCGGAGTTGCCCGGGTTGATCGCCGCGTCGGTCTGGATGAAATACCCCCGCCCGCCATCGACCGAGAGGCCCGAGCGCGCCAGCCCGGAGACGATGCCGGAGGACACGGTCTGGCCGACGCCGAAGGGGTTGCCGATGGCCAGCACCAGCTCGCCGACCTCGACCTCGTCGGAATTGCGCAGCGGCAGCACCGGCAGCTCGCTCGCATCCTCCAGCTTCAGGATCGCCAGATCGCTTTCCTGATCGGACAGCAGCACCTCGGCCCGGTACTCGCGCCGGTCGTTCAGCACCACCTTGATCTCGGTCGCCTGCCCGACGACGTGGTAGTTCGACACCACGATGCCATCGGCCGAAACGATCACGCCGGAGCCGAGCGAATTCTGCAGCCGCGGCTGCTTCGCGCCGAAGTCGCGGAAGAACTGGTCGAAGAACGGGTCGGCTGCGAAAGGGCTGACCCGGGTCTGCACCACACGGCTGGCATAGATGTTCACCACCGCCGGCGCGACCTTCCGCACCACCGGCGCGAAGCCGAGGCTGATCTCGGCCTGCGAGCTCGGGACGACGGTCTCGGCGTGGAGGCCCGGCGGCGTGACGAAGAGCAGACACAGGGCGGCAATCGGGACCAGACGCATCGGCAGACTCCAGAAGGATGGCACCGGCATATGTAATCAGCCCGCCCGCCGCCACAAGCCACGCTTGCGTGTCACAGCAGCCGGAAATCCTTGGCCCGCCGGATCGCCTCGGCCGTGGTCCGGGCCCCGAGTTTCACCCGCGCGCCGAGAATGCGGGCTTTCAGCGCGCTTTCCGAGATGCCGAGCTTTTCCGCCGCCGCCGCATGCCGGTCGCCATTGGCGATGCAGCGCAGCGCGATGATCTGCGCTTCGGTCAGATCTTCGGCCGGAGCCGTCAGTTCATGCAGGCGCAACATGGTGTCATGCAGCCTTGCAATCTCGTCCTCGGCAAACTCCCGGTCGCCGCGCGCGAAACTGCCGATGCTGCGCGAGCGCAGCGGGCCATGCGAACAGGTGACGCCATAGGCCAGGCCGAAACTGCGCGCATCGGTGAATACCCCTGCCGGGTCGGACTCTGCCAGATCGCTCCAACGGATCGAGCCGGTATTGGCGAAAGCCCAGAGCGTCGCCGGATCGGTCATCAGATAGCCGCGCTCGCTGTAACGCTCGATCCATGCCGGATCATAGCTGTGGCGGGCAATCAAAGGTGTGGTGAACCGGATATGCAGCGCGACTAGATATCCTGCAGGGGCCAAATAACCCAGCTGTCGGAATTCGAAATCGGCACCCAAGGTCACGGACATTCTTTTCTTCGACGATCGCGATCGGCGCCGGCTCTCATCAAGCGGCAAACCTGTTATCGCGGAACAACTGGCGCAATTAGAGCTGCCCAGACGCAGCAAAGCAATAGACAAAGCCTATCAGTTTGATTTGTCGGAGCGCATTTTCGATAAAATACCGCCTCAATGCAAAAGAAAAGGCCCGCCTGAGGCGGGCCTTGAAAATATCGCGCGACGCCGACCTCAGACGTCGACGAACTCTTCCGAATTGGTGCGGGCCTTGTCGGCAGCGCCCTTCGCGGCCGGATCGCGGTCGACGAACTCGATGATCGCCATCGGCGCCATGTCGCCATAGCGGAAGCCGGCCTTCAGCACGCGGACATAGCCGCCCTGACGGTTGGCGTAGCGCGGGCCGAGGATGGCGAACAGGCGCTCGACATACTGGTCCTGCTTCAGCTGCGAGGCGGCCTGACGGCGGGCGTGCAGGTCGCCGCGCTTGGCGAGCGTGATCAGCTTCTCGATGATCGGACGCAGTTCCTTGGCCTTCGGCAGGGTGGTCTTGATCTGCTCGTGCTCGATCAGCGAGCCGGCCATGTTGGCGAACAGCGCCTTGCGGTGCTCGTGGGTGCGGTTCAGGCGGCGGTATCCGCGTGCGTGACGCATGGGTCTTCTCCTTCAGTTTTGCTTTGTCCGGCTCGCCCTCGCATGGGCGGCTCACCTTGGGGCATCATGCCCGGAGTTCCCCCGCCTGGCGGGGCATTTGCGTAGGGTGGGGTTATACCCCACCCTGCTTTTCTCAGAACTGGTCTTCGAAACGCTTGGCCAGATCCTCGATGTTTTCCGGCGGCCAATCCTCGACGTCCATCCCGAGATGAAGGCCCATGCCCGAAAGCACTTCCTTGATCTCGTTCAGCGACTTGCGGCCGAAGTTCGGGGTGCGCAGCATCTCGGCTTCGGTCTTCTGGATCAGATCGCCGATGTAGACGATGTTGTCGTTCTTCAGGCAGTTCGCCGAACGCACCGACAGCTCGAGCTCGTCGACCTTCTTCAGCAGCAGCGGGTTGAATTCCAGCCCGTCTTCCACGTCGTGACGCATCGCCGATTCCGGCTCGTCGAAGTTCACGAAGATCGACAGCTGGTCCTGCAGGATGCGCGCGGCATAGGCCACGGCGTCGTCCGGGGTCAGGCCGCCGTCGGTCTCGACGCGCATGGTCAGCTTGTCATAGTCCAGCACCTGGCCCTCGCGGGTCGGCTGGACCTCGTAGCTGACCTTCTTCACCGGCGAGTAGATCGCGTCGATCGGGATCAGGCCGATCGGCGCATCCTCGGGGCGGTTCTTGTCTGCGGCAACGTAGCCCTTGCCGGTGCTGACGGTCAGTTCCATGAAGACGTCGGCGCCGTCGTCGAGGTGACAGATCACGTGGTCCTTGTTCAGGATCTCGATGCCGTTCGATTCGGAGATGTCGCCGGCGGTGACGACGCCCGGACCCTTGGCGGAGATCGACAGGCGCTTCGGCCCTTCGACTTCCATCTTGATCGCGACGCCCTTGAGGTTCAGCACGATGTCGGTCACGTCCTCGCGGACGCCGGCAACGCTGGAGAACTCGTGCAGGACGTTGTCGATCTGCACGGAGGTGATGGCCGCGCCCTGCAGCGACGACATCAGCACGCGACGCAGCGCGTTGCCCAGCGTCAGACCGAAGCCGCGTTCAAGCGGTTCCGCAATGACGGTGGCGATGCGCGCCGGATCCGCACCCGGCTTCACCACCAGCTGCGTCGGCTTAATCAGTTCGGCCCAATTCTTGTGGATCATGCGTGTAACCTCCATACCTGTCTCCTGCCCATGTCCTTAAGCAGGTGACGCCCGAGGATCAGAAATGACGTAATCGGGCCGCGCCCATGGCACGGCCCGACCCTATTGAGAAAACCTCAGACGCGGCGGCGCTTCGGCGGACGGCAGCCGTTGTGCGCCATCGGGGTCACATCACGGATCGAAGTGATGTTGAGACCGACCGCAGCCAGCGCGCGGAGCGCCGATTCGCGGCCCGAACCCGGGCCCTGCACTTCGACCTCGATGGTCTTCATGCCATGTTCCTGAGCCTTGCGGGCCGCATCCTCGGCCGCCATCTGGGCGGCGTAGGGCGTGGATTTCCGCGAGCCCTTGAAGCCCATGGTGCCGGCGGACGACCAGGAGATCGCGTTGCCCTGCACATCGGAGATCAGGATCTTGGTGTTGTTGAAGGAGGAGTTCACATGAGCAACGCCGGCGGCGATGTTCTTGCGCTCTTTACGCTTCATACGGGTCTTGTCACGTGCCATATTTCAGCGCCCCTTATTTCTTCTTGCCAGCGATGGCTTTGGCCGGACCCTTGCGCGTGCGCGCATTGGTGTGGGTACGCTGACCGCGGACCGGCAGGTTGCGACGGTGGCGCAGGCCACGGTAGCAGCCGAGGTCCATCAGGCGCTTCACGTTCATCGAGGTTTCGCGACGCAGGTCGCCTTCCACGGTGAAGTTGGCGTCGATGTGCTCGCGGATCGCCAGCACTTCGGCGTCGGAGAGTTCGTTCACGCGACGGGCGCGGTCGATGCCCACGGCCTCACAGATCTGCTCCGCGATATGCGGACCGATGCCGGTGATGTAGGTCAGGGCGATGGGAACCCGCTTGGAAGTCGGGATGTTGACGCCAGCAATACGTGCCAAACGTTTTTCCTTTTTGGTTGCGGCCCCGTAGTGCCAGGACCTTTTTTCACAACTCCGGCGCAAGCTCAGCCTTGCCGGTCAGTCGTCTGATTGCGGAAACCCCGCAGCCGCGACGATTCCCTTGCGGGACGCCGTGACTTATGGGGTTTTCACCTGTGCGTCAAGGCCGCAGGCGGCTTATTTGCCGCTGTCAAGCACTTTGGCGACTTCTGCCGAAACCGTCTCCATGTCGGCGAGCCCGTCGACAGACGAAAGCTGCCCCTTGGCGTAGTAGTAGCCGATCAACGGAGAGGTCTTCTTGTAGTATTCCATCAGCCGCTTGGACAGCGCGGCCTCGGTGTCGTCGGCCCGGCGGCGCAGGTCGGTGGAGCCGCAGGCATCGCAGACGCCGGGGGTGGCGGTCGGCTTGGTCTGGTCGTGGTAGACCGCGCCGCAGTTGCCGCAGGTGTAGCGCCCGGTGATGCGGGCCACCAGAGCCGCATCATCCACCTGCATCTCGATCACCGCATCGAGCCCCTGCCCCATCTGGGCCAGCAGGTCGGCCAGGGCGTCGGCCTGCGGCAGGGTGCGCGGGAAGCCGTCGAAGATGAAGCCGCCCGCCGAAGGGGTGGAGAGCTTCTCGCGGATCAGGCCGATGACGATCTCGTCGGTCACCAGCTCGCCGCGGTCCATCACCTCGGCGGCCTTGCGGCCCATCTCCGAGCCGCTGGTCTTGGCCTCGCGCAGCATGTCGCCGGTCGACAACTGCACCATGCCGCGCTCGTCCACCAAACGCTTGGCCTGCGTACCTTTGCCGGCGCCGGGCGGCCCCAGAAGAATGACGTTTACCATGAAACCTTCCCTCAGCGGCGGGTCGGAGCCTTGGCCCCTGTCCGCTTCCTTCCCCGGAGCTGCGATTTTTCGATCAGCCCTTCATATTGGTGCGCCAGAAGATGCGACTGCACCTGGTTGATCGTGTCCATCGTCACCGAGACCACGATCAGCACCGAAGTGCCGCCGAAGTAGAACGGGATACCCAGCTGGCCGCGCAGGATCTCGGGCAGCAGGCAGACCGCGGCGAGATAGGCCGAGCCGAGCACGAGGATGCGGTTCACCACATACTCGAGATACTCCTCGGTCTTCTTGCCGGGACGGATGCCGGGCACGAAACCGTTCTGGTTCTTCAGGTTCTCGGCAACGTCATCCACCTTGAAGGCGACGTTGGCAGTGTAGAAATAGGCGAAGAACACGATCATCGCCGTGAAGAACAGCAGGTACAGCGGCTGCCCCGGCCCGAAATAGGCGAGGATGGTCGACATCACCGGCCCGGTCTGGGCGCCTGAGAAGGTCGAGATCGTCACCGGCAGCAGCAGCAGCGACGAGGCGAAGATCGCCGGGATGACGCCCGCCGGGTTCACCTTGATCGGCAGGTGGCTGGAGCCGCCGTCATAGACCTTCATGCCGACCTGGCGGCGCGGATACTGGATATGGATCTTGCGCAGCGCCCGCTCCATGAAGACGACGAAGGCGATCACCGCCACCACCATCACCATGACCCCGACGATCACCGCCGGGCTGATCGCCCCCGAGCGGCCCTGGCTGAAGAACTGCGCCAGATGCGCCGGAACCTCGGCGAGGATGCCGACGAAGATGATCAGCGAGATGCCGTTGCCGATGCCGCGGGCGGTAATCTGCTCGCCCAGCCACATCAGGAACATGGTGCCGCCGACCAGCGTCACCAGACAGGCGAGGCGGAAGAACAGCCCGGGCTCGGTGGCGAGATCGCCCGCCTCGAGGCTGACGGCGATGCCCCAGGCCTGGAAGGTCGCCAGCAGCACCGTGCCGTAGCGGGTGTACTGGTTGATCTTCTTGCGGCCCTGCTCGCCTTCCTTCTTCAGCTGCTCCAGCTTCGGCACCATCGAGGACATCAGCTGCACGATGATCGAGGCCGAAATATAGGGCATGATCCCGAGCGCGAAGATCCCCATGCGGCTGATCGCGCCGCCGGTGAACATGTTCAGGATGCCGCCGATCCCTGCCCCCGCATCGTCCATGAACTGCCGCAGGGCAGAGCCGTCGATGCCCGGAACCGGGATATAGGTGCCGAGGCGGTAGACCATCAGCAGGCCGATGGTGAAGAAGATTCGCTGGCGAAGGTCGGTCGCCTTGCCCAAGGCGCCCCAGCTCAGGTTCGCCGCCATTTGCTCTGCAGCAGATGCCATGCCCAGACTCTTTCCGAGACCAAGTCTCTTTCACGACAGCGCCGCCGATCCGTCTTCCGGTTCGGCGGCGCAGGAAAACTGTCAGAGGATGTAAGCGCGATAGGCCGCGCTCACAACCTTATTCTGCGCTGGCTGCCTCTTCCTTCGGCCCGCGGAGCGTGATCGACCCGCCAGCCTTCTCGATCGCCTCGATGGCCGGAGCCGAGGCGCCCGACACGTTGAGGGTCAGCGCCACGCTGATCTCGCCCTTGGCGAGGATGCGGATGCCGTCACGCTTGTGGCCGGTGACGCCGGCGGCGACCAGCATCGCCTCGTCGATCGGCTGCGCGGCGTCGAGCTTGCCGGCGTCGACGAATTTCTGGATCAGGCCCAGGTTGACGACAGCCCAGTCCTTGCGGTTCGGCTTGTTGAAGCCGCGCTTCGGCAGACGCCGGTAGAGCGGCATCTGGCCGCCTTCGTAGCCGCCGATGGCGACGCCCGAACGCGATTTCTGGCCCTTGATACCACGGCCGGCGGTCTTGCCCGAACCCGAACCCGGGCCGCGGGCGACGCGCTTGCGCTTCTTGGTGGCGCCGGCATTGTCGTGAAGTTCATGAAGTTTCATGTCGCATTCTCCTGGCCGGAACTGCCCCACCTGCGACGGACAGGGCAAACACGGCGTTTCTTGTTGCTTGACGGTTCAAACGCGGGAGCTCGCCGGGGCGACTCCACCCGCGCCTGATAAAAGGAAAGGACGCGCAGATCAAGCCCGCGCGTCCTTCATGTCGGCGGGTGCGCCAAGGCGCACCCTGCACTGTTCAGCCGCGCTCTTCGATGATCTTCACAAGATGCGAGATCTTGTTGACCATGCCGCGCACGGAAGGCGTGTCTTCCAGCTCGCGGGTGCGGTTCATCTTGTTCAGGCCGAGACCCTTGAGGGTCGCGGTCTGAATCGCGGGACGCCGGGCGGCCGAGGCCACCTGCTTCACGACGATGGTTTTCTTGTCGGCCATGATTATGCCTCCACCACTTCGGCTTCGGGCTTGCGCAGGATCTCGGCAACCTTCTTGCCGCGACGCTGGGCAACCTGACGCGGGCTCGATTCCTGCTTCAGACCGTCCATCGTGGCGCGGATCATGTTGTAGGGGTTCTGCGAGCCCATCGACTTGGCGACGACGTCCTGGATGCCGAGCATCTCGAACACCGCACGCATCGGACCACCGGCGATGATGCCGGTACCCGCAACGGCGGTCCGCATGACCACCTTGCCGGCGCCATGACGGCCTTCCATGTCGTGGTGCAGCGTCCGGCCGTCGCGCAGGGCGACGCGGATCATCTGCCGCTTGGCCTGCTCGGTCGCCTTGCGGATCGCCTCGGGCACTTCTTTCGCCTTGCCCTTGCCGAAGCCGACGCGGCCGCGCTGGTCGCCGACCACCACGAGAGCGGCAAAGCCGAAGCGCTTACCACCCTTCACGGTTTTCGACACGCGGTTGATCGCCACGAGACGATCGGCGAATTCCGGGGTCTCATCGCGCGACGGACGGTCGCTGCGGTCCCGGCGGTTCTCTCTCTCTGCCATCATCGTCTCCTTAGAACTTCAGGCCGCCTTCACGGGCTGCCTCGGCCAAAGCCTTGATCTTGCCGTGAAAGAGGAAACCACCGCGGTCGAAGTAGCACTCTTCGATCCCGGCCTGCTTCGCGCGCTCGGCAATTGCCTTGCCGACTGCCGCCGAAGCCTCGACGTTGTTCTTGCCGACGAAGCCCAGATCCTTTTCGAGGGTCGAAGCCGCCGCAAGCGTCACGCCATTGAGGTCGTCGATCAGTTGCACGCTGATGTTCTTGTTGGAGCGGTGCACAGACAGGCGCGCGCGCCCGTTTGCCATCGCCTTGATTTTGTTCCGGACGCGCAGGCGGCGCTTGAGGAACAGATCTCTTTTCGTGTTCGCCATTGTTGCGCCCCTTACTTCTTCTTGCCTTCCTTGCGGAAGATGAACTCGCCCTTGTAGCGGATGCCCTTGCCCTTGTAGGGCTCGGGCTTACGCCACTCGCGGATGTTCGCAGCGACCTGACCAACGAGTTGCTGGTCGATGCCTTCCACAATGATTTCGGTCTGCTTCGGAGTCGTGACGGTCACGCCCTCCGGAACGTCGAAGTTCACGTCGTGGCTGTAGCCCAGCGAGAGCTTCAGCACATTGCCGGCCATGGCGGCGCGGTAACCCACGCCCTGGATTTCCAGCTCTTTCTTGAAGCCGGTGGTCACGCCGGTCACCAAGTTTTCGACCTGCGACCGGGCCATGCCCCACTGCTGGCGCGCCCGCTTGGACGTGCCGCGCGGCGTCACTTTCACGGTGTTCTCTTCCACCGTGAGCGTCACGTCGTCGGTCGCGCGGAAGCTGCGGGTGCCTTTCGGCCCCTTCACTTCTACGGACTGACCCGAGATCGAGGCCGACACGCCTTGCGGCAGCGGAACGGGCTTCTTGCCGATACGAGACATTATACCCTCCTCAGAACACGGTGCAGAGCACTTCGCCGCCAACGTTGGCGGAGCGTGCTGCTGCATCGGACATGACGCCTTTCGGCGTGGAGATGATCGAGACGCCAAGACCATTGCGGACGCTCGGAAGGTCCTTGGTGGCCATGTAGACCCGACGACCGGGCTTCGAGACGCGCTTCAGTTCCTTGATGACCGGAGCGCCTTCGAAGTACTTCAGGCTGATCGTGATTTCGCCTTGTCCGTTGTCGGACTCGGCTTTCTCGTAGCCGCGGATGTAGCCTTCGTCAGCCAGCACATCCAGCACCCAGGCGCGCAGTTTCGAGGCCGGGGTCTTGACGGTGGACTTGCCACGCATCTGCGCGTTGCGGATACGGGTAAGCATATCGCCGAGAGGATCGTTCATCATCATGGTTGAACCTCCTTACCAGCTCGACTTGACCATGCCGGGGATCTGACCGAACGAGGCCAGTTCCCGCAGCATGATGCGCGAGAGTTTGAGCTTGCGATAATACGCATGCGGACGGCCCGTCAGCTGGCACCGGTTGTGCAGCCGCGTGGCGGACGAGTTGCGGGGCAGGCTTGCCAGTTTGAGCTGCGCCTTGAAGCGCTGCTCCATCGGCAGTTCGGTGTTCTTCGCGATCTCTTTCAGCGCGAGCCGCTTGGAAGCATACTGCTTCACCAGCTTGGCGCGCTTCACTTCGCGTTCGATCATGGATTTCTTCGCCATTATCTCTTTCCTCCCGCGATCAGCTGATGAAAGGCATGTTGAATTGCTTCAACAGTGCCTTCGCTTCCGCGTCGGTCTTCGCGGTGGTGCAGATGATGATGTCCATGCCGAGCACTTCATCGACTTTGTCGAATTCGATTTCCGGGAAGACGATCTGTTCCTTCAGGCCCATGGCATAGTTGCCACGGCCGTCGAACGAGGTGCCTTTCACGCCGCGGAAGTCGCGGACGCGGGGCAGCGCGATGGTGATCAGACGGTCGAGGAATTCGTACATCCGGTCGCCGCGCAGGGTCACCTTGCAGCCGAGCGGCATCTCTTCACGCACGCGGAAGCCGGCGATCGACTTTTTCGCGTGGGTGACGACAGCCTTCTGGCCGGCGATCAGCGACAGCTCTTCAGCCGCGGCTTTCACCTTCTTGGTGTCCTTGACGGCTTCGCCGACGCCCATGTTGATCACGATCTTGTCCAGACGCGGGATCTGCATGTCGTTCTTGTAGCCGAACTCTTCCTTCAGGGCGGCGCGGACGCGCTCCTTGTAGGAAGACTTGAGGCGCGGGGTATAGGTTGCCTGGTCGAGCATCAGATTGCATCTCCCGTGGTCTTGGCGAAACGCACCTTCTTGTCGCCGTCCATGCGGAAACCGACGCGGGTGGCCTTGCCGTTGGCATCCAGCAGCGCGAGGTTGGACAGGTCGATCGGCATCGCTTTCGCGATGCGGCCGCCCTGCGAGGCCTGGCTCTGCTTGGTGTGACGGATGGCGATGTTGACGCCTTCGACGATGGCCTTGTTGTCCTTGGGCGCGACAGAGGTGATTTCCCCCTGCTTGCCCTTGTCCTTACCGGCCAGCACGACGACCTTGTCGCCCTTTTTCAGCTTCGCAGCCATCAGAGCACCTCCGGCGCCAGCGAGATGATTTTCATGAAGTTCTTCGCACGCAGCTCGCGCACGACCGGCCCGAAGATACGGGTGCCGACGGGTTCGCCCTGGTTGTTCAGGATGACGGCGGCATTGCGGTCGAAGCGGATGGTGGTGCCGTCTTCACGACGGACTTCTTTGGCGGTGCGCACGACGACGGCCTTGCGGACGTCACCTTTCTTCACGCGACCGCGCGGGATGGCTTCCTTCACCGACACCACGATGATGTCGCCGACGCTGGCGTAGCGGCGGTGGGAACCACCCAGAACCTTGATGCACTGAACCCGGCGAGCGCCGGAGTTGTCAGCTACATCCAGATTGGTCTGCATCTGGATCATTTGGTTTCTCCCGACCTTTGGGGACTGACCGGATTACCGAGCCCCAGGGTTTCGTCAGAACCGGAAAGCGGACTCAAGCCGAAGCTTCAGTGACCACCGTCCAGCGTTTCGTTTTCGAGATCGGGGCGCACTCTTCAATGCGGACCTGATCGCCGGTCTTGTAGGTGTTGTTCTCGTCGTGGGCCCGGTACTTCTTGGACTTGCGGACGGTCTTGTGCAGCAGCGGATGCTTGAAGCGGCGCTCGACCAGAACCGTGATGGTCTGCTCGTTCTTGTCGCTCGTCACGGTGCCTTGCAGGATGCGTTTGGGCATGTGCGTGCTCCTCAGTTCGCCGCCGCTTCAGCGGCTTTCTGGTTCAGGACCGTCTTGATGCGGGCAACGTCACGACGGACGGCACGCACGCGGGCGGTGTTCTCAAGCTGGCCGGTGGCCTGTTGGAAGCGCAGGTTGAACGCCTCCTTCTTCAGCGCGACGAGCTGATCACGCAGCTGGTCGGGCGTCTTCGATTTCAGTTCCGAGGCGTTCATCGCCATTCCCTTCTCAATCACCAGAGCGCCCCTGCCCGTACTGCAGGGTTACACTGAACCCGGTGGATCAATGATGAACCTGCGAATCCCGGAGCCGGAAGTCGCTGGATGCGGTCGTTTACCGGAGCGGTGCCGGAAGGGCAAGGAAAAGATTCCCTCCTCAGCGCTTTCGCCGCCCGCCTGCGGCCAATAAAAAAAGGCCCCGCCGTCAGGGGCGGAGCCTTCTGTCCCGGGGTTGCCCCCGGTGTTCTTACCAGTCTTCGCGGACGACGACGCGGGTCAGCACCGGCAGCTTCATCGCGCCGAGGCGCAGGGCCTCACGCGCGACCGTCTCCGCCACGCCGTCGATCTCGAACATGATCCGGCCCGGCTTCACCTTGGCCGCCCAGTAGTCGACGGAGCCCTTGCCTTTACCCATCCGCACCTCGGTGGGTTTCGACGAGACCGGGACATCCGGGAAAATCCGGATCCAGACCCGGCCCTGGCGCTTCATGTGGCGGGTGATCGCGCGGCGGGCCGCCTCGATCTGCCGCGCGGTGACGCGCTCGGGTTCGGTGGCTTTCAGTCCAAAGGTGCCGAAGTTCAGCAGGAAGCCGCCCTTGGCTTCGCCGTGAATGCGGCCCTTGTGCTGTTTGCGGAACTTGGTCCGTTTCGGTTGCAGCATCTTCTTGCTCCCTTACGCGCGTTCGCGGCGCGGCTGACGCGGTGCAGCGCCTTCCTGGGCTTCGGAGTGACGACGATCATGCGCCTGCGGATCATGCTCAAGGATTTCACCCTTGAAGATCCACACCTTGACGCCAATGATCCCGTAGGGGGTCACGGCCTCGCAGGTCGCATAGTCGATGTCGGCGCGCAGCGTGTGCAGCGGCACACGGCCTTCACGGTACCATTCGGTCCGCGCGATCTCGGCGCCGCCGAGACGGCCACCGACGTTCACGCGGATGCCGAGCGCACCGATCCGCATCGCGTTCTGCACGCCACGCTTCATGGCGCGACGGAAGGACACGCGACGCTCCATCTGCTGGGCGATCGACTCGGCCACTAGCTGGGCGTCCAGTTCCGGCTTGCGGATCTCGACGATGTTCAGGTGCAGTTCGGACTTGGTGAACGCCGCGAGCTTCTTGCGAAGCGTCTCGATGTCCGCGCCCTTCTTGCCGATGATCACGCCCGGACGCGCCGTGTGGATCGTCACACGGCACTTCTTGTGCGGACGCTCGATGATCACCTTCGACACGCCGGCCTGCTTGGCGTAGTCGTGGATGAACTCGCGCATCTTGAGATCTTCGAGCAGCAGGTTGCCGTAGTCTTTCGACTCGGCGAACCAGCGGCTGTCCCAGGTCCGGTTGACCTGAAGGCGCATGCCGATCGGATTGACCTTCTGACCCATTACGCAGTCTCCCCGACTTGCTTGACCTTGATCGTGATCTCGCTGAACGGCTTCATGATCTTGCCGAAACGACCACGCGCCCGCGGACGGCCGCGCTTCATCACGAGGTTCTTGCCGCAGAAGGCTTCGGCGACGACGAGCTCGTCCACGTCAAGACCGTGGTTGTTCTCGGCGTTGGCGATGGCCGACTGCAGGCACTTCAGCACGTCCTGGCTGATGCGCTTCTTCGAGAAGGTGAGGTCGGCAATCGCCTTGTCCACCTTCTTGCCGCGGATCAGGCCGGCAACGAGGTTCAGCTTCTGCGGCGAGGTGCGAAGCATCTTGGCTTTCGCCATCGCTTCGTTTTCGGCCACGCGGCGCGGGTTCTTTTCCTTGCCCATGGATTACTTCCTCTTCGCTTTCTTGTCGGCGGCGTGACCGTAGTAGGTCCGCGTCGGCGAATATTCACCGAACTTCTGGCCGATCATCTCCTCGGTCACGGCGACCGGGATGTGCTTCTTGCCATTGTAGACGCCGAACGTCAGACCGACGAACTGCGGCAGGATGGTGGAGCGACGCGACCAGATCTTGATCACTTCGTTCTTGCCCGACTCGCGCGACTTTTCGGCCTTTTTCAGGACGTAGCCGTCAACGAAGGGGCCTTTCCAAACGGAACGAGACATGGATTAGCGCCCTTTCTTCTTCGCGTGACGCGAGCGGACAATGAGGTTGTCCGAAGCCTTGCTCTTGCGGGTGCGGTTGCCCTTGGTGCCTTTGCCCCACGGGGTGACCGGGTGACGGCCGCCCGAGGTGCGGCCTTCGCCGCCGCCGTGCGGGTGGTCGATCGGGTTCATGGCCACACCGCGAACGGTCGGGCGAACGCCCTTGTGACGCATCCGGCCGGCTTTACCGAAGTTCTGGTTCGAGTTGTCGGGGTTCGACACCGCGCCAACCGTGGCCATGCATTCCTGACGCACCATGCGCAGCTCGCCCGAAGAGAGGCGGATCTGGGCATAGCCGCCGTCGCGGCCGACGAACTGGGCATAGGTGCCCGCCGCACGGGCGATCTGGCCGCCCTTGCCGGCTTTCAGCTCGACGTTGTGGACGATCGTGCCGATCGGCATGCCGGAGAACGGCATCGCGTTGCCCGGCTTCACGTCGGTCTTGGCGCCGGCGATGACCGAGTCACCCACGGCGAGGCGCTGCGGCGCAAGGATATAGGCGAGTTCGCCGTCCTCGTATTTCACCAGCGCGATGAAGGCGGTCCGGTTCGGGTCGTATTCGATCCGCTCGACGACTGCCGCCATGTCGAGTTTGTTCCGCCGGAAATCGACGATGCGGTAAAGGCGCTTCGCCCCACCGCCCTTGTGCCACATCGTGACGCGTCCGGTATTGTTCCGTCCACCCGTCTTGGTCAGACCTTCAGTGAGGGTCTTGACCGGGCGGCCTTTCCAAAGCTCCGAACGGTCGATCAGAACCAACCCGCGTTGGCCAGGCGTCGTCGGCTTATACGACTTGAGTGCCATGCTCTCTGTCTTCCGTTAGCTCGAGGACCATTGCTGGTCCGGTTTAGGGCTCCGAGGATCCCCGTCTTGAAAAAATCCACGGCCCCGGAGAACCGGGGCCGTGAGATTCGTGGCCTTCTATCAAAGGCCGGTGCTGACGTCGATGGTATTTCCCTCTTCGAGCGTCACATAGGCCTTCTTCTTGTCCGAGCGGACGCCGAGGCGACCCTTGAACTTCTTGACCTTGCCCTTGGTGATGGTGGTGTTGACCGCCTTCACCTTCACGCCAAAGATCGCCTCGACGGCTTCCTTGATCGCGGGTTTGGTCGCATCCATCGCCACCTGGAAGACAACGGCGTTGGCTTCAGAAGCCATCGTCGCTTTCTCGGTGATGATCGGCTTGCGGATCACGTCGTAATGTTCGGGTTTCACGGTCATTTCAGACGTGCCTCCAGAGCTTCGATACCCGCCTTGGTGATCACGAGCGTGTCACGCTTGAGGATATCATACACGTTCGCGCCCATCGACGGCAGCACATCGACGCCCTCGAGGTTGCGGGCGGCCATAGCGAAGTTTTCGTTCACTTCGGCGCCGTCGATGATGAGCACGCGCTTCCAGCCCAGCTCCTTGACCGCCTTGGCCAGCAGAGCCGTCTTGCCCTCGCCCATGACGATGTCTTCGAGCACGATCAGGCTGCCAGCCTGCGCCTTCGCCGACAGAGCATGCTTCAGGCCGAGGGCCCGGAACTTCTTCGTCAGGTCATGCGCGTGGCTGCGCGGGGTCGGGCCCTTCACGACGCCGCCGTGGCGGAAGATCGGCGCCTTCTTGGAACCGTGGCGAGCGCCGCCGGTGCCTTTCTGGCGATAGATCTTCTTCGTCGAGTAGGACACTTCCGACCGCGTCAGCGTCGAGTGGGTGCCGGCCTGGGCTTTCGCCCGCTGCCAGCGCACCACGCGGTGCAGGATGTCGGCGCGCGGGTCGAGACCGAAGATCGCGTCGTCGAGATCGATCGAGCCAGCCTTGCTCGCGTCCAGCTTGATCACATCAGTTTTCATCGGTGTCGCCTCCGGTGGAGGGTTGTTCGGCAGCAGCGAGAGCCGCTTCTTCGGTGGCAGCCTGTTCGGCAGCCATGGCGGCGGCGTGTTCCGCTTCAGCGGCGGCGGCAGCCTCGGCAGCGGCGAGTGCTGCGGCATGGGCAGCCTGGGCGGCCGAGCGCAGCGCGGCGGGGATGATCACGTTGTCCGGAACCGGCTTCTTCACCGCGTCCTTGATCGTGACCCAGCCACCTTTCGATCCGGGGACGGCGCCCTTGATCATGATGAGGCCGCGGTCGCTGTCGGTGCGCACAACCTGCAGGTTCTGCGTGGTGACGCGGACGGCGCCCATGTGGCCGGCCATCTTCTTGCCCTTGAAGACCTTGCCCGGATCCTGGCACTGGCCCGTCGAGCCGTGCGAACGGTGCGAGACCGACACACCATGCGACGCCCGGAGGCCGCCGAAGTTGTGACGCTTCATCGCCCCCTGGAAGCCCTTACCGATCGAGGTGCCGGCGACATCGACGAACTGACCCGCGAAATAGTGGTCCGCGGTGATCTCTTCGCCCACGCCGATCAGGCAATCCGGGGTAACCCGGAATTCCGCGATCTTGCGCTTCGGCTCGACATTCGCCTTGGCGAAGTGGCCGCGCATGCCGGCGGTGGTCCGCTTGGCCTTGGCCACGCCTGCGCCGAGCTGGACGGCGGTGTAGCCATCCCGATCGGCGGTCCGCTGGGCCACGACCTGCAATGCATCAAGCTGAAGAACGGTGACAGGAACCTGCTTGCCGTCTTCGAGGAACAGCCGGGTCATGCCCAGCTTCTTTGCGATAACTCCAGAGCGCATGTTCAGGTGCTCCCTCAAACTTTGATCTGGATGTCAACGCCGGCAGCGAGGTCGAGCTTCATCAGCGCGTCCACGGTCTGCGGGGTCGGATCGACGATGTCGAGAAGACGCTTGTGCGTCCGGATTTCCCACTGGTCGCGCGACTTCTTGTCGATGTGCGGACCACGGAGAACCGTGAACTTCTCGATCTTGTTCGGCAGCGGGATCGGGCCACGCACTTGCGCGCCGGTCCGCTTGGCCGTGTTGACGATTTCCAGCGTGCTGGCGTCCAGCACGCGGTAATCGAAGGCTTTCAGCCTGATACGGATAGTCTGAGTCATGTGGTGCCCTCGGGCTTGGCGGGAAGCGGGACCGGCAACGTGCCGAGCCCGCCCCTCTTCCAATTGCAATTAAGCGATGATTTTCGAGACGACGCCCGCGCCGACGGTGCGGCCGCCTTCGCGGATGGCGAAGCGGAGTTTTTCTTCCATGGCGATCGGGGCGATCAGTTCGACGTTGAACTTCAGGTTGTCGCCCGGCATCACCATTTCGGTGCCTTCCGGCAGCTGCACGGTGCCGGTGACGTCGGTCGTGCGGAAGTAGAACTGCGGACGGTAGTTCGCGAAGAACGGCGTGTGACGGCCGCCTTCTTCCTTGGTGAGGATGTAGGCCTCAGCCTCGAACTTCGTGTGCGGCTTCACCGAAGCGGGCTTGCACAGCACCTGA
>NZ_PZKG01000053.1 GCF_003034985.1 Cereibacter changlensis JA139
AGCCAGGTGGCCGGCGTTCAGCTGCTGCGTCTGCGGTTGCAGCACGACAAGCACACCCAGAAAACCCAGCCCTACGCCAAGCCAGCCCCTCTGCCGCAGCCGTTCCTGCAGGAACACCGTGGATACCAGCGCCACCAGAAGCGGCGCGGTGAAGGCGAGAGCATAGGCTTCGGTCAGATCCAGACGGGAAAAGGCGTAGAAGATCAGCAGCGTGTCGGCGGCCAGCAGGGCGCCGCGCAGCAGGGCGAGCCCGGGCTGGCGCGGGCGCAGCCCGCCCCGCGCAGCCACCAGCACGAGACCGAGCGCGATGCCCGTGACCATCAGGCCGACCTGCGCCACCGGCAAGTCACGCGACAGCCATTTCACCAGCGCATCGGTCAGCGAGAATACGGCGAAGGCTCCGGCCGCCAGCAGGATAGCGCGGGTGTCACCGCGCATTGGAACGCCCGAACCGCTTTTCGATGCGGGCCTGCGCCAGCTCCAGCCCGACCGAGAGCAGCCAGTAGATCATCGATGCTGTGATCAGCATCTCGATGTGACGGAACTCCGTCTGGCCCTGGGTGCGCGCCAGATACATCAGCTCCCATACCCCCACGACAGAGACCAGCGAGCTGTCCTTCAGCATGGCGATGAACTGGTTGCCCGTCGGCGGAATGATGATCCGCATCGCCTGGGGCAGGATCACCAGCACCATGGATTGCGCCGGCGACAGGGCGAGCGCCTTGGCGCCCTCGGTCTGGCCACGCGCGATGCTCTCGATGCCGGCGCGGAAGATCTCGGTCATGTAGGCGCCATAGCAGAGCGACAGCGCCAGGATCCCCGCCGGAATCGCCCCGACAACATAGCCGACCTGCGGCAGCCCGAGATAGATGATGTAGATCTGCATGAGCAGCGGAAGGCCGCGGAACAGCGAGGTGTAGAAGCTGGCCAGCCCGTAGATCACCCCGTTCTTCGACATCTTGGCGACGGCGCCGATCAGCGCGATCACCGTCGCGATCACGATCGACAGGGCCGAGATGTAGAGCGTCGTCACCACGCCCTGACTGACCAGAAAGCCGATCTTCTTGGCGATGAAGCTGAAGGACAGGTCGAAGGACCAGAAGAACAGCATCAGAAGCGCGAAGAGCTCGAGCCAGACGCCGAGGATCTGGGCCCCGCGGGACAGGAAGCCCAGAAGCCGGATGTTGAGCATGACAAGAGCGGTCAGAACCGCCGCAGTGGCCAGACGCATCAGGGTAGGGGCAGCCTCGGCCCAGGGAGCAAGGCCGGGCAGCACGGCCCAAGCTGCCGGGTTCTGGTTGAGCAGAAAGAACACCGTGCAGAGCAGCGATGCCCCGAGCGCCAGCGTGATGCGCTGCAGCCTCGCGGTATCCTGCAAAAGATAACGGATCATCGCGCGTCCTCCGTCTGGCGTTCGCGCCACCAGTCCTCGGTCTGCAGCTTCCAGTAGGTCAGTTGCGCCGCGAGCCGGCCGACGGCGCCGCCAGCCCAGGCGAGGCCGAAGGGCGCGAAGGCGAGGATGCGGTCGGACTGGCCCAGGATGTCCTCTGCGACCAGCTTGCCGGCGATGGCGGTGGTGTTCAGCCCATGGCCGCCGAAGGCGGTCGCATGCCAGACCCCGGGGCCCATCCGTCCGACCTGCGGCATCAGGTGGCGCGCGTAGGACATCAGCCCCGACCAGGCGGTCTCGGTCCGCAAGCTCTGCAGCTCCGGGTAGACCGTGACCATTTCGCGGCGCAACTGCCGGGATATGCCTCGAACATCCGCAGCCCGCGTGGCGATCCTGCCGCCCCAGAGCAGTCGCGTGCCGCCATCGACCAGCCGGTAGTAGTCTCCCGCCCGCCGGTTGTCGCCGACCGCCTCCGCCGTGCGGATCACGGCGGAAAGCCGGTCGGGGGCCGGCTCGCTGAGCATAACGTAAGTCGCGATCGGCAGCATCGCCCGACGCAGGCGCGGCACCAGCCCATCGGTGTAGCCGCCGGTGGCGAGTACCACGTGCGCCGAGCGGACTTCTCCCCGAGGAGTCGTCACGCGCTTCTCCGCGCCGGCGAGATGAGCCTCGGTGGCAGGCGACTGTTCGAAGATCGTCCCGCCCAGAGCCTCGATCGCCGTCGCCAGCCCGCGCAGGTAATTGAGCGGGTGGATGTGAAACGCGTTGGGGTCGCGCAAAGCCTGGAAGTATCGGCGGGAGCAGAGGATCGTGCGAAGCTCCGGCGTGTCGAGATACTCCAGCCGGTAGCCGAAGTCGCGCTGCATGGCCTCGGCGCGGGCCTGCAGGCTTTCACCGCCGTCATGGCGTCTGACCGACAGGATGCCCTGACGCGGAGCAACGCCCGGCATTCCAAGGGTGGAAATGGTGCTGCGAACGTAGTCCATGCCCTCGACGGACAGCCGGAACAGGTTCTTGGCGCCCTCGCCGCCTGCCAGACGGGTGATCTGATCGTCACCGGCGGCATATCCCGGCCCGACAAAGCCGCCGTTTCGCCCCGAGGCGCCATAGCCGACCCGATGCGCCTCGATCACGGCGACCTTGACCCCGGCCCTTGCCAGTTCAAGCGCGGTCGTCAGCCCTGCAAGCCCGGCGCCGATGATCAACGTGTCGCAATCGTGCCGACCCTGCAGCGCCGGCCGCATCTTCGTCTCGGCCAAGGTCTGGCGATAGTAGCTGTCTGGATAGTCCATATGTCCCCCGTCCCGAAGGGCCGCCCGCGCCGGGGCGGGCGGCCTTCAAGGATCACTCAGCGCTGTAATCCTTGCCGTACCACTTGGTGGCAAAGCGGGCCAAAGTGCCATCGGCCTTCATCTCGGAGATGATCTCGCCGACCTTGGCGGTCCATTCGGGATCTGCCTTCTCGGCGATCACCACCAGGGGTTCGCGGAAGGCGAACTCGCCCTCCAGTATCCGGAGCGGGTAACCGTTCTTGATCGCGTTCAAGGCGGTCTGCTCCGGCGCGACCAGGGCGTCGACCCGGACGCCATCGCCCAGACGCAGATCGTCGAAGGGCAGCATGGAATCGGCGTAGGTCAGGATCTCGCCGGGTTCCAGCTTGTACTCGATGGGCGGCAGGCCGGGGGCGTCGATCTCCAGCCGACGGTTGACGAAGTCCTCCGATGTCGTGGCGGTTTCGACACCGATCTTCTTGCCGGCGAGGTCATCCACGCCCTGCGCCGCGCTGTCCTGATGCACGACGTAGACGTAGGGGCTGTAGTAGTAGATGCCCACGAAGTCGATGACCGCAGCCCGGGCCTTGGTCGGCGTCACCGATCCCACGCCGAGGTCGTAGCGACCCTGCCAGCGACCGCCGGTCAGGGTGGCCCAATCGGGCGTCTCGAAGCGCAGCTCCACCCCCAGTCTGGTGGCGATCTCGCGCGCCACATCGACGTCGAAGCCCGCCATCTGGTTGCTGTCGTCGAGGAAGGACTGGGGTGGCCAGCCGGCGTTGGTCGCGACGACCATTTCCTTGGCTGCCACGACCCGGTCAAGGGTCTCGCCTGCCATGGCTACCGTCGTGCTCAGGCCAAGGGCTGCGAGCCCCGCAAGGATCTTTCTCATTTCTTTCTCCCTGTTCGGCGCCTCTTCGGCGTCGAGTTGTCTGACGGTCTTTCCACCCGGTGCGCGCCTGCCCCGACCTGTCAGCAGAATGGCGGGCGCGTCTTCGTTGCCCCGTGCGAACGGTCATTCCGCGCGAAGCTGAAGCAGAATTTCGTACCTCCGCGACCCTTTCGGCGGTCAGCCGACAATCGCGCCGGAAGCCGGCCGGAGATCCGCCGTCTCGTCCATAGAGTATCCAAGTCAGGAAGGGTCGCGCTGGATATGACTGACATGATGCGCCCTTGGAATGATCCTGCTGGGCCGCAGCCAGATATCTGACCCGCCTCACCGCCTGCGATACCGAATAGCTCATGGTGCCGTCACAGCCCCGGGTGTCGCCGGGCGCGATCCGGGGCGGAACGGATGTGGCCGGTCGTTGTTGACCCTGCGCCGCCTCGGTGGCGGCTCAAGGAGGACAAGATGGACCATTCAGCGCATACGCCGCTCAGCGCGGCCGAACTCAACGGCGAGACGCTCGCCGGCGCCAAGATCTATGACACCGAGGACAACACCATCGGCTCGGTCTCGCATCTGCATGGCGCGGGGCCGGGCGCGCAGGTCGTGGTCGATATCGGCGGCTTCCTCGGGATCGGCGCGAAGCCGGTGGCCCTGCCGGTCGCGCAGCTCAACTTCATGCGCGACGAGGCCGGGGTGGTGCACGGGCTGTCATCCTCGACCAAGGACGAGCTGAAAGCCCTGCCGGAGCATCGCCACGGCTAATCCGGCGCCGTTCCGCGCCGGCAGACGCGGGATCGCAGGCAGCGGAAACAGGAGAACCGGCCGCCCCGCGAGGGCAGCCGCGGGCTTGCGGTCGTCTTCATCTCCCGGAGATTCCTCTCATGCCGGCGCCCCAAGGCGCGGCCGATAGCGGGAACGGACCGGCAACCGCCGGCGCGGTTTACACGAGGGACGCGAGAGTCCATGTATTATGTCCCGGAGACGAGACTGGACGGCAAGGTTAGGTGGACATGAGCACAGGCGCGCAGGATCGCATCGCGACCGGTATCGACGGGTTCGACGCCGTGCTTGGCGGTGGGCTGGT
Source organism: Cereibacter changlensis JA139 (assembly GCF_003034985.1). Taxonomy (GTDB): domain Bacteria; phylum Pseudomonadota; class Alphaproteobacteria; order Rhodobacterales; family Rhodobacteraceae; genus Cereibacter; species Cereibacter changlensis. The sequence continues at coordinate 4,635 of NZ_PZKG01000053.1, forward strand.
GCCCGGCTGCGCCTATATCCTGCAGGGGCCGCCCGGGGCCGGCAAAACCGTGCTCGCCAACCAGCTCTGCTTCAACCTGGCCCGCGACGGGCGCAAGACGCTCTATGTCTCGCTTCTGGCCGAGTCGCATGACCGGATGCTCGACCACATGAGCACGATGGGCTTCTTCGACAGCGAGGCCGTGCCCCGCTCCATCTATTACATGAGCGCCTATTCCACCCTGGTGGAGGAGAGGCTCGACGGCCTGTTGCGGATGATCCACCGCGAGATGCGGCAGCACAAGGCGAGCCTGCTGGTCCTCGACGGCCTGTTCGTGGCTCAAGACAGCGCCGAGGATGACAGGGAATTCAGGTCCTTCATCCACGATCTGCAAGGCGCGGCGGCGCTTACGCAATGCACGCTGCTGATCCTGACCAACCAGGACCGCCCGCCGGGGTCGCCGGAACACACCATGGTCGACGGCTGGATCGAGCTTCTGGACGAGATGCGCGGCGCCCGATCGGTGCGCAGCCTGATCCTGAAGAAGCAGCGCGGCGGCAAGCATCTGCGCGGTCGGCACCATTTCCGCATCACCGATAACGGCATCTGCATCTTCCCGCGGCTCGAGGCGGCGTTGAGCCGAGAGCCCGCGGGACACGAGACGGATCTGCGGGTCAGCTCCGGGATCGCCGGCTTCGACCGGATGATCGGCGGCGGCTACCCCAGCGGGTCATCGACCGTCGTTGCCGGTCCCTCCGGCACGGGCAAGACCACGATCGGCCTGCAATTCCTGTCGCAGGCGACGCCGGAGGAGCCGGGGCTGCTCTTCGGCTTCTACGAGACGCCGGCGCGGCTCAGGAGCAAGGCGCGAAGCATAGGCATTGACATCGACGGGCTGCTCGCCTCCGGCGCGCTGGAGATCATCTGGCAGTCGCCGGCCGAAACCCTACCCGATGAGCTGGGCCGCCAGCTGCTGCGGGCGGTCGAGCGGCGGAACGTCAAGCGGGTCTTCTTCGACGGCATCGGCGCGCTGCGCCATGCCTTCCTCTATCCCGATCGCATGCCGCTCTTCATCGGCGCCATCAACAATACTTTGCGGGCGAGTGGCACGACCGTGCTCTACTCCTTCGAGCTGCCCAGCCTGTTCATGCCGGACCAGATCATGACCGAGGAAATGTCCAGCATGATCGAGAACGTCATTCTCGCCCATTACCTGCGGCCGCGCGAGGACAGCGAACCCGGGCGGCGGCCGAGGATCATGAACCGCGAGCTCCTGGTGCTGAAGATCCGCGACAGCGAATTCGACGCCTATCCGGAGGTCTTCCATATCACCGGGGAAGGCGTGCTCTTCGGCGGCGCCGAGAGCCAGAACCTCCGTCCGGACGCTGCGGACGGCGGCGAGAGCGCATAGGATGGCAACGATACTCCTTGTCGAGGACGAATTTGTCATCGCCTTTGGCAGCAGGATGATCCTCGAGGACGAAGGTTTCGCCGTGCTCGTCGCCGCGAACGGCGAGGCGGGGCTGGCCGAGGCGCTGGCTTCCGGGCCCGACCTTATCGTGACCGACTACATGATGCCGCGGATGAACGGGCTGGAGATGATCCGCCAGCTGCGCGACCACGGCGTGCGGACGCCGATCGTGCTGGCGACCTCGATCCCCGAGCGGCAGGTGCCCAAGGACCCGCCGCCGCAATATGACGCCTATCTCGGCAAGCCCTATGGCGACGCGGGCTTGCTGGATGTGGTGCGGCGGCTGCTCGCCGCCCTTTAGCGGCCTGTCGTCCGGTCCGGACCGCGGCCGCCGGGGCGCCGGGAGCCCAAACAAAGTCCTTCCCAGAGACCCGCGTTGGTGAGAGGTTCACCGGGGCGTGATGCTACAACGGGCGGCTGCGGACCGTCGGCGCATCCGCCATTGCAAGGACCGGCGCGCCGCACGCCGAAGGGAGGAATTTCAATGAAAACCATGATTCTGTCCGGCATCTTCGCGGGAGCGCTGGCGCTTCCGGCGCTGGCCGCCGATTACACCATCATCGCGCCGGCCGCTCCCGGCGGCGGCTGGGACCAGACCGCGCGCACGATGCAGGAAGTCCTGCAGGCCGAGGGCATCTCGGACAACGTGCAGGTCCAGAACGTACCTGGCGCCGGCGGCACCGTCGGGCTCGCGCAATTCGCCTCCTCGGCGTCGGGCGACCCGAGCCAGCTGATCGTCGGCGGTTACGTGATGGTCGGCGCGATCCTGACCAACAACTCGCCCGTCAGCCTCGACGACGTGACGCCCATCGCGCGGCTGACCGGCGAATACGAGGCCATCGTCGTGCCGGCGGCCTCGCCGATCCAGACCATCACCGAGTTGGTGGAGGCGCTGAAGGCCGATCCGGGCGCAGTGTCCTGGGCGGGCGGCTCGGCCGGCGGCGCCGACCACATCGCCGTGGGCCTCTTGGCCAAGGCGGCCGGGGTCGATCCGACCAAGATCAACTACATCGCCTATTCCGGCGGCGGCGAGGCCTTGGCCGCGATCCTCGGCAACCAAGTGACCGCCGGCGTTTCCAGCCTCGGGGAGTTCCTGCCGCAGGTCCAGGCCGGCACCATGCGCCTGCTCGCCGTCAGCGCCGAGGAGCGGATCGAGGGCGTCGACGCCCCGACCCTTACCGAATCCGGCTATGACGTGGTGCTACAGAACTGGCGCATGGTCGCCGCCGCGCCGGGCCTAACCGACGAGCAGGTGAGCGCTGTCGCCGCCGACATCGAGAAGCTGAACGCCTCCGAAGGGTGGAAGACCGCGCTGGAGACCAAGGGCTGGGCCAACACCTATCTCGCCGGCGACGAGTTCGAGGCGCAGCTGGCCAAGGACAAGGAAGCCACCGAGGGCATCCTGCGGGAGATCGGGCTGGTGAAATGAGCCTGCACTTCCCGGAAAAGCCGCGCCGCCCCGACGGGGCGGCGTTCGTGATCGCGGCCGGTCTTGCCGCTCTCGGCGCGCTGCTGGTCTGGGAAGGCAATCGCCTGCCGCAACTGGGCGGCTATGCCGGCGTCGGCCCGGCCGACGTGCCCAAGCTGGTCGGCTGGTGCCTCGTGGCGCTGGCCGGCTGGACGGTTGTCGCCGCCTTCCGCGGCGCCTTCCCCGAGCGGCCGCGCCAGCAGGTGCCGCCGCTGCTCTGGATCATCGGCGGCCTCGCGGCCCAGCTGGTCCTGCTGCCGATGGCCGGCTTCTCCATCGCGACCGGCATCCTCTTCGCCTGCACCGCCCGCGGCTTCGGCAAGCGGCAGCTCTGGATCTCGCTGCCGGTGGGCCTCGCGTTCAGCCTCGCGGTCTACGGGGTCTTCGACCGCGTGCTGGAGCTGAACCTGCCGGCGGGCCTGCCGGAAACCCTGCTCTACGGGGGCTGAGATGAGTACCTTCGACTTCCTGCTGCAGGGGCTGGCCACGGCGCTCGACCCGATGATCCTGTTCTACGCGCTGATCGGCGTCACGCTCGGCACGGCGGTCGGGGTGCTGCCCGGCATCGGCCCGGCGCTGACGGTGGCCCTGCTGCTGCCGGTCACCTACGGGCTCGACCCGGCCGGCTCGCTGATCATGTTCGCCGGCATCTACTACGGCGGGATGTATGGCGGCTCCACCACCTCGATCCTGTTGAACACGCCCGGGGAAAGCGCCTCCATCGTCACGGCGCTGGAGGGCAACAAGATGGCCCGGGCTGGGCGCGGCGGGCCCGCCCTCGCCACCGCCGCCATCGGCTCCTTCGTGGCGGGCCTCCTGGCGACGCTGGCCCTGGCCTTCCTCGCGCCGCATGTGGTGAAGCTGGCGCTGGTCTTCGGCCCGCGCGAGTATTTCGCCCTGATGGTGCTGGCCTTCGTCACCGTCTCCTCCGCCTTCGGCGACAGCGCGCTGCGCGGCCTCACCTCGCTGTTCCTCGGCCTCGCGCTGGCGGTGATCGGCATCGACCAGCTGACCGGGCAGGCGCGGCTCTCCTTCGGCGTGCCGCAGCTGCTTGACGGCATCGAGGTGACGACGCTGGCCGTGGCGATGTTCGCCATCGGCGAGGCGCTGTTCGTGGCGGGGCAGGGCGCCAGCCTGCAGGACAAGGCCATCGCGGTGAAGGGCTCGGTCTGGATGACCCGTTCCGACTGGGGCCGGTCGTGGAAGAGCTGGCTGCGCGGCACGGCCATCGGCTTTCCCATCGGCGCCATGCCGGCCGGGGGCGCCGACATCGCCAGCTTCCTTTCCTATGCGGCGGAGAAGCGGGCGTCGAAACATCCCGAGGAGTTCGGCCACGGCGCCATCGAGGGCGTCGCCGGGCCGGAGGCCGCCAACAACGCCTCGGCGGCCGGCACGCTGGTGCCGCTGCTGACGCTGGGCCTGCCGACCACGGCGACCGCCGCCATCATGCTGGCGGGTTTCCAGCAGTTCGGCCTGCAGCCGGGGCCGCTGCTCTTCGCGACCAATCCGCAGCTGGTCTGGGGCCTGATCGCCAGCCTGCTCATCGCCAACATGATGCTGCTGGTGCTGAACCTGCCGCTGATCGGCCTCTGGGTCAGGCTGCTGACCATCCCTCGGCCCTGGCTCTACGCCGGCATCCTGCTCTTCGCCACGCTCGGGACCATCGGGGTGAACCCCTCGCCGGTGGAGTTGGGCATGCTGCTGATCTTCGGCATCCTCGGCTATCTGATGCGGCTGTTCGGCTATCCCATCGCGCCGATCGTGGTCGGGCTGATCCTCGGCCCGATGGCCGAGCAGCAGCTGCGCCGGGCGCTTGCGATCTCGCAGGGCGACCTGACCACGCTGGTCGACTCGCCGGTGGCGGCGAGCTTGCTCGCGCTCTCGGCGGTGGCGCTGATCGTCCCGCTGATCATGCGGATGCGCGGCAAGGGCGGCGTGCTGGCGCAGATGGCGGGGGATGAGGACTGACACTGCCGGGGGCGGCGCAAGCCGGTCCCCTTTGCGGCTGACGGCGGTTCGAGGCCATGGTCGCGAAAGCAACCTGTTTTCCCATCGTCGCCTGCGCCCGACGGCACAGTGAGCTTGAAATGCGGGGGATGATGCTGTCGATCAGCTCGAATCTATCTCTGCGACCGGTGCCCCCGCTTCCGGCCGGATGGCCAAGTTCGCGCTGCTGCGGATGAACCGGTCCGCATCGAGCGACTTCAGCGATCTCGGGCAACCGGCCCGACGCGTAGGAGTTGACCCGGCTGATGCTGCGGCAGACCCTCGAGTTGCGCGCCCTACGCACATGCCGAAGCCGGCCTGGACCGCCCTCGGCCCGTCGAGATCCCGTCCTTGGCGGCCTGCTACCCCTGAAGGCCAAGCTGCGGCGGCTCCGCTTGGTGATGGAGAAGCCTATGTTGCATCGTCCGGCGCAACGGCACGGGCAATTACAGGTTTGTCTGCAACCAAGCGGCCAGCGACCGCGAGATGCATCTGGTCGCGATTTCGGTCAGATGGCTTCTGAAACAAGCAGATATTGCGGCCCGCGGAGGGACAGACGACAGCAGACGTTACACGGTGTGCGCGAGTGACGGAAAAAGGAAACACCGGGAACGACATGGCGCAGGCGCTCTCACCTTCTGGTTGCCTTTCTCGTTGCTCTGCCTATAGCGTTCCCCCGCGGAAACCCGCCGCGGCCGTTTTCTTCATGGAGAGTTCCGTTTGACCCGCAAAGCACTCATCACCGGCATCACCGGCATCACCGGTCAGGACGGCTCCTATCTGGCCGAATTCCTTCTGGAAAAGGGCTACGAGGTGCATGGCATCAAGCGCCGTGCCTCGCTGTTCAACACCGCCCGGGTCGATCACATCTATGAGGATCCCCATACCGATCACAACCGCTTCAAGCTGCATTACGGCGACCTGACCGACAGCTCCAACCTAACGCGGATCCTGTCCGAGGTGCAGCCGGACGAGGTCTACAATCTCGGGGCGCAGAGCCATGTCGCCGTCAGCTTCGAAGCTCCGGAATATACCGCCGATGTCGATGCGATGGGGGCGCTGCGGCTGCTGGAGGCGATCCGCTTCCTGAAGCTGGAGGAAAGACCCGCTTCTACCAGGCCTCCACCTCCGAGCTCTACGGCCTTGTGCAGGAAGTGCCGCAGACCGAGACGACGCCCTTCCACCCGCGCTCGCCCTATGCCGTGGCCAAGATGTATGCCTACTGGATCACGGTTAACTACCGCGAAGCCTATGGCATGCATGCCAGCAACGGCATCCTGTTCAACCACGAGAGCCCGCGCCGCGGCGAGACCTTCGTCACCCGCAAGATCACCCGCGGCCTCGCCAATATCGCGCTGGGGCTGGAGCCCTGCCTCTACATGGGCAACATCGACTCCCTGCGCGACTGGGGCCATGCCAAGGACTATGTCCGCATGCAGTGGATGATGCTGCAGCAGGACGAGCCCGACGATTTCGTCATCGCCACCGGCGTGCAATACTCGGTGCGCGAGTTCATCTCCTGGGCGGCGGCCGATCTCGGCATCACCCTGCGTTTCGAGGGGACCGGCACGGAAGAGGTGGCGGTGGTCGAGACGGTGACCGGCGATCTCGCGCCGCAGGTCAGCCCGGGGCAGGTGGTGATGCGCATCGACCCGCGCTACTTCCGCCCGGCCGAGGTCGAGACTCTGCTGGGCAATCCGGCCAAGGCCAAGGCCCGGCTCGGCTGGGAGCCGGTGATCACCGCCCGCGAGATGTGCGCCGAGATGGTGGCCGAGGATCTGCGCTCCGCCCGCCGCCACGCGCTGCTCACCTCGCACGGGCTGAACCTGCCGGTTTCGCTGGAGGGCTGAGGCATGAAGATCTATCTGGCCGGCCATCGCGGCATGGTGGGAGGCGCGATCCTGCGCCGGTTGCAGGCGCGCGGCGACGAGGTGGTGACGCGGACCCATGCCGAACTCGATCTGACCGATCAGGCGGCGGTGCGCGGCTTCATGGCCGAGGAGAGGCCCGATGCGGTGATCCTCGCCGCGGCGAAGGTCGGCGGCATCCATGCCAACAACACATACCCCGCCGATTTCATCTACGACAACCTGCTGATCCAGACCAATGTCATCGGTCAGGCCCATGCCGCCGGGGTGCAGGATCTCCTGTTCCTCGGCTCCTCCTGCATCTATCCCCGCGAGGCCGCCCAGCCGATGTCGGAGGATGCGCTGCTGACCGGCGTGCTCGAATCCACCAACGAGCCCTATGCCGTGGCCAAAATCGCCGGCATCAAGCTCTGCGAGAGCTTCAACCGCCAGCATGGCCGCAACTACCGTTCGGTGATGCCGACGAACCTCTACGGCCCGGGCGACAACTTCCACCCGGAAAACAGCCATGTGCTGCCGGCGCTGATCCGCCGCTTCCACGAGGCCACGCAGGCCGGGGCGGAAGAGGTGGTGATCTGGGGTTCGGGCCAGCCGCGGCGCGAGTTCCTGCATGTCGACGACATGGCCGAGGCGAGCCTCTTCGTCATGGATCTCGACGCGGCCACCTACGAGGCCGAGACGAAGCCGATGCTCAGCCACATCAACGTCGGCACCGGCAGCGACGTGTCGATCGCCGAACTGGCGCAGATCGTCGCCCGCGTCACCGGCTTCCAGGGCCGGCTGGCCTTCGATGCGACCAAGCCCGACGGCACGATGCGCAAGCTGATGGATGTCGGCCGACTGGCCCGGCTCGGCTGGCGCGCCTCCACCCCGCTGGAGCAGGGCATCGCCGGAACCTATCGCTGGTATCTCGACCAGCTCGCCGGGGCAGGGGCCCTGCGCGCCTCGTGAAGCACTCCCTCCGCCGGTCGGCCAGCTTGTCCCGACCGACCGGCGGTGTTTCCTGTCCGCAGCTCCATTCAAGGTAACCGACCGATGATCACTCCCGTTCTCCTCTGCGGCGGCTCCGGCACGCGGCTCTGGCCGCTGTCGCGCAAGAGCTATCCCAAGCAATTCTCGGCGCTGATGGGGGCGCAGAGCCTGTTCCAGGCCTCGGCGCTCCGGCTCGAGGGGCCGGAGTTCGCCGCCCCCCTCGTCATCACCGGCGAGGAGTTCCGCTTCATCGTCTCCGAACAGCTCGGCGCGGCGGGCTGCGCCAGCAGCGACGTGCTGATCGAGCCCAAGGGCCGCGATACCGCCCCCGCCATCCTCGCCGCGGCGCTGCATCTGGCGGCGACCGATCCGGAGGCGATGATGCTGGTCGCGCCCTCCGACCATGTCATCCCCGATGCGGCGGCCTTCCGCGCCACCGTCGCCGCGGCGCTGCCCGCCGCCGAGGCCGGCCGGCTCGTGACCTTCGGCATCGCCCCCGACCGGGCCGAGACCGGCTATGGCTATCTCGAGCTCGACGCCGTGCCGTCGGCCGGTGCCGCGCCCTCCCCGGCGCCGCTGCGCGCCTTCGTCGAGAAGCCCGATGCCGCCCGCGCCGCCGCCATGCTGGCCGAGGGCCGCTATCTCTGGAACGCCGGGATCTTCCTCTTCAAGGTCTCGAGCATCCTCGAGGCCTTCCGCGCCCATGCGCCGGATCTGATCGCCCCGGTGCAGGCGGCGCTCGACGGGGCCAAGCGCGATCTGGGCTTCACCCGGCTCGACGCCGGCCCTTGGGCCAGGGTGCAGCCGATCTCGATCGATTACGCGGTGATGGAGAAGGCCGACAACCTCTCGGTGGTGCCCTATTCCGGCCGCTGGTCAGATCTCGGCGACTGGGCCTCGGTGTGGCGCGAGACCGCCGATGATACCGGCGTGGCGCTGTCCGGGCCGACGCTGGCCATCGACTGCACGAACACGCTCCTGCGCTCCGAGGCTGGCGGCCAGCGGGTGGTGGGCATCGGGCTCGACGACATCGTCGCCGTGGCCATGCCCGACGCGGTGCTGATCGCGCACAAGTCGCGCACCCAGGAGGTGAAGGCCGCCGTCGCCGCGCTGAAGGCCGAGGGCGCGCCGCAGGCCGAGACCTTCCCGCGCGACCACCGGCCATGGGGCTGGTTCGAGAGCCTGGTGATCGGCGAGCGCTTCCAGGTGAAGCGCATCGTGGTGCATCCCGGTGCCGCGTTGTCCCTGCAGAGCCACCACCACCGCTCGGAACACTGGATCGTGGTGCAAGGCACCGCGCGGGTGACGGTGGACGAGGAGGTGAAGCTGGTGACCGAGAACCAGTCGGTCTACATCCCGCTCGGCGCCAAGCACCGGATGGAAAACCCCGGCAAGCTGCCGATGGTGCTGATCGAGGTGCAGACCGGCAGCTATCTCGGAGAGGACGACATCCTGCGTTACGAGGATGTCTACGCCCGGAACTGAAGACAACGCTGGGAGCCGGCGGACGCATGCGCCGCCGGCTCTCTCAGGGCCCCTCGGGTCCGCGTGGGGAAAGTCTGTGGTTCAGGTCGAAGGTCTCGATCATTGGCGAGTCTGCATCGGCATGTGGTGTTGGATGAAGATCGGATGCCCAGCCGCAAAACATGGCAGCTCGGCTGGACGAGCAGGGATTGATGCTGCTGGCCCTGCCTCGGCATGATTGAATCTCCTCCGCAAGCTCATGGCCAGCCATCTTGGGTGATCGGGGATTGGCGTCAGTTATGGGCCTTCCGCTCCATGCTGCCGCCTTCGCCGTGCTCAGTCAGCCGCCTCAGTCGCCGAAATCGCCCCGCGGCAGGGTGTCGATCAGCCCGGCGCGGCGCAGGGTGAGGACGGGATAGGCCGGGTCCTGCAGGTAGCGGTCCAGCGAGAAGTCCTGCTCCAGCCGCTGCAGCTCGGCCAGATGGCTGCGGGCCGCCGCCATGTCGCCGGCATGGGCGCAGAGCGCCACCAGCTGCCGCCGGGGAGCCACGAAGCGCGGCGCGGCGCGCGAGGCCCGCGTCGCCGCCACCCGCGCCTCGTCCAGCCGGCCGGAGCTGATGCAGACCAGCGCGTGGTAGAGATCCCACAGATGGCCGAGGTCGTCGTCGGTCTCGGACTGGCGGCAGGAGAGCGACAGCTGGTAGGCGGTCTCGGTGTCGCCCACCGCGCTATGCGCCACCGCCAGCGTCTGCCGCGCGAAGAGGTTGTTGCTGTTCAACAGGATCGCCCGCTCCGCCAGCGCCGCCGGGGCCGAGAGGTCATCCTCCAGCATGATCCGCGTCAGCGCCACCAGCGAGACGGCGAAGCCGTTGTCCGCCGACTGCTGCAGCGCGTCGCCGCCAAGCTTCTGCACTTCCTCGAGGCAGGGTCGCGCATCGCCGCCGCCGCCCTCGACCAACTGCGCCATCCGGGCGAAGGCGCGCCAGGCGAGGTAGATGCCGTTGGCATCGCGCTCGTAGGCATGGGCGAACATGCCCTGCGCCCCATCGAGCCCCGCCGGATCGAAGCGGGCGAGGTTGCGCAGCCCGAGGCTGCCGAAACCGGCGGCGGCTATCTCGGGGCGCGACAGGTCGCCCACCGCCGGCACGCGGTGCAGGATGCGCAGCGCCGCGGAATGGGCGAGGCCGACGATGACGCCCTGCGAGATCGCCTCGGTGGCGCTGCCGGTCAGGGTGCGGTGCTGCGAGAACAGCACACGGCCGTCGCGGGCATGCTCGATGCGCAGGAAGACCACGCCGCGCGCCCCGTCATCGGCCACCTCGCAGCGGATTTCGAGGTCCGGCAGCGCCTGCTTCGGGTCGCGGCCGAGATTGGCGAAGCGTCGGGTCGTCAGCTGCTCCTCGAGGTTGCGGGCAACCTGGTCGGCGATGATGTGGCCGGTGATCCGCTCGGCGCTGGTGCCGCAATCGGTCATCACCGCGCGGATCGAATAGCTGGACTTCGGCAGCGGCGTCGGGGCCGCCACTGGCGGCCGCGGCTCCGCCTCCGTCTCGAAGCGGGCGCGGAAGGCGCGCATCCAGTCCTCGAAAGCCTCGTCGCGCACGTCGAGGCTTTCCAGCGGCTCGCGGTGGGTTTGCCGGAACGCGGTGCCGGGCTCGAGGTCGGTCTCGATCCGCCCGGCCTCCAGCCATACCTCCAGCCGGTTCGACCCCAAGAGGTCGGCATGTTCGCCGAGCGCTGTGCGGATCTCGATCAGCGCCTGTCGCAGGCTGCCGCTGGCCTGGGCCGGGGCGCGGTCGCTCCAGAGCTGCGATTCCAGCCAGCGCCGTCCGCGGCGCATGTCGGTCGCATCGCCCAGCAGCGCCAGCAGTCCCTTGGCTTTATTACTGCGGGGCGTGAGGTTGCCGCCGTCGGGTGACAGCAGCGAGAACGACCCGAAATACACCATGCGGAATTTCCCCGTCATCGTCATCCCCATCACCGCGCTGCAGCATAGACCGGGAAAGGCTGTTTCGCAAATTTATCGTTAATTCGTTGGGCCAACCCGCCGCGCCCCGGCGCGCGCGTTGACAGGCGCACCGCGCGGTGGCGAGTTGAAGCGAGGGATCATCCGGGGAGTTGGAGATGGCGGGACGTGCGGGACGGGCAGGGCGTGCGGGGCGGGCCGGCCGGGCAGGGCGGGCGGGGCGCGAGGGAGGCGAGGCCGACGGATCGCTCGCCGCCGCGCTGCTGACGACGCGCGAGGGCATCCTGCCCTATTGGGAGGGCCGGCCGGACCTGCTGCGCCGCCCGCCCGCCGCCAGCGAACTGTCGCGGCTGAAGCGGCTGGCGAAGATCCCGCGCGAGGTGGTCATCGACGACCGGCTGTTCCACCGCTTCCGCCCCGAGGCGAACAAGCTGGTCTGCGCCGATCTGCTGCGGAAGGACGGGCAGACCGATCTGGTGGTGCTGAAACGGCCGGGCGACGATTTCTTCGCCGGCCAGCTGCAGGCGATGAATGCCTTCGCCGACCTGCGCGACGACCGGCTCGACGAGATCATGGTGCAGCAGGAGGACATCACGTCGTTCTTCGCCTCGGTGCTGGGGCTGGAGTCGGGACGCTCGGCCTGGATCTTCGAGCTTATGGAGGCCGTGGTGCGGCTCTGCGGCTATGTCGAATTCCCGCTGAAGTACCATTTCGACGTGCCTCGGCCGGCGCATTTCTGCACCCGGACCATGCCGGTGATCGAGACCCCCGGCCATGGCAGCTGGCCCTCCGGCCACGCCACCGAGGCCTTCGCGCTGGCGACGGTGCTGGCCGGGCTGTTGCACCGGCAGGTCGATGCGCCCGGGACTTTCTCGATGCAGGTGGCGAGCGGGCCCTGCGCTTCGCCCGCCCATGTGCTGAAGCGGGTGGCGATGCGGATCGCCGACAACCGGGTGGTGGCCGGGGTGCATTATCCCTTCGACAGCGTGGCGGGGGCGGTGCTCGGCACCGCGATCGGCGAGGCGCTGGTGAATTACCTCAGCGGGGCCGAGGCGACCTCCGCCTATGTGCTGGAGGAGCCGAAGGGGCTTACGGCAGGCAATGGCGACCTGACGCTCGACACGCTGGAAGACCTGCTGGGGCTGTCCGCGGCGATCCCGGTCGCCTTTGCCGAAGCGCCTCACCAGCGGGACGCGCTGCTGAAGGCGGTCTGGGCGGAGGCCGTGACCTGCATGACCGCTTCTGCGCCCGCACCGGCTCCGGCTCCGGGGCCGACCGCCGCGCCGGGCTGAACCGGCCCGGCGTCAGGGCCGGCGGCGGATCGCGGGGTTGTCGGTGACGGTCCGCGTTCCGAGCCGGCTCGGATCGCCCGCGTCATGGGTCACCGGCAGCGCTTGCAGCATATGCCGAGTGTAGGTGGCCGCCGCGGCGCTGGTGCCGCTGAGCCGCAGGGTGCCCGCGGCGAAGGTTCCGGCGCCGAGCACGCCCGAGGGCGACCGCGTCGTCTCGCTGACCGCGCCGGCCCGGGGACCCAGCCCCGACCAGTCGGCCCCCTCGGCGCTGTACTCCGCCGCCGAAACCCTGCCGGGCCGCATCAGCGCCCCTCCGATCGCATGGACCCGCGGCGGCGGAACGGTGCCCCAGGCCGAGTTGGTGCCGGCATGGGTCAGCGGCCCCTCCGGCGTAAGCGCGGTGAAGCACCGTGAACTGGGTTGCCAGCCATGCGCGCTTTCCGCGTCCAGCCGGGCCTGCCGCGCGCCGGTGCGGCGCGGGAAGGGCGAGTCGTCGCGCTGCACCTGCACCACCACATCCATCGAAGCAGCCGAGAGGTTCTCGAGGCCGAGGATCCAGCGGCCGCTCTGGCAGAGCGGGTCGCCGTCGAACACCCGGACTGTCGGGGCGAAGGCCACCGTCTTCACCGCGCGCCGGGCTGGACCCTCCGCCGGGGTCTCCGCGGGCCGGTGATATAGCGCCGCCATCGCGCGCCCGTTCCGGCCCGGCAGCAGCGCGGGCGGGCCGGGCGGCAGGCAGCCGCCGAAGCTCTGCCCGTCCGGGGCGGTCAGCGTCACCCCGAGCTGGCCGAGGTCGGAGGTCGCCGACCCGCGCGTGAGCCGCACCTCGAGATAGCTCGGCGTCAGGTCGTCCGGCTGGATCAGCACCCCGAGCTCCGCCTGCTCGCCGGGCCCCAGCGGCTGGCGCGCCACCAGCCGGTCTTCGCGGGCGTTGCCATAGGCCAGCACCAGATCCACCCGGCGGTCACAGCCGAGGCTGCGCACCCGGTCCATCTCGCGCCGCAGCTGCCGCTCCATGAAAGAGGTGCCGTCCTTCGGCCCGGCGACAACGCCGAGGCTGAGGTTCACCACCAGCCGCTCGCAGCGGTCGAGCACCAGCGAATGGTAGATCAGCCAGCGGAAGCCTTGCACCACATAGGGTTGCAGCATCCGCCCCGAGGTGTCGTCGAAAGCCTGCGGCGGCAGTTGCACCGCATAGATCGGCGCCGCCGCCATCTCGGGCTCCGACCGCGGGTCCGCCCCCGCCGCGAGGTCCAGCATCAGCGTGCCATGGCTTCCGGCGCGGGTCATCGCGTGCCGCGTCCCGGGGGCATAGATCCGCGCCGCCCGCGCGGCGTAGAGCTCCTGCTCCGATCGGGTGGCGAGCTGGGCCAGCTCGTGGTCCACGTCGCGGGCGAAGAGGATCTCGTCCGAGCCGGTGAGGGTCTGGAACCAGGCGGCGCGGAACCGGCTGCCGCCGCAGGCCCGGCGGAAGCGCGGGTGCAGGATGGCGATGCCGTCATCAATGATGCCGATCGCCTGGCGCGGGTTGCAGGGCTGCTGCCGCAGCCCCGGCGCGGGTCGGGTGTCGGCGGTCCGGGTGACCGGCACGCCGACCGTCAGCACCTCGAACATCGCCTCGAAGGCCTGCGCCCCCGGGCGCGGCCCGGCGCGGCGGTAGAGGAAGGCCTCCACAGGCTGGTCCCTCTGCCGAAGCGCGACGTTGTATTCGAGGTCGAAGGGGTCGAAGGAGTACTCCTCCGCGCGGCGGGCGGCGTCGAAGAAGGTGTCGGGCTCCATCCCGGCCTCGCGGGCCCGCACGAAGACCGGCTCCCACAGCGGGGCCTCCGCCCCCGCCGCCACGCCCCGCGCCTGCATCCTGCCGGAACCACAAGCCGAGGCTCTCTCGCCCGCGCCGTTCAGCCTCTCGGCCCAGTCGATATACGCGTTAGGGCCGAAGCCCTCCTGCGGGTCCGGGGCCCCGTCGGAACCCTGCGCTGCGTCATCGGTCTGCACGGCGTCCCTCCCATTTTCCTCAGGATCGCCACCGGGACAGGCAGCCGTCAATGCCTCCGGCTGCGGCGCGGGCGGGTTTGACTGTGATTTGACGGCCAGAAAGGGACTCACGGGGGAGACCGGAGGTCTGGTCCGGATCCGGCGCTGAAGCGGCGTCGGAGGCCCCGGATCCGGGACCGGGAGCCGGCAAAACCGGGCAAATCCGTCCGGCGGTTGAACTTCTGGGCCATCCCGGCTATAAGGCGGGCATCATAGATCAAGGCCAGAGGCGCTCGCACGGTCCGGGATGGACCGCGCCAGCGGGAGTCTGGCCAAAGGTGGCTCGCGTCGCGGCCTGCCCGACCTCATAGCAGGACGGGCAGTCAGCGGCGCTTTGAGGAGGCTCATGCAGGCGAAACTATCCGTCAGAAACGTCTACAAGATTTTCGGTGACACTCCTGCCGCGGCGCTGGAGCGCCTGCGGCAGGGCGAGAGCAAGGCGGCCATTCTCGAGGCGAGCGGCGCGACCGTCGGGGTGCAGGACGCCAGCTTCGAGGTCGGCGAGGGCGAGATCTTCGTGGTGATGGGGCTGTCCGGCTCCGGCAAGTCGACGCTGGTGCGCATGCTGAACGGGCTGATCCCGCCGAGCTCGGGCGAGATCCTGATCGACGGCGAGGATATCGCCTCCTGCTCGCCGCAGACCCTGCGCCGCATCCGCCGCGAGAAGGTGGCGATGATCTTCCAGCACTTCGCGCTGTTCCCGCACTGGACCGTGGTCGGCAATGTCGCCTACGGGCTGAAGGTGAAGGGCATGGGCGCCGCTGAGCGGCGCGCGCGGGCGATGGAGACGCTGGAGCAGGTCGGGCTTGCGCCCTGGGCCGACAGCCTGCCGTCGGACCTTTCGGGCGGGATGCAGCAGCGCGTTGGCCTCGCCCGCGGGCTGGCCACCGGGCCGCAGATCCTGCTGATGGACGAACCCTTCGGCGCGCTGGACCCGCTGATCCGCCGGCAGATGCAGGAGGAGCTGTTGATCCTGCAGAAGACGCTGAAGAAGACCATCGTCTTCATCACCCATGATCTGAACGAGGCGCTGCTGCTGGGCGACCGGATCGCGATCATGAAGGATGGCCAGCTGGTGCAGACCGGCACGGCGCAGGAGATCGTCACCGCGCCGGCCGATGACTATGTCGCGGCCTTCGTCGCCGACATCGACCGGGGTAGGGTGTTCACCGCCGAAGACATCTCGGGTCCGCCGACCGCGGTGCAGCTCCACAGCGACACGCCGGATCAGGCGCGGCGGCTGATGGAGGATGCCGACAGCCATGCGCTGCATGTGGTCGACGGCGAGCGGCTGGTCGGGCTGGTCACCTACAAGGACCTGACCGCGCAGAGCCCGGACGCCATGGGGCGGCCCGGCACGCTGCGCCAGGCGCTGATCACCGATTTCGCCACGACGGACGGCAATGCGCCGCTGCACACGCTTTATACCGACGCCGGATCGGGCCTGCCGATCGCGGTGACCGACGGTCGCAAGCGGCTGGTCGGCGTGGTGCAGCCGCGCGACGTACTGGCGCAGCTGTCGACCGAGACCCAGGCCCCAACCACGGAGGCGACCGATGCTCAGCCCCGCTGATCTTGCCACCCTGCCGTTCGACGACTGGGTGAACGCCTTCGTGCGCGGCTGGCTGGTGCCGAACTTCCGCCCCGCCTTCCGCGCCGCTCAGGTGCCGGTCACGCTGGTGCTGAACAACCTGAACGCCTTCCTGCTCTTCGTGCCGATGCTGCTGACCACCGCCGCTTTTGCCGCGGTGGCCTGGCGGGTGGTCGGGTCGGGCATGGCGATCTTCACGCTGGTGGGATTCGCCTTCATCGACATGATCGGGCTCTGGCCCGAGACGATGACCACGCTGGCAATGATCCTGACCTCGGTGATCTTCTGCGCCGTCATCGGCATCCCGCTCGGGATCCTCTCGGCGCGCAGCGACCGGATGTGGAAGGTCATGCGGCCGGTGCTCGACATCATGCAGACGATCCCGTCCTTCGTCTATCTGGTGCCGATCGTGATGCTGTTCGGCGTCGGCATGGCGCCGGGCATCATCGCCACCATCATCTTCGCCCTGCCGCCGATCGTGCGGCTGACCAATCTCGGCATCCGCAACGTGCGCAGCGACCTGATCGAGGCGGCGCATGCCTTCGGGTCGACCGGCTGGCAGATGCTGTGGGACGTGCAGATCCCGCTGGCGCTGCGCACCATCATGGCAGGTCTGAACCAGACGCTGATGCTTGCCCTGTCCATGGTGGTCATCACCGCGCTGATCGGCGCGGGCGGGCTCGGGCTGGTGGTGAACACCGGGCTTGGCCGGCTCGATGTCGGAGGTGCCACGGCGGGCGGGGTGGGGATCGTGATCCTCGCCATCGTGCTCGACCGCATCACCCAGGGGCTGGCCGAGAAGGCGAAGGTCGGGCGGGTCTCGCTTGGCCGCAGCCTGCTGGGGCTGCTCCGGTTCCAGGGTTCCGGCGGCTCCGGCTCCGGCGCCCAAATCAAGAAGGCGGGCTGAACCGCCCTTCGCAGGGCCGGCATCCGGCTGGCCCTCCTCTCTGAAAGCAAAACGGAAGGAGACCGCAACGCATGTTCCGTCTCACGAAATCGCTTACCTCCGCCGGCGTTATCGCCCTGCTGGCCACCGCCACCGCGCCCGTCGCGCTTGCCCAGGACGCGCCCGGCGAGGGCGTGTCGGTCGTGATGGCCCAGCCCACCTGGGACACCGGCTGGTTCCACACCGAGATCTACAAGCAGCTGCTTGAAGAGCTCGGCTATTCGCTGGGCGACACCATGACGCTCGACAACCCGGCCTTCTACCAGTCCGTGGCCTACGGCGACGTGACGCTCTGGGTTGATGGCTGGTTCCCGCTGCATGACACCTACCGCGAGGCCTTCGAGTCCGGGGCCGAAACCGTCGGCGCCGTCGCCAAGGGCGGCGCGCTGGAGGGCTACCTCGTCGACAAGGCCTCGGCCGAGAAGTTCAACATCACCTCGCTCGACGACTTCAAGCGCGAGGAGGTGCAGGAGGCCTTCGACCGCGATGGCGACGGCAAGGCCGACATGGTCGCCTGCCCGCCGGGCTGGGGCTGCGAGATCAACATCGAGCATCATCTCGACGCCTACGAGCTGCGTGACCACATCAACCCGATCAAGGCGGGCTACTCGGCCTCGATGGCCGATGCGGTCGCGGCCTACGGGTCGGGCGAGCCGATCCTGTTCTACACCTGGACGCCGAACTGGACCGTGAACGAGCTGGTGCCGGGCGAGGATGTCGTCTGGATCGAGGTGCCCGAGGTCGACCTGCCGGGCGACATGATGGAGCTGGCCGACGCCGCCACCCGCGAGGGCGTCACCGGCTGCGTCAACGATCCCTGCAAGCTGGGCTTCCCGGCCAATGACATTGTGCCGGTCGCCAACAGCGACTTCCTCGAGGCCAACCCGGCTGTCCGCAGCCTGCTGACCGAGGTCGAGGTGCCGCTGGCCGACATCTTCGCGCAGAACGCCGCGATGAACGCCGGCGACGCCGACATCGAGGCGCAGGCCAAGGCCTGGATCGCCGAGCACCGCACCGAGGTGGACGGCTGGCTGGACGCCGCGCGCGCCGCGGCGCAGTGATGAAACGGGGAGGCCGGGCGCGCGCCCGGCCTTCCAACCCAAAGACCGGCCGCGCGGCGGTTTTTCTTTACCGGAAGACTTGGCAGCGGCGAGCGGAGCACTCTTTACACATCCATGCCCAGTCTATTCCGAGCCTTCGCGGCCCCGCTGTTGCTTTGCCTCCTGGTCCTGCTTGCCCCGCTGGGGCTCGCCGCTCCGGCGCAGGCCCAGATCCCCGGCCTCGGGGGCCAGAGCGCCGCGCCGGCAGAGACCGAGCCCTCGGCCGCCGCCTCGCTGCTGGACCTTCTGCGCGACGATAGCGCGCGGGCCGCGCTGATCGCGGAACTGGAACGCGCCGCCACCGGCGTCGCCCAAGAGGTCGAACCGCCACCGCCCTCGACCGAGCTCCTCTCTTTCGGCCGCAGCGCCGCGCTGTTCACCCAAGGCATCGCCGAATCCGCCGCCGAGAACGTGCAGGCCTTCTGGCAGGCGCTGAAGGCCGCGCCGGCGCTGTTCGACGATCTGGCGGGGCTCGACCTCGGCATGCTGGGCGGGGCGCTGACCGAGCTTCTGCTGCTGATCGTCTCGACCGCAACGATCTTCCTGATCCTGCGTCGCTTCGCCATTCCCACCTATCGCCGCATGGGCGACCGAGCCCGCGCCGCGACACTGACCGGGCGGGTTCTGCTCTATATCGGCGCCCTGGCGATCGACATCCTGATCGTCATCGGCGCCTGGGCCATCGGCTATGTGGTCGCCATCGCGGTGATCGGCAATTCCGGGCAGATCGGCATCCGCCAAACGCTCTATCTCAACGCCTTCCTCGCGGTCGAGCTGTTGCGCACCGCGATGCGCTTCGTGCTCTCGCCCTCGACCCGCGACCTGCGCATCGTCGCGCTGGACGACAGGGCGGCGCGTTACATCTCGGCGGCTGCGAGCTTCAGCATCGCGCTCCTGGGCTACGGCCAACTGCTGATCGTGCCGATCGTCGACGAGGCCGCTTCCGAGGCCGCCGGCCGCGGCGTCTCGGCGCTGATCTCGATCATCGGCGTGCTGTTCCTCGCTGCGCTGGTGCTGTTGAACCGCAAGCCGGTCGCCGACTGGCTGCTGCACGAGACCCAGCCGGTCGCGCCGACCCTGCCGGTGACCGAGGAAGCCGAAGCGCCTGTTGCCAGCACCGCGCAGGAGATCGACCCAAACCTCGCCGCCGACATCGCCGCCGGCACGGCCGAGCCGCCGGCCCCGCCCGAGGCGGAGCCTGTCGCAGTAGAGGCCGCCCCGCAATGGGAGGAGCGCAAGCATGTCGCCCGCCGCTCGCCGGCGCTGGTGGCGATGGCGCAGGCCTGGCACTGGGTGGCGCTGGCCTATCTGGCGGTGCTCTTGATGCTGTCGCTGGTCAGCCCGGGCGGCGACGCGATGGGGCCGATCTTCGCCTCGCTGCGCATCGCCGCGGTATTCATCGTCGGCTTCATGCTGTCGGGCGCGCTGGCCCGGGCCATCGCCCGCGGCGTGCGGCTGCCGGCCTCGACCAGCGCCCGGCTGCCGCTGCTGGAGCGCCGGCTGAACCGCTTCGTGCCGCAGGTGCTGCTGGTGCTCAGGCTGATGATCGCCGTGACGGTGGTGCTCTTCGCTCTGCACACGATCGGCATCGTCGATGTCGGCAGTTGGCTGCAAAGCCAGCTGGGCCGCAACCTCCTTGGCACGCTGATCGCGGTGGCGGCGATCCTTGGCGTCGCCTTCGCGATCTGGATCGCGCTGACCTCCTGGATCGACTACCGGCTGAACCCAGCCTTCGGCCATGTCGCCACCTCGCGTGAGCAGACGCTGCTGTCGCTCCTGCGCAACGCGGCGACCATCGCGCTGATCGTGGTTACGCTGATGTTCTGCCTGGCCGAGATCGGCCTGAACATCGGCCCGCTGCTCGCCTCGGCCGGGGTGCTGGGCCTCGCGATCGGTTTCGGCGCGCAGAAGATGGTTCAGGACATCATCACCGGCATCTTCATCCAGTTCGAGAACGCGATCAACGTGGGCGACGTCGTCACCGTCGCCGGCACCTCGGGCGTGGTGGAGCGGCTGACGGTGCGCTCGGTCAGCCTGCGCGATGTGGAGGGGATCTTCCACATCATCCCGTTCTCCTCGGTCGACATGGTGTCGAACTTCATGCGCGATTTCTCGTTCTATCTCTGCGACATGGGCGTGGCCTATCGCGAGAACATCGGCGAGGTGAAGGCGGCGATGTTCGACGCCTTCGACGAGCTGCGCCGCGACAAGGAGCACGCGCCCTACCTGCTGGCCGACCTGGAATGGCTGGGGCTGAACGCCTTCGGCGACAGCGCCATCATCTTGCGCGCCCGGATCAAGACCGCGCCGGGCAAGCAATGGGGGGCAGGGCGGGCCTACAACGAGATCCTCAAGCGCATCTTCGACGAGCGCAACATCGAGATCCCGTTCCCGCACCAGACGATCTACTTCGGCGAGGCGAAGGACGGCAGCACCCAGGCGCTGCGCGTGGACCGGCCGGCGGAGGCCTGAAAGGCGAGCGGGGCCCCAAGGGGCCCCGCGCGTTCCGTCGGTTAGGATGTGAGGCTGTTCAGTCGGAAAGCGCCGCGAGCAGGCTCGTCAGCTCCGGGTTGCCGGGCATCTGCTCCAGCATGCGGGAGATAACTGCCGAGGCAGCATCGCGCTGGTCCTCTGTCATCGGCGGCAGGCCGCTCGCCTCGACGGACTGCACCAGCGTCACGAGATAGGTCGCGACGGCAGCCTGTGCTTCGGGCGTTCCGGGAGCCGCAGCTGCGATCGCCTGCGCCAGCTGCGGAGAGGGTGCGGTCTCGGCAATCGCGGTGGTCAGGGCAGTGACATCCACCTGGGTGGTCTCCGGCACTACGATGCCTTCGCCGGGATCGTTGGCCGGGTCGACGACGGTGGTTCCGGCAAGAGCGGCCCCGGGGCCGAGCAGGAAAGCGAGGCCGGCTGCTGCGATGCGGTTCTGTGCGATGTTCAGCATGGCTTATCCTTTCAGTAGAGACCGGTCAGCGCGAAGCCGACCGTGAGGGAAATCCGGCGGTCATCCTCGTCGTCGAAGGGATCAGAGAGCGTGGCCGAGAAGGTGGGCTTGCCGGGCAGATCCGTCCGCAGCCCGAAGCCAGTGTGCAGCTGGTCGCCGTCGTGCGACAGGCTGACGCTCAGATTTTGTGTCAGGCCAACGCCGATGCCGCCGAACACGCCCGGATCCTCGTCGTCAGTGACATGCGTGCCAACCCCGGCGGTGAGCATGACGGGGTAGCTCTCGCCATTGGCGAAAGGCCCCATCCGGACCACCTTGGTGCCGATGAGCCTGCCCGTGACCGGCTCGTCCTTGGAGTCTCCCCAAGGCGCC
>NZ_PZKG01000054.1 GCF_003034985.1 Cereibacter changlensis JA139
TGAAATGCAGCTTGAACCGCGGGTGTTTTGCCAGCCAAGCCTGCACCTCGGGCGTTTTATGGGTGGCGGAATTGTGGAGCACGATGTGAATGCCGCGCGGTTTACTGGCGGCCCGATCGATGCGCCGCAGGGAAGTCAGAAACTCCTTGGCCCGGTGGCGCGGCATGCACTCACCGACCACCATGCCCGACTTTACATCGTGCGCGGCAAACAGCATGGTGGCTGCGCGCCCCTTCTTGGGGGGCATGCCGGGCTGGGTGCGGTCGAGTGCCCGGATCTGCGATTTTTCATCGACGCACAGCACCACGGCTCGCTCCGGCGGGTCGAGATAAAGCCCGACGATCTCGGTGACTTTCTCCTCAAACATCGGATCGTTCGAGACCTTGAAGTGGCGCGTCAGGTGCGGCTTCAGGCCGGCCTCTGCCCGGATTCGGCCGACGCTTGATGGTCAAATGCCACTGCCTCGGCCATGAGGGACCGGCTCCACTGCGTGGCATGGGGAGGGTTCTCCTGCGCCGTCTTTGCGATCACCTGGAGGCGCGTCTCCCGAGGCAGCGGTGGCACAGGCGAGGGCCGGGTCTTGCGCAGGACGCCAGCCACCCCGTCCTCCAGATAGCGCTCCTGCCAGCGCCAGACCGTGGGCTTGGACGTCGCTGCGCGACACATGATCTCGTTGGTCCCGCAGCCATCAGCCGTCGCAAGCACAACATCGGCACGCCAAACAACCTTTCGCGGAGTATCGGCCGCAAAAATGCCGGCGAGGGTGGAGATAGTGCGATCAAGCATGGGCGTTTCCTTGGTCGGAGTTGCTCAGTCGAATCCATCTCGCCGCCCTCAACCAGCTCTATGTCGCGTAGTGTGCGTCATCACGAGGAATGCCTGATAACTCTTATCATCGCCGACTGCACTTTCCTCGCTTCAAATCTCTGCACGCAGAAGATGTGCTAACCAACACTCCTTGAGGCCAACAGGCTCAAGCTACCGCACCGTCACTGCATTGCGCAGTACGGTCGTCAGCGCACACGGCGCACAAGGTTCTTTGCAGCATCTGTGACTGGTCAGCGTCAAATTTGCAAGTTCTACCCTCAGTGCGGGGCCATATTTCACTTTTTTGCAGCGTCGCGCGGCGCATGGTGGAGCCAGTTGCAATTCGCTCAACTCAACCATGCTTGGGGTCCCCGCCGCAGGCCCGCTTCCTCTCACGGCACAAGCCTCTCCACAATCACCTCCGCCGCCTCTTCCGGCGTCATCCGCGAGGTATCGATCCGGATCTCCGCGTTCTCCGGGGCCTCATACGGCGAATCAATCCCGGTGAAGTTCTTCAGCTGCCCCGCCCGCGCCTTGGCATAGAGCCCCTTCACGTCGCGCGCCTCGGCCACTTCCAGCGGGGTGTCGATGAAGACCTCGATGAACTCCCCCGGCTGCATCATGCCGCGCACCATGTCGCGCTCCGAGCGGAAGGGCGAGATGAAGGCGGTGATCACGATCAGCCCGGCATCGGTCATCAGCTTGGCCACTTCGCCGACCCGGCGGATGTTCTCGATCCGGTCGGCCTCGGTGAAGCCGAGATCCTTGTTGAGCCCGTGCCGCACGTTGTCGCCGTCAAGCAGGAAGGTGTGCCGGTTCATCCGCGCCAGCTTCTTCTCGACGATATTGGCGATGGTCGACTTGCCCGAGCCGGAAAGCCCGGTGAGCCAGAGCACGGCGGGCTTCTGATGCTTCATTCCGGCATGATGGTCGCGGCCGATGTCGGTCGCCTGCCAATGGATGTTCTGCGCCCGGCGCAGCGCGAAATGGATCATCCCGGCGGCGACCGTCTGGTTGGTGATCTTGTCGATCAGGATGAACCCGCCCAGATCGCGGTTTTCGGCATAGGGGGCGAAGGGGATCTCGCGGTCGGTGGTCACGTTGGCCACGCCGATCGCGTTCAGGTCCAGCGTCTTGGCCGCCAGATGCTCCTGCGTGTTGACGTTCACCTCGTATTTCGGCTGATGCACCGTGGCCGAGACCGTCTGCGCGCCGATCTTCAGCCAATAGGCCCGGCCCGGCACCATCTCGGCCTCGTCCATCCAGACCAGCGTCGTTTCGAACTGGTCGGCGACCTCCAGCGGCGACTGCGCCGCCACGATCACCTGCCCGCGCGAACAGTCGATCTCGTCGGCGAGCGTCAGCGTCACCGATTCCCCGGCCACCGCCAGATCGCGGTCGCCCTCGAGGCTGACGATGCGGGCGACGCGCGAGGTCTTGCCCGAGGGCAGCACCCGCACCGCCTCGCCCGGGCGGATCGCGCCGCTGGCGACGAAGCCGGAAAAGCCGCGGAAATCGAGGTTGGGCCGGTTGACCCATTGCACCGGCATGCGGAAGGGCTGCGCCTGATCGGCGCCGCTGTCGACCTCGATCTCCTCCAGATGCGCCAGAAGGGTCGGGCCCTCGAACCACGGCGTGTTGGCGCTGCGGCTGGTGATGTTGTCGCCCGCCAGCCCCGAGATCGGGATCGGCACGAAGCTGTCGATGCCGATGCTGCGGGCGAAGTCCGTGTAATCCGCCACGATGCTGTCGAACACCTGCTGGTCATAGCCGACCAGATCCATCTTGTTCACCGCCAGCACCAGATGGCGCACGCCGAGGAGATGCACGAGATAGCTGTGCCGCCGGGTCTGGGTCAGCACGCCCTTGCGCGCATCGATCAGGATCACCGCGAGATCGGTGGTCGAGGCGCCGGTGACCATGTTGCGGGTATACTGCTCGTGGCCGGGGGTGTCGGCGACGATGAACTTGCGCTTCTCGGTGGCGAAGAAGCGATAGGCAACATCGATGGTGATGCCCTGCTCGCGCTCCGCCGCCAGCCCGTCCACCAGCAGCGCGAAGTCGATCTCGCCACCTTGCGTGCCCACGCGCTTGCTGTCGGCTTCCAGCGCCGCCAGCTGATCCTCGAAGATCATCTTGCTGTCGTAGAGCAGCCGCCCGATCAGCGTCGACTTGCCGTCATCGACCGAGCCGCAGGTGATGAAGCGCAGCATGGTCTTGTGCTGATGCGCAACGAGATAGGCGTCGATGTCCTCGGCGAGCAGCGCTTCGGTCTGGTAGACGGGGTCGGTCATGGCGGTATCCGTGATGTCTGTGGCGGGCGGAGGGCGAAGGGCGGGCAGGCGGCTCAGAAATAGCCTTCCTGCTTCTTCTTCTCCATCGAGGCGGCCTGATCGCGGTCGATCGCGCGGCCCTGGCGTTCGGAGGTGGTGGTCAGCAGCATCTCCTGGATGACCTGCGGCAGCTCGGTGGCGGTGCTTTCCACCGCGCCGGTCAGCGGGTAGCAGCCCAGCGTGCGGAACCGCACCGAGCGCATCTGCGGCACCTCGCCCTCGCGCAGCGGGAAGCGGTCGTCATCCACCATCAGGATCAGCCCGTCACGCTCCACTGTCGGGCGGGGGGCGGCGAAATACAGCGGCACGATCTCGATGCCCTCGAGGTGGATGTATTGCCAGATGTCGAGCTCGGTCCAGTTCGAGATCGGGAAGACCCGCACGCTCTCGCCCTTGGCCTTGCGCGCATTGTAGAGCCGCCAGAGCTCCGGGCGCTGGGTCTTGGGGTCCCAGCGGTGGTTGGCCGAGCGGAAGGAGAACACCCGCTCCTTGGCGCGGCTCTTCTCCTCGTCGCGCCGCGCACCGCCGAAGGCAACGTCGAAGTTGTGCAGGTCGAGCGCCTGTTTCAGCCCCTCGGTCTTCCACATGTCGGTGTGCAGCGGGCCGTGATCGAAGGGGTTGATGCCGCGGGCCAGCGCCTCGGGGTTCTGGTAGACCAGAAGCTCCATCCCGGCCTGCTCCGCCGCCTTGCCGCGCAGGGCATACATGTCGCGGAATTTCCAGGTGGTGTCGACGTGCAAGAGCGGGAAGGGCGGCGGCGCCGGGTAGAAGGCCTTGCGCGCCAGATGCAGCATCACCGCGCTGTCCTTGCCGATGGAGTAGAGCATCACCGGGTTTTCCGCCTCGGCCACCACCTCGCGCATGATGTGGATGCTCTCCGCCTCGAGGCGCTGCAGGTGGGTCAGGGTCTTCTGGGTCATGCTCGGCTCATCCGGTTCGTGCGCTTTCCGCCTGCTTAGCGGTGCGGCGGGACTAGCGAACCCCCCAGATGGGGGGTATGTTGAGCCATGCGCTATTCCGAGGACCAGACCGGCCTGCTGCAGGCTCTTTTCACGGCGGCGACATCGGTCGCCGAAGCCCCATGGGATGGATTTCTTGAACTGTTGCGCAAGGTCACCCAGTCCGAGGGCGCGGCGCTGGCGCTTGACCGCGGCCCTTCGCCGCCCCTGCCCTTCGTGATCGGCCCCTGCCCCGCCCTCGCGCCCGAGCTGCGGCAACGTCTGCGGCCCGAGCGGGTCTACGATCAGGACAGCCTGCCGGAGCGCTCTGCTCCCGGCTTCCTCCGAGCGGTCGCCAGCCGAGAGTCCACCTGCCAGGCGACGCTCTGGCTGCACCGGCCCGAGCACCGCCGCGATTTCCGCAGCGCCGAGGCCCAGCCGCTGCACGCGCTTGCCCCCTTCCTCGGCCCGGCGGCGCACACCTTCCTCACCCTGCGCGAGGAGCGCGCCCGCGCTGCCCTCGCCGAGCGGCTGAACCGATCGCTCGGCGCCGGTTGGCTGGTGCTCGACCTCTCCGGCGCCCTCCTCGACTTCTCCTCGGAGACAAGCGCCCTCGCCGCAAGCATCGGCCTGCGCCTGCCCGAGCGCCGCCGCCCAGAGCTTGCCGATGCCGAGCTGGCCCGCGGCTTCCGCGCCGCCGTCACCGCCTGTGTCGCCGGCCAGCCGCCCCAACCCGCCCTGCTGTCCCATGCACCGCCGGTCGAGGCGCTGCTGAGCTGCGAGAGCCTCGGTGGCGAGCCGGTCATCCTCGTCCGGTGGCGGCAGGGCCTTCAGGCCGGCGCCCTGCCCGATGGCGCCCTCGCCCGCCACCTCGGCCTCAGCCGCAGCGAGGCCCGCATCGCCACCCTGCTCGCCGACGGCCACAGCCTGCGCACCGCCGCCGCCGCCCTCGGCTGGACCGAGGAGACGGCGCGGAGCTGCTCCAAGACCCTGTTCTCCCGCCTCAATCTGCACGGCCAGCCCGACCTGCTGCGCCGCATCCTCGGCAGCGCGGTCTGGTTCTGCGATCCCGACGAACCGCCCGCACGCGACGGCGCGGCCAAGCGAAAGCCTAGAACTTCGCGATCAGGTTGATCTCCGCGCCCTGATCGTCGCGGACCATGTCGGTCAGATCGTCCGAGAAGCGGCCGAAGTTGTAGGAGCCCCCGAGCATCACCTTCTCGCCGAACTGGCGATAGGCCCCGACCACCGCGCCGAGATCCGCGGTGCCGGCCTGCTCGGCGACGAGGCTGCGGCCCTCCAGCAGTACATCCCAGTTGTGCACCAGATGGTAACGGGCGTTCACCACGGTGAGCAGGGCGTCGTTCTTGGCGAACTCCTCCGCCTCGACCGCCGCCGTCTCGGAGAACCGCATGCCTACCTTGCCGCCCAGCGTCCAGCGGGTGCTGAGGTCGTAATCGGCGTCGATGCTGGCGACATGGCTGCGCTGGCGCGGGCCGCGGGTCGCCGCGCCGTCGATCTCCTGGCCATACATGTCATAGACATACTGGTATTTTGCCAGCAGGTTCAGCCGCTCGTCGAGGATCGGCCGCAGGGCGTAGCCCAGCGAGACATCGGCGTAGTCGCCCTCGGCCACAGTGTCGCTCTTGCCGCTGCTGGTCAGCAGGTCGAGCTTGCCGACCATCCGCGCCTCGTCGCTGAACTTGTAGCGCAGGAGGCCCGAGAGCAGGATCGTGTCGACATCCCGCGCATTGCTTTCCTGCGTGCTGCGGTCGGTGCGGTATTCCAGCCGGCCCCGCGCGCTGAGCCGGTCGCGATCGTCGTAGCGCACGCCGAAGGAAAAGGCGTTACGGCGCAGATCGCCCTCGGCCTCGTCGCTGACGCGGCCGGATTCGATGGCGGCGGTGTAGACCGTGCGGTCCGAGCGGCTGTATTCGACGCCATAGCCCGAGGTCAGCGACCGGCGCTGGCCGAAGAGGTCATATGTGTTCTCGGCAAAGGCCGTGACGCTGTCGCTGTAGCGGGTCTTGCCGCCGGCGACGAACTTGCCGCGGTCGCGCCCGGTCAGCGTCACATCATCCAGCGTGCGGTCCGGATCGAGCGTGTAGCCGGCATAGACGGAATTGCCCGCCCCCCGCTCCTGCCCGAGCAGCAGCCGCGCGCCGACGCCGCTGGTCCCGTCGGACACCTCGCCGGAAACCGTCCAGTCGCGGCCGAGCTTCGCCTCGCCGCCCAGCCCCAGCCGGTCGCTGCGGTCCAGCCCGCCGGCAACTTCCAGCGAGCCTTGGGCAAAGACATACCATTCCAGCCGGTCGGAGGGCGTCAGGATCAGCCGCGCCGCCAGATCGTCGCGCGTGCCGCTGCGGTCGGCGCGGCCCGGGTCGCGGCGGTCGATCCGGCCATAGCCCAGTTCGACCGCGACGCTGGCGCGCCACTGGTGGCGCAGCAGCAGTTGCCCCTCGTCCTTCCGCTCGCCGCCCGCCTCGTCGTAATGGTCGAGCGCGAAGCTCAGCCGGTTGCGGGCCGAGAGATCGACCTCCGCCTTCACGCCCCAGAGCTCCTCGTCGGCCGTCACCTGATGATCCAGCGAGGAGAAGCCCGCCTCGCGCGTCTCGTAATAGCCGCCGATGCTGCCCGAACGTCCGGGGAAGAGCTCCTCCAGCGCCGCTTGGCCTTTCAGCCGCACCGCCACACCCTCGCCGCCCACAGGGGTGGTGGTGGCGCCGGTCAACCCGCCATCCAGCGAGGAGGTGTAGCCGAAGCCCGGCCCGTCGCTGCGCGCGATCTCCGCCTCGAGGAAGGTCCGCTCCGAGCCGCGCCAAGCCAGATCGACGCCGTAGGCCCTCTGGTCCGCTTCGCCGGTGCCGTCGATCTGCACCGTCGCGCCGAGTTGCAGTTGGTCGGTCAGGCCCGAGGTCAGCCGGCCGCCATAGGCATAGCCATCGATGTCGCCCGCCAGCGGCCGCCATTCGTATTGCGCCACCAGATGCACCACCTCGTCGCCGTTCGGGTTCCTCAGCAGCAACCCGCCGCCGCCCGAGTAGCCCGAGAGCGGGCTGAAGAGCGTGACCACGCCTTGCGCGTAGTTGATGTCATAGTCCTGGCCCTGCACCAGCGTGGTCCGGGACAGCACGCGATCGCTGTCGGGATCGCGGACCTCGACGCTCAGCGTCTCCGACCCGACGAGGATGTCCTGCCGGGTCAGGAAATAGACCGACCCGCCGGTGCCGCGCAGCACGTCGCGCTGAGGCAACTGGTCGGGCTGGGCGGCATAGCCCTCGAGGCGCCGCCGCGGCGCGCCGCCGGCGGTATGGTCGCGGCTTTGCAGCACGACCTGCGCGCCGTAGAGGCTGCGCTCGTTGCGCAGAAGCTCGGTTCCTTCCGTCCGGGACTTGAAATTGCCCCAGAACAGCATGTTGCCGTCCTTCTCGACCTTGGCGTAGAGCCCGCCTGAGGTCGGGGCGTCCTCGACCAGCGTCGAGTCGTCGCCATAGGTCGGATAGTAGAGATCCGGATCGAGCCGGCTGAGCACGGCGCGCGGATCCTTCTCCAGCAGGTTGGTGAAGAGCTTGTCCAGCTCGTCCTCGCGCGTGTCGGCATGGGCGGTGATGTCATGGCCCGAGGCGGTTTTGCCCTTGGCATAGAAGGACAGCCGGCCGCGGCTGTAGCCGGGCGAGACCCCCTCCTCCAGATCGCCGGTGCGGCGGCCGTAGGTCAAGTCGGCGACGCCGACCGCGAACCACTCCGCCCGGGGAATGGTGATGTCGCGGCTGATGTCCAGCGCGGGACCGCGGCTGTTGCTGACCCGTACCGGGACGGCCCGCGTGCCGGGCGGCAGGATGCGCTGCACCACCGCTTTGCCCTCGGCGTCGGGCGTCACCGTCGCGCCCAGGGCCTGCAGCTGACTGCCCGGCGGCAGGCTGCGGGCGAAGACGGTCACCGCGCCGCCACGCACCGGGATATGCCGCCGTAGGGCGGAGTCGCGCCCCGCCTCCTCGAAGGCGCCGCTCTCGTCTTCCCGGCGCTGCGCCTTGCCCAGCAGCACGGGCGCTGTCTCGTCGAAGCGGTTCTGCCGGTCACGCACTCGGTAGACAAAGACAAGCATGTCGCCCTTGGGCAGGGTGACCGTGGCCTCGCCGTTCGGCTCGATCGGCAGCCGCATCAGCAGATGCGTGCCGCTCGGCGTATCGAGGTCGTAGATCCGGATCTCGCCGCTGGTGACGAAAGCCGGGTAGTTCATCCGGCTGCGGAAGGTGACCCGGTCGCCCGCGAAATAGGGCCCCGTCCCCAGCACTTCCGCATCAAGCCGCGGCCGGACGCCGAGCCCGTCGAAGCGCAGGTCGATGTCCTCGTCCGACAGCGCGACATCGGCCTGCCGCTGGCGATCGGCCAGCGTCGCGTCGCCGGTCACCGCCTTGCCGTCGATGCTGATCAGGAAGCCCGCGCCCGGGATCGGCGCGGCGGGCGGCTGCGCCACACCTTCGGTGTTCCCCCCGGCCGTAACAGCCGTGACGCAGCTGTTGCCGATCGAGCACTCCGGCGCAAAAGCCAGCCCCATCTGGCCCGGCAGCGCGACAAGCACGACGGCGAAGGGCGCGGCGAAGTGGTGCATCTTTGTCATCCGTTTCCCCTCCCTCACTGACTTCTCTGCACGGTGCGCTCGACCAGCAGCTTGCCTCCCTGCCCTCGCCAGGCCTGGCGCAGCGCCGTTTCCACCGCCTCCAGCCGCTGTCGGGCGCGCCTCTCGCTCTCGCCGGCCAGCCGGTAGTTCAGCCGCACCACAACCGGCGCCGCCCCCATCTGCTGCGCGAGCCCGGCAACACCGCTGCGCAGAGTCTCCGACAGCGCATCCGTCACGGTGAAGGCCGAGGCCGAGAGGTCGATCCGCACCACCGTCGACAGGCTGGCCCCGAAGTTCAGCTCGGCCATCTTGCCGGGCGTCACCCGGATGGTGCGCGGGTTCTCGGTGGTGACGCGGTAGCCGGTCGGCAGCGAGCGGGTGTCGAGCTTCAGGGTGAAGTTCGACCCGGTCTCTCGGGGCAGCTCGGCGCAGGGCACGTGGAAGCGGCCGAATTCATCTGCAGTCACGATGGTTCCGCTGGTCGTGACCACGCGCACCGCCGGAATGCCGGGCTCGACGGCCTCGGTGCTACCGGCGGGCGGCGGGTCCTGGTGGCCGTTGCCGTTCCGGTCGTCGAAGACCTTTCCGATGATGTCAGTGCATTCGAAGACATGCTCCGCCTCGCGGATGATCCGGGCGCTGGCGGTGTTGGACAGGGTCCGGCCGGTCGCATCATCGAGCCAAGTCCGGTTGACCAGCTCGCCATAGGCCGCCGAAGCGGTGACCCGCACCGCCAGCCGCACCGTCAGAGGCTCCGCCTGCGACAGGGTCAGCCCGGTCCAGCGCAGCGTCCGGCCGGTGATTTCCGGTTCGGCAGCGATTCCGTTCACCGTCGCGCTTCCGGGGGTGTAGACCAGCCCGGCAGGCAGGCTGTCCACCACCGTCAGATCGCGCAGGGCGCCCGGCGCATCGGCGCGGAACTCCAGCGTGTAGCTGACGCTGTCGCCGATCAGCACCCGTTCCATGCTGGCGGATTTGGTCGCCGTCACCCCGGTGGAGAGCGCCAGCCGCAGCGCCGTCGCCTCGTCATTGTCGATGTCGCTGCCCGAAAGATCGGTCACCGCAATGCCCATGGGCGAAAGCCCCCGCGCCGTCGCCTGGTTCTCCACCACGCCGCGGCTGAAATCCGCCTCGGTGAGCGGGTAGCGCCCGATATAGCTGTCGCTGTCGGTCTCGCCGGGGGCCAGGCGGGCAATAGGCCCGCCGCTCATCCGCAGGCCCGACAGCGGGTCGGTGATCGTGACATCGCTCAGCGTCACATTGCCGGTGTTCGTGACGGCGAAGCGGTAGATCACCTCGTCACCGATCCGCATCGGCGAATTCATCTCGGAGGTGTCGGCAGTCTTCACCAGCGCGATCGCCGGCTCCGACTCGATCTCCACCACCGTGGGCAGATCCCCGGCCCCGACCCCGCTGCCGGAGACGTCGCTCACCTGCTTCGGCGCGCCGGCGCCATCGGTGTAGTTTCCGGTCGCCTTGGCCTGGTTCGACACCTCTCCGGCATCGAGATCGGCCTGGGTCAGCGCATAGGTCGCGCTGAAACTTGTGCTGTCGCTGGCGCCGGGCGCGAGGCTCGCAGTCCGTCCGCCCGTCAGCACCACCCCCAGCAGGGGATCCTCCAGCGTCACATCCATCAGCGTGACGCTGCCGGTATTTGTGACTACGAAGCTGTAGACGATCTTGTCGCCCACCTTCGCCGGAGACCCGAGGCCCGAGGCATCCGCCGTCTTCACCAGCGTGATGCCGGCCGCCTGCTCCAGCGGCACGACCGTCGGATCGTCATCGCCGACATCGTTGCCGGAGTCGTCGCTGACGGTTTCCGGCCCGCCGGCGCCATCGGTATAGCTGCCGGTCGCGGTCGCCAGGTTCTCCACCCCGCCCGCATCGAGATCGGCCTGGGTCAACTTGTAGGTGGCGCTGAAGCTGGTCGCCGTCGCGCCCGGAGCGAGGCTGGCGATCGGCCCGCCTGTCAACAAGAGACCGGGCAGCGGATCGGCGAGGGTGATGTCGGTCAGCGTCACGCTGCCGGTATTGGTGATGGCGAAGCTGTAGCGGATCTCGTCGCCGACCTCCGCCGGGGAACCAACGTCCGAGGCATCCGCCGTCTTCACCAGCGCGATGCCCGCCTCCTGCCCCAACGGCACGATCGTCGGATCGTCCTGGTCCACAGCGCTGCCGGAGACATCGCTCACCGTCTGCGGCTCTCCGTCCCCATCGCTGTAGCCGCCCGTCACCGTGGCCTGGTTCATCACCCGCCCGGCATCGAGATCCGCCTGCACCAGCGCATAGCTCGCGGTGAAACTCGCCGTATCGCTCTGCCCCGGCGCAAGCGAGGCAATCGGACCGCCGGTCAGCCGCAGGCCCGGAAGCGTATCGCTGAGCGAGACATCGGTCAGCGACACATTGCCGGTGTTGGTGACGGCGAAGCTGTAGCGTATCTCGTCGCCGACCTGCGCCGAAGAATGGACGCGCGACGCATCCGCCATCTTCACCAGCGCGATGGCGGGCGCCTGATCCAGCAGCACAACCGTCGGGTCGTCGGTCGTCGCCGTGCTGCCCGAGACATCGGTCACCTCCTGCGACGCGCCGCTGACCGGATCGGTATAGGTCACCCGGACGGTCGCCGTGTTCTCCACCCGGCCGGCGTCGAGGTCGCTCTGCTTCAGCCTATAGCTGGCGATGAAGCTGGTGCTGTCCTCGGCCCCCGCCGCGAGACTGGCGATGGGACCGCCGGAGATCTCCAGATCGGCCAGCGCGTCGCTCAGCGTGATGCCGGTCAGCGTGACATTGCCGGTGTTGGCGATGGTGAACCCGTAGCTGATAGGGTCGCCGACCTTGGCGGGCGAGCTCAACTCCGAGACATCGGCGGTCTTGATCAGCGTCAGCGCCGGCGCGCCCGGCAAGAGCGCGCTGGCCGAGGCGCTGTCGGCCACCCTGACCCAGCCATCAGCGCCGTCGCTCGCATGCTCGCCGGTCACCGTGGCGGTATTCTCGATCCGCCCGGCATCCAGATCGGCCTGGGTCACCGCATAGCGCCCGGTATAGGTGGTGCTGTCGGTCTCTCCCGCGGCCAGCGAAGCTATCGGGCCATCCGTCAGCGCCAGTCCCGGCATCGGATCGGTCAGGACGATGTTGCGCAGGGCGCCGGTGCTGTCGTTGGTGATCGCAAAGCTGTAGGTCACGATGTCGCCCACCGCCGGCGGGGTCGAGAGTCTCGAGAGATCGGCGGTCTTCACCAGCTCGACCGCGGCGATCGAGACCTTGGTCGGCCTGTCATTCGCCGCCGTCGTGCCGGAGAGATCGCTGACCGTCAGCGGCTCACCCGCACCATCGACACCCCAGGTCCCCGTTGCCTCCGCGCTGTTGCTCACTTCGCCGGCGGCGAGATCGACCGCGGTGAGGGCATAGGTCGCGGTGAAACTGGTGCTGTCCTCCGCGCCCGGGGCGAGGCTGTCGATCGGCTCGCCGCTCAGCACGATGCCCGGGAGGGCATCCGTCAGCGTCACATCCGTCAGGGTGACATTGCCGGTGTTCCTGACAGTGAAGCCGTAGGTGATCAGGTCGCCCGGCTTCGGATCGGTCAGCGCAGAGGCATCGGCTGTCTTGATCAGGGCGATGCCCGGCGTGAAGGCGAGGGGCACGGGCGTCGGCGCGTTCTCGGCGGTCTCGTTGGCCCGGCCGTTGCCGTCCGCATCGACGGTGCCCGCATTGTCCGACAGGTCGCGCAACTGCGCGTTGTCGGCCTCGGTCTGCCCGGACCATGTGCCAGTGGCGGTGACCGTGGCCTGGTTGCTGTAGCGCACACCGGCCGAGATTTCGGGCGGCAGCGGCGCCGTCGGCTGGACCTGCAGGCCCAGTTGCACGGTGCAGGAGGTCGCAGGCTCCAGCGTCGCGCCCGAGACCAGCACCGGGTGACTGTCGCCGTTGAACCCCGCCTTCACGCCGCAGCTACCCGAGGTGGAGGTGATGCGGTAGCTGCCGGTGGCCAGGCTGCCGCTGTCCGAATACTCGCCGAAGCCCGGCGCCGGGCCGGAAAGCGCATCGGTGACGGTGATCGCCTCCAGCGGTTCGTCGCTCAGGTTCTGCACCAGAAGTGAGAAGCCCAAGGTGAAGGAGCCGTCGGGCAGCAGCGTGGCAGGCTCCGAAACCTGCTTCACGATGCCGACCCGCGCCTGCGGCACGTTCGGGAACAGGTACTCCGTCGCATCCGTCCCGCCCGGAAGGTCGATGTCGGAAATCTCGGCGGCGGCGGCCGCGCCGCCAGCAGAGCCGGGTCGCGCCTCGTCTGCCGACAGATAGTCTTCGGCAAGCGCGCCACGGGTGATGCTGTAGCGCCCAGCCGGCAGCAGGCCGAAGCTGTAGCTGCCATCCGCCGCCGTCGTCGCGCTGGCGCTGACCGCAAGGCCGCCCGCATCTTCCCCGCTCAGGCTCAGCGCGACGCCGGCAATCCCCGTATCCAACGGATCGACGAGACCGTTGTCGTTGAAATCGCGGAACACCCGACCCGTCAGCGACGAGGCGCTCACCGAGACGGAAGCCGCAGCGCTGTTGTTGACCGCATCGATGTCTCGCGACTGGGTTTCGACCTTGGCGCTGTTGGTGAAGCTCTGTGGGCTGGCGCTGATAGTCGTGACGCGCACCGGCGCGGTGATGTCGAGCTCGGCCCCGGGGCTGAGCGTGCCGAAGGAACAGCTGAAGCCGGCCTCCCCCGCCGTCCCCGTGCAGCTCTGAAGGCTCGCCGTGCCCGACACGAGCGTGACCGCCGGAGGACCGGTCAGAACCATCCCCGCAGGCAGAGCGTCGGTCAGCACCACCCCATCGGCCTCGGTGAGACCAGCCCCCACGCGGTTGACCAGGCTGATCTCGAAATCGAAAGCCTCCCCAAGCCCCGGCTCGGAGTTGCCGGCGACTTTCGTCAGCCCCAGATCGACGCGGGTGCGGACGGTGGTGGTCTCGCTCGACAGGTTGTTGTCCGGCTTGATGTCGAAGGTCCCCGATCCGAGCGCAGAGACGCTCGCCGCGCTGGTGCTGGCGCCCTTCGCGACACCACGCATCGTCACCTTGACGAGCCTTTGTTCGTCGGCCGGCAGGTAGTCGAAGCTGCAGGTGATCGAGCCGCCGGGAGCATCCAGTGTGGCGTCGCTGTCATCGCAGCGCCCGTCCGCCGGCGCAATGACACTGCGGTAGCCGAGCCCGGCGGCGGGCAGGGTGAAGACCATCTTCACGGCTTCAGTGGCGGAAGCGCCGTCGTTGATCACGAACAGCAGATAGTCCATGTCATCGCCGATCGTCACCGGATCGACGCTCTCGGATTTGGTGATCCGAAGGTCATAGCTTGGCGCGGTCACCTCGGTGCTGGACAGGGCGGTATTGTTGGTCGTGTCGATCTCGACCGTGCTGGCGCTGACGCTCGCCTCGTTGGTCAGGGTGGTGTTGGTATGAACCTGGTTGGGCCGCACGGTGACGGACACTGTCTGCTGCTTGCCATTCCCGATCGTACCGAGGTTGCAGACCAGCGTGTCGTTGCCGGCCTCGGTGGCGGTCCCCGCCTGTGGCGTGCTGGAACAGCTTCCCGTGGAAGGCGAGGCCGAGACGAACGTCAGGCCCGGGCGCAACACGTCGGTAACGGTGACATTCGCGGCGGAGCTCAGGCCGTTGTCCAGATTCTCCGCCGTCAGGACGAAGATCAGCTCCTGTCCGGCCGGAATCGACGAGGCTGCGGTCTTGGTCAGCGCCACATCGGCGCGAGGCTCGACCGCGTAGCGGGCCACGGCCGTGTTGTTGCGGTAGTCGGGATCGACCGTGGTCGAGGAGGAAGCCGTCGCCGTGTTGCTGCGACTGACGGAGCTCGCGCCGGGGCGAACCGTGATGGTCACGACCGGGCAATCCACATCCACGGTGCAGACCGGAAGCGTCGCGATATCGCAAGTCTGAAGGACGCTGCGCATCCCGCTGTCGGACGCACTGCAGCTGAGCCCGCTGGCAGCCCCCGGCGACTGGGTCGTGCCGACGTACCCAGCCCCGGTTGGCCCGATCCGGGCATTGATCAGCGAGGTGAGCTGGTCGGTCAGGACCACATCCGTCGCCGTGCTCGGCCCGTCGTTCACGATCTGCAGGTTGAAGACCTGCTCCTCCCCGGCGGGGACCGAGGCCTTCGCCGCGGATTTCAGCACCCGGATGTCCACGGAAGACGCGGCGGCGCTGCTCGCGATATCCACCTGGACCGTGTCATTGGCCGGGTTGTTGTCCTCGAGATTGCCGTCGATGACGCTGACATGGGCGGCGTTGGACAGTCTCCCGTCCTGCAGGATGGTGGTGGACATCACGATGTCGGGCGTCCGGCCGTTCGGCAGCAGCGGCGCGGCGCTGGTGTAGAAGGTCTCGCAAGTCACCGTCGTTGGACCGGTCGCCGGCAGCGGATCGCAGAACCAGCCGGATCCGCTGTAGCCCGTAGCCTCCATACCCTCCGGCAGGCGGTCCTCGATCACGACGGTGCCGAAATAGCTGCTGCGCCCGACGTTGGTCGCGCCCAGGCGGTAGTCATAGTTCTCGCCGACAAGGGCCAGAGCCGGCTGCGGCGCCTGCTTGAATGCGGCCATGTCGACCGAGGGCAGGACGATGGATGTGCCACCGTCGTTCGCGCTGTTGTTGCTGAGATCGGGATCGAACGGAGCGACGGCCTCGATCCGCGCGCTGTTGCTCACCGCGCCGGCCTCGACCGCCTCGGCGGTCACCGTGATCTGGCCCAGCGAAACATTGGCGCCCACTGCCGTACCGGCGGGCTTTTCGCAGCTCACGGTCTGGCCGGAAATATTGCATATCCAGCCGCTGCCCCATGCGGGGGTCACGCTCCTCGGCAGGTACCCGTCGGGCAACTCGTCGACGAGGGTCAGCCCGGTCGGCACGTCGCCGGTATAGCTGGGGCTGAGGGTGAAGGTCGCGATGTCGCCCAGTTGCAGCGTGCCGGCGGGCGAGCGGCTCTTCGCCAACTTCAGGTCGCTGCCCGGGGTGACCGCCGTGTTGAACTGCGCGGTGTTGTTCCCGGCGAAGGGGTCGCCGGGCGTCGCGTCGCGCAGGCCGCCCGATAGGGTAATGGTGGAGTCGGCCCCGGCGCTGACGGTCCCGCTGAACGGGAAGGTCACCGTGGCGTCGGCGGCCATCGGATTGGTCACGGCGCAGACATAGACCGACGCCGACAGGCTGCAGCCTGTCGGCGCCATAATCTCCACGAGCCCGGTCGGGACCGGAACGTCGAGGGTGAAGCCGTCGGACGGATAGGGCCCGTTGTTGGTCGCGACGAAGCTGTAGCTCGCCCTGGCCCCCGAGCGCGCGGTCGCCGTGCCGGTCAGCGACAGCGCCACGTCGCTGCCCCGGGTGATGGTGGTGGTGACCGTTTCGGAGTTGTTGGCGTTGTTGGCGTCGTTTTCCGGGAGGGTCGGCGTCAGGGTGATCACCCCTTGGACGCTGGTGGTGAAATCGATGTTCAGTTCGGCGATGGCCTCACCGGCCAGCGCCGGCACCTCGCAGACCACGACGCCCGCCGTTTCGGCGCAGCCGGTGATGCTGCCGCTCGCCGCGGCGAAGCTGAAACCCGCGGGCACTGGAATCCGCAGGCTGGTGGCGGGGGAGGTCCCCTCGCTGTCATTGGTGACCTTTACCGCGTAGCGGGCCAGCCCTCCGGCAGGCACCGCTCCCGAGCCGAGGTTGCTGATGTTGACGATGCGGTCATATGCGAAAGTTTGAGAAAATACGGGCGTAACCAGACCATTTGACAGACCAAAGGCCCATGACAATGCGGCGCATAAACTGCGTGATTTCCAACCCATAAATATGCCTCAATACGACGTTTTTCTAGTATCCCTCGCGTTCCGGAGGGTTGGGTCGAATAAATGTTCGGCCTCTAATTCGCGCAACCCATCACGGAAACTTCGCAAAATGAAAACAACTTTGGTGTGTCGGATATGCACCCGGATGTTGGGGAAAGTTACGTTGGGGAAGCAAATATTCGCATAGGTTGTATTCATGCGCCCGCTTGGATTGTGCCGCCTCCGGGGCAGATTGACACCAGATGCCGCAGGATAGGCTCTCGCCGGGCGCCGGCAGGGTCGTTCCGATCCCGCGGCACGCAAGATCATTGCGCTGACGGCGTCGCTGACCCTCGATCACGCCCTTCCGCAGCGGCAGCCGGACGCCTCTCTGCCGATCCACCCGGTATCCGTCCGCATCCGGCCAGCATTTCATGCACCCCGGCCGCTTTCCTCCGCGCCGCTGCCCTTATCCGCGGCGCGATCCGTTCCCACGCACCGCTTCGCGCAAGGATGCACGGTTACCGTAGACCTGTGCGATTTCTCTGCCTAACAATGGTCCCAGCTTCCCTTGGGGAAGCGCCTTGCGCAACAGACGGGCGGTTCACGCCTGCACCCCCTCGCGCCGATGACGACCAACATGGAGACAATGATGAAACGGATTTTCCTGCTTTCGACCGCCGCGAGCTGCGTGGCCTTCACGGCCTCCGCCGACATCGCGGTGCTCGGCTGGGGCGGCGCCTATACCGTCAGCCAGGTCGAGGCCTATCACAAGCCCTTCACCGCCGAGACCGGCATCAAGGTGATCTCGGCTGATACCGACAATCCGGCGACGCCGATCAAGGCGATGGTCGAGGCCGGCAACGTCTCCGTCGATGTGGCGAGCGTCGATTATGCCGATGCGCTGCGGCTCTGCGACGAGGGTCTGCTGGAAGAGATCGACCCAGCGATCCTGCCGCCCGCCCCCGACGGCACGCCGGCGCTCGACGACTTCCTGCCCGGCGCGGTGACCGATTGCCTCGTCAGCACCGATGTCTATTCCACCGTCTTCGCGTATGACGAGACCAAGTTCCCCGACACGCCGCCGACCACCATCGCCGATTTCTTCGATCTGGAGAAATTCCCCGGCAAGCGCGGCATCCGCAACGCACCCAAGGGCACGCTGGAGATGGCGCTGATGGCCGATGGCGTCGCACCGGCCGACATCTACACCGTGCTCGGCACGCCCGAGGGCATCGACCGCGCCTTCGCCAAGCTCGACACGATCAAGAGCCAAGTGGTCTGGTGGGAGGCAGGCGCCCAGCCGCCGCAGCTCTTGGCCGATGGCGAGGTGGCGATGACCGTGGCCTGGAACGGCCGGATCTTCTCCGCCGCCGTGTCCGAGGGCAAGCCGTTCAAGATCGTCTGGGACGGGCAGATCTACGAGCTGGAGGGCTGGGTGATCCCGAAGGGCGCGCCGAACCTGGAAGAGGCGCTGGAATTCGTGAAATTCACCACCGCCACCGAGCCGCTGGCAAAGGCCGCCGAATGGATCAGCTACGGCCCGCCGCGCCGGTCCTCCACCCCGCTGGTCGGGCTGTACCAGGACGGCAAGACCGAGATGGGGCCGCACCTGCCCACCTCGGAGGCCAACATGACGAACTCCCTCGCCTCCTCCTACGAGTTCTGGGTCGATCATGACACCGAGCTGAACGAGCGTTTCAGCTCTTGGCTCGCCTCGAACTGACGCCCCGGGGGGGCGGCGCCGCGCCGCGCCCCCTTCTGGACCCCCGGCCCGCACAGGAGCTGACGATGCCCAGCGACACGCTTCGCAATACCCGCTCGCATCTCTTCTACCAGACCGGCCACCCGCGCCCGGTGCTCGACCGCGCCGAGGGCATCTACATGTGGGACAGCGAGGGCAACCGCTTCATCGACGGCTCCTCCGGCGCCATGGTCTGCAACATCGGCCATTCCAACCCGGCGGTGCTGGCGGCGATGCAGGCGCAGATGGAGCGTTTCACCTTCGGATACCGGCTGCATTTCGTCACCGAGGCCTCGGAGGCGCTGGCGGCCAAGACCGCCTCGCTGGCCTGGCCGGGGATGGACCGGGTGTTCTTCGTCTCTGGCGGGTCGGAGGCGGTGGAATCCGCGATCAAGCTGGCGCGGCAATATGCCATCGCCATCGGCCAGCCATCACGCTGGAAAATCATTTCGCGCTCGCCCTCCTACCACGGCTGCACGCTGGGGGCGCTGGCGATCTCGGGCTACGAGGCGCTGAGTGATCCGTTCCTGCCGATGATGCAGGCGATGCCCAAGGTCTCGGCCCCCCGCGCCTGGCTCGACGGGCTGGACCCGGCCGATCCCGCGACCGGCGCGCATTACGCAGCGGAGCTGGAGCGGAAGATCCTCGAGGAAGGCCCGGACAGCGTGCTCGGCTTCATCCTGGAGCCGGTCGGCGGGGCCTCGACCGGTGCGCTGGTGCCGCCGGCGGGCTATATGGAGGCGGTGCGCGAGGTCTGCACCCGCCACGGCGTGCTCTTGATCCATGACGAGGTGATGTCGGGCGGCGGCCGCACCGGGCGCTTCCTCGGCGGGCAGAACTGGACGGCCGCGCCGGACATTCTCGCCGTCTCCAAGGGCTTCGGCGCGGGCTATGTCCCGCTCGGGGCGATGGTGGCGCAGGGGCATATCGTCGACGCGGTCATGGCCGGCGGCGGCTTCCTGCACGGCTTTACCTATGCCGGCAACCCGCTGGCCTGCGCCGCCGGCCTCGCGGTCATTGCCGAGATCGAGCGGCAGGACATGATGGGCAATGCGCAACGCACCGGCGCGCTGCTGAAGCGGGAGCTGGAAGGGCTGATGCCGCGCTTCCCCTTCATCGGCGAGGTGCGCGGCATGGGTCTGCTGCTGGCGCTGGAGCTGGTGGCGGACCGCGACAGCAAGGAGCCCCTGCCCCCGGAGCTGCGCGCCTTCGACCGGCTGACCGAGCAGGCCTACCAACGCGGGCTGATCATCTACCCGCGCCGCTCGCGCGGCGGCTACAGCGGCGACCATGTGCTGATCGCGCCGCCGATGATCACCACCCCGGCGCAGGTCGGCGAGATCATGGAGCGGCTCACCGACGCCCTCACCGCCTTCGCCGCCGAATGCGGGCTGGAGGCCGTCGCATGAGCCGCATCATCATCTCCTGCGCCATCACCGGCTCGATCCACACCCCCTCGATGTCGCCGCACCTGCCGGTCACGGCGGAGCAGATCGCAACCCAGGCCATCGACGCGGCCGAGGCCGGGGCGGCGATCCTGCACCTGCACGCCCGCCACCCGGAGACCGGCCACCCCTCGGCCGACCCGGCGCATTGGGCGGGCTTCCTGCCGCGGATCGGCGCCGGCACCGACGCGGTGGTGAACATGACCACTGGCGGCTCGGCCATCATGACGCTGGACCAGCGCCTCGCCGCGCCGCGGGCCAATGCGCCCGAGATGTGCAGCCTGAACATGGGTTCGATGAATTTCGCGCTCTACCCGATGATCGCCCGGATCAAGGAGTGGAAGCACGATTGGGAGAAACCCTTCCTCGAGAACACCGACGATCTGGTGTTCAAGAACACCCCGCGCGACATCGCCGCCGTGCTGCGCGAGATGGGCGAGGAGCGCGGCGCGCGTTTCGAGTTCGAATGCTACGACCTGTCTCACCTGACCATGCTGAAGCACTTCGTCGGTCGCGGCGCGGTGCGCGCGCCGTTCTTCATCCAGTTCG
Source organism: Cereibacter changlensis JA139 (assembly GCF_003034985.1). GTDB lineage: Bacteria > Pseudomonadota > Alphaproteobacteria > Rhodobacterales > Rhodobacteraceae > Cereibacter > Cereibacter changlensis. Next base: position 20,243 of record NZ_PZKG01000054.1, read on the forward strand.
TCTTCGGCGTGCTGGGCGGCATGGCGGCCGAGCCCGACACGCTGACCCACATGAAGCGTACCGCCGACCGGTTGTTCGGGGCGGATTACCAGTTCTCGGTGCTGGCGGCGGGTCGGGCGCAGATCCCGATGGCCTCGATGGCGGCGGCGATGGGCGGCCATGTCCGCGTCGGGCTGGAGGACAATCTCTACATCGCCAAGGGACAATTGGCCCGCTCCAACGCCGAGCAGGTCCGGCTGATCCGTGGCATCGTCGAGGGTCTCGGCCGCGAGGTCGCCACCCCCGACGAGGCCCGCGCCCTGCTCGGCCTCAAGGGCCGCGAGAAGGTGGCCTTTTGACCGGGATCCGGTTCCGCCCGGCCGTGCCGGAGGACGTCGGGACGATCCAGGCGATGCTCGAGGCACTGGCCCGGCAGGACGGCGCCGAGATGCGGGGCAGCGCCGCCGCGCTGCTGCGCCACGGCTTCGGCGCGCTGCCGCTGTTCCAGACCGTGCTGGCGGAGCGCGGGACCAAAGTCCTCGGTCTCGCCCTGTTCTACCCGGAGTTCTCCACCCTGCGCGGCCGCCCCGGCGTGCATGTGCAGGATCTCTACCTCGCGCCGGAGGCCCGCGGCCTCGGCCTCGGCGCAGCGCTGCTGGCCCAGGTGATGCAGGCGGCGCAGGCCTGGGAGGCCGGCTACCTCACGCTGATGGTCGACCGCGGCAACAGCCGCGCCCGCCGCTTCTACGCCCGCCAGGGCTTCGCGCTGCGCGGCGATTACGAGGGGCTCGTGCTGGAGGGCGAAGCGCTGGATGCATTGGGGAACCAAGCCCGGGCGTAGCGGGAACCTCCCCGCGCCGTCCCGCAGTCCGGTTGCAGGACTGGTGGCGCGGCGGAAGCCTTGATGACCTTATTTCCTGAGCGTCAGAGCATCCAACCAGGCGATCCCCTCTTCCTCGCGGAGCTCGGCCGGGTCGAGGTGACCCTCAAGCGCGGCCGTCACCCGCGCATGGACATAGGCACCAGCCTGCTCGATGGCCGCGCCGAGCCGAAGCCAATGGGTGATATGGCCAGCGACCGACCAGATGTGGAGTTCCGCCTCACGGCGTACGGTCGCCATGACGTCATCGGCGAGTTTAACGGACTGGGCCATCACGTCTTCCTGCCCTCAAAAGGTGGCATTCTGCTACCCCCAAAAGTCAAGATAACAGGGGTAGGTGAAGCAAGGCTCCAAACTGGCTTCGGCTGCGGAGCGCCCCGGTCTTTACCGGATCCATGGCTGGGTGCATGAACGCCAGCCGCCTCACGGCAACCGACGCCCCAACAACGGCCAAGCGCCGCTCAGCGCTGCTCGTCCATCCGGTGCAGCTTCTCGACCCGGCGGCGGAAGTCTTCTTCGGTGGAGAAGGTCGCCGCGAGGTAGGAGTCAATCAGGTCCAGCGCCAGCCAAGGGCCGACGATCTGCGCGCCGATGCACATGACGTTCACGTCGTCATGCTCCACCGACTGATGCGCCGAGTGGACGTCATGGCAGACGGCGGCGCGGATGCCCTTCACCTTGTTGGCGGCGATCGAGGCGCCCACGCCGGTGCCGCAGACCAAGAGGCCGCGATCGGCTCTGCCCTCGGCCACGGCGCCGGTCACCAGCTGGGCGATGTCGGGGAAATCCACCGGCTTCTCGTCGTGGGAGCCCACGTCGGTCACCTCGTGGCCCAGCTTCTTGACGTGATCGACCACCGCGGCCTTCAGGGGGAAGCCGGCGTGGTCAGATCCGATGACGATGCGCATGGAAGGTCCTTTCAGGAGAGTGGTCAGCGAAGAAGGCCGGGAAGCCAGAGAACCAGGTCGCTGGCGAAGGTGATGATGCCCAGCGTCAGCAGGAGCGGCGCGTAGAAGGGCAGGAGGGCGGTCAGCAGCTGGCGCAGCGTGATCCGCGCGATCGAGCAGACGAGGAACAGCGAGAGCCCCATCGGCGGCGTCAGCAGGCCGAGCATCAGGTTGAAGATCACGATGATCCCCAGATGCACCGGGTCGACCCCCGCCAGCACCATCGGCGGCGCGATCACCGGCACCACCAGGAGGGTGGCCGTGGTGGAATCGAGGAGCATCCCGGCGATGAAGAAGATCAGATTGGCGATCAGCAGGAGCACTATGGGGTTGGTAGAGAACTGGAGGATCCAGCGCGAGAAGTCCTGCGGGATCTGCTCCACCGCTAGGATCCAGCCGAAGAGAGACGCCGCCGCCACGATGATCAGGATGGCGCTGGTGCTCCGCAGGGTCAGCACCATGGCGTTCCACAGATGCGACCAGGTCAGCTCGCGGTAGAAGAACGTGCTGATCAGCAGCACGTAGATCACCGTCACCGCCGCCGCCTCGGTCGGGGTGAAGAGGCCGAGCAGCATGCCCGAGATCATCAATACCGGAGCCAGCAGCGCCGGCAAGGCCGGGACCAGGCTGGAGCCCAGTTCGCGCCATGTCGGCCAACGCTCGGCGCGCGGCATCTTGGTAACGAGTGCAATGATCGCGGCGGTGACCATCAGCAGCACGATGCAGATCAGCGCCGGCACGATGCCCGCCAGCAGCAGCTGCACGATGGAGACGCTGGTGACCGAGCCGTAGACGATCAGCGGGATGCTCGGCGGGAAGATCGGCCCCACCACCGCCGAGGCGGCGGTCACTGCGCCGGAGAAGGGCGCAGAGAAGCCGCGCTGCTTCATCGCCTCGATCTCGATCCGGCCGAGGCCGCCGACATCCGCGAGGGCGGCGCCGGACATGCCGGAGAAGATCAGGCTGGAGAAGATGTTCACCTGCGCCAGCCCGCCGGGCAACCGGCCGACCAGCGTGTCGGCGAAGCGGAAGATCCGGTCGGTCACGCCGGCCAGGTTCATCAGGTTGCCGACGAAGATGAAGATCGGCACCGCCACCAGCGGAAAGCTGTCCAACGCATAGGTGACGCGCTGGGTCAGCAGGCCGAGCGGTAGCCCCTCCACCAGCACGTAGCCGATGGCGGGAAGGAGGATGGCGTAGACGACCGGGAAGCCCGCGACGAAAAGGCCGAGAAACAGGATGATGAGGGCGAGTCCCATGTCAGAGGGTCACCGAGCTTTGCGCCTGCGGCGGCTTGCGCAGGTGCCGCAGATGCACGAGGCAGGCGCCGGCGAAGCCGAAGGCCGTGGCGCCCATGAACAGCCAGAAGGGGATCTTCAGCGTGGGCGTGGCGTTCTTCAGGTTGGCGGAAATGTTGTCCACCGCGACCCAGGCGAGAAAGCCGCAGGTGGCGATGGCGCAGACCGAAATCAGCATGCCGACCATCGACCGCAGCCGAGGCGGCAGCGCCTCGCGCAGTTCGCCCATGACGATGTTCTCGCCGCTGTCGATCACCAGCGGATAGGCGATGAAGACGGTGCAGATCAGCAGGAAGCGCGTCAACTCTTCGGCGCCGACGATGGCCGCGCCGAAGACGTCGCGCATGATGACCTGGATGAAGGGCACCGCGACGAGCGCCGCCAGCAGCAGAACGCAGAGGATTTCGAGAAGTCGTCGCATTGGGGCGCACTCCTGGGAAGGGAAGCGGGCCGGCCGGAGCCGGCCCGGGGGCTGTTACTCGACGGCCATGATCTGTTCGATATGCGGACCATATTGCGGGAAGTCGGCGTTGATCTGCGCCAACACCTTTTCCCGGAAAGCATCGATGTCCAGCCCGGCCTCGGGCGTGGTGAAGGTCATGCCCGCCGCCGTCAGCTCGTCCACCAGCGCGCCCTCGGACTCCTCGGCCCAGGCCAGCGATTCCTCCGCCTTGCGGTCGAGCACCTCGGAGATCTTTGCGCGGTTCTCCTCGGAGAGCTCCTGCCAGACGCTCTCGTTGATGAAGACCGCCAGCACCGACTGCATGTGGCCGGTCATTGCGACGTGGCTCTGCACCTCGTAGAGCTTGTTCGAGGTGATCATGGTCAGCGGGTTCTCCTGCCCGACCACGAGGCCGGTCATCAGCGCCGTCGGCAGCTCGGCCACCTCGACGGGGGTCGGGGTCGCGCCGAAGCCCTTCACCATCGACACCCAGAGATCCAGCGGCACGGCGCGGAACGGCTTGCCGGCCATGTCGTCGGGCGACTTGATCTCGAAGTTGGACGAGATATGCCGCGCGCCGCGGTAGATCCGGCCGATGATGCGCACGCCGCCTTCCTCGACCAGGCGGGCGTTGATCTCCTGCAGCGCGGGTGAGGTCTCGGGATCGGTCGCGGCCAGTGCATGGGCCCCGTCACGGTAGATGAAGGGCGCGTTGAACACCGACACGTCCGGCACGATCTGCGCCAGCGAGGCGAAATCGTGGTGGCCCATCTGGATCGAGCCCATCCGCACCCCGTCAACCATCTCGGACACGCCGCCGAGCTGGCTCGCCGGGAAGACCTGAACGGTCACCTCGCCCCCGGTCGCCTCCTGGATCCCCGCCGCAGCCTCGGCCGCGTAGCGGGTCTGGATGTCGCCCTCGGCCCCGACGTGGGCGTAGCGCAGATCCTGCGCCGCGACCGGCAGCGCCGTCATGGCCGCCGCCGCAAGGGCAACGATCTTCCCGGTTTTCCATAGGAACATGTCAATCTCCTCCCTGAGATTTCAGTGTTGCGCCGTCTCGGGGCCCTTGCGGTAGGCCTCGATCAGGCTTCTGCGACGCAACTCGTCGCCGATCGCGAAATGCTCGCGAAGCCGCTGGTCGGCCTCGTCCGGCTTCTTCGCCACGATGGACAGGAACACCTGCCGATGCGCGGCGATGAGGTCGCCCACCACTTTGCGGTGCTGATAGGTCACGCGCCGCCGCTCGACATGGCTCTGCTGCAGGAGCTCCGACAGCGCGCCGTAGAGCGTCGTCAGCGACCGGCTGTGGCTGGCGGCGACGATAGATTGGTGGAACATGAAATCCGCCCGGCCGCCGGCCTCGGGATCGTCCAGCGTCTCGATCAACGCGCCGAGCCACTGGCCGATCCGGGCGAGGTCGCTCTCGTTGGCCCGCTCGCAGGCGAGGCGGATCGCCTGGCACTCGATGGCGATGCGCGCCTGCATCACGTCCTCCAGCACGTCCTGCTCCTGAGACATGCAGAAGGTGAAGAAATCGGTCAGCAGGCGGATGTCGGCGCGGGCGATGAAGGTGCCGCTGCCCGGCCGGATGTCGAGCAGCCCGAGCATGGCCAGCGATTTCAGCACCTCGCGCAGCAGAGGCCGACCGACCGACAGCTCCTGCGCCAGCTCGCGCTCGGGCAGGACGCGGTCGCCGATCCTCAGCTCGCCCCGGACGAGACGCTCCTTGAACCAGGCGACGATGCGGACCGATCCCGATTGCTGGCCTTCGCTGGCGCTCTGCAAATTCATCTGAGGGGCTCCTCCCAAAGCCGTCGCCAACATCGGGCGGCGTGAAACCGCGGGCAAGGCGGTTATCCGTGGAGGCGGGTTGTTTGTGTCCTCCGCGACGTTTCAAGCAGTAGAAGAAGCCATTATATCTGTATGATTTTTATTACATTATTGATCTTATTTCTGATCGTCAGCCGCATCGAACCGAGTGCCCGATTGGTAAGACCAGCGGCGTCGGATGCCGCAGAGACGCACCCTTTCGCCCATCGCCCGTGCCTTCTCAACGAACAGAACCTCGCCGAGAGCTGACTCGTGCGACTCCTCTGCAAGACAGAACCCGCACCCGCTTTAGGCAGCGCGATGAGTGGAGACCCAGCCCCCCAGCCCGACAGAGGTTCGCG
>NZ_PZKG01000055.1 GCF_003034985.1 Cereibacter changlensis JA139
TTGAGGTCGAGCCGGCCGACCGACATGACGCGGGGCATGTCCTCGGGCAGGTGGTCGAAGACCGTGTCGCGGCCCTTCTCGTCGGAGGCGGAGGTGACGAGGCCCTCGGGCTTGTAATAGAGCCAGAGCCGCGCCGGTTCGGGCGCCGCCAGCGGCTTGCCATCCACGGTGATCCGGTCGGCGGCGGTCACGTTCAGCGCCGGGCTGTCGATCACCTTGCCGTTCACCGCGACCTGGCCGATCTCGATCATCCGCTCGGCCTCGCGCCGCGAGGCGACACCTGCGCGGGAGAGGACTTTGGCGATGCGCTCGCCTTCGGGTTTGGTCGCTTCGGTCATGGAGGGTCCTGGACTGGAGGAGTTCCGACAGCGGAACGCGCCGGGGGTTTTCCACCCCCCGGGCCCCCGGAGGATATTTGTCCGAAGGCGAAAGGGCAAGGCGGCTTGATTTGACGGGGGTGTTTCGGCATCAGGGCGGGATGGACTTCCGCAGTCATATGGGTCTCGCGCTGGAGGAGGCGCGCGCCGCCGCCGCCCGCGGCGAGGTGCCGGTGGGGGCGGTGGTGGTGGGCCCCGACGGCGCGGTGCTGGCGCGGGCCGGCAACCGGACGCGGGAGATGCGCGACCCCACGGCCCATGCCGAGATGCTGGCGATCCGGGCGGCCTGCGGGATCTTCGGCGAGCGGCTGACCGGTTGCGACCTTTACGTGACGCTGGAGCCCTGCGCCATGTGCGCGGCGGCGATCGCGGCGGCGCGGATCGGGCGGCTGTATTACGGGGCGGGCGATCCGAAATCCGGCGGGGTGGCGCAGGGGGCGCGGGTCTTCGCCCATCCGCAATGCCATCATGTGCCGGAGGTCTATGACGGCATCGCCGGCGAGGCGGCGGCGGCGCTGTTGCGGGGGTTTTTTGCCGCGCGGCGCCAGGGTTGACTTGGGCCCGCGGCGCGGGCGTTCTGGCGTCAGACGCTCGGGGTGAAAGGGATGATCATGCGCGTGACTTGCGGATTTCTGGGTCTGGTGCTGCTGGGGTCCTGCGGCACGCCGGAGTATCGCGCCGAGCAGTCGCTGTGCCGGGCCGAGTGGCAGCAGAAGATCCCGCCGCGCTATGAACAGCAGCTTGTGGAGCGGGTGCGCTACGAGCAGCGCCCGACCGGGCAGACCAATTGCACCACGGTGGGCAACCAGACCAGTTGCCAGCAGGTGATGACCACCATCTCCATCCCCTATACGGCGGTGGAGACGGTGGATGTCCTGTCGTCGCGGCGCGACGTGCAGATCGAGGCCTGCACCGTGCGGGCCTGTGCCGCCCGCTACGGCAATCCGGAGTGCAAGACCGGCAGCTGAGGCGGGCGGCGCCGGTCAGACCTCGATCGGCTGCAGCACCTCGGGCTCGATCACCCGCGCCAGCGGCAGGGCGGCGCGCAGGGTGTCGGCGTTCTGCTCCAGCGCGGCGAAGGTGCGGTAGTGGCAGGGGATCAGCGTCTTGAAGTCGAAGTATTTCTTCGCGGCGAAGGCGGCGCGGTCCATGTCCATGGTGAAATGGCCGCCGCAGGACAGGATGCCGATGTCCGGCTTGTGGTATTCGCCCATCCAGCCCATGTCGGCCATGATGTCGGTATCGCCCGAGAGGTAGATCACGTGGTCTTCGCCGGCGATCATGAAGCCCGCCTCGGCGCCGGCATAGACCGGGCCGTTGTCGGAGCTGACCGAGGAGGAATGCACCGCGTTCACCATGGTGACCTTGGCGCCGTTCAGCGTGACGGTGCCGCCCTTGTTGAAGCCGATGCCCTCGACGCCGTGCTTTTCCTGCCACCAGCTGATCAGGTCATAGATGCCGACCAGCGGCGCGCCGAGTTCCTTGGACAGGGTGAGCGCGTCGCCGGCGTGGTCGCCGTGGCCGTGGGTCAGCAGGATATGGGTCGCGCCGGACAGCGCCTCGGCGCGGCGGTCCTGCGGGAACATCGGGTTGCCGGTGAGCCAGGGGTCCACCAGCAGAACGGCGTCCTCGATCTCGATGCGGAAGCTGGAATGGCCGAGCCAGGTGATTTTCATTTGCGTCCCTTGTGTTGCTTGTCGACTGTCTAGTCTAGGGCAGACGGGGGCGAGGTAAATGGGCTGGTTGCAGGCGGTGGACGGCTATTGCGAGCGGCTGGGGCCGGGATATTGGGCCGAGCCCGTGAATGCGCTGACCAATCTGGCCTTCGTGCTGGCGGCGATTCTCATGTGGCGGCGGGTGCGGGGGCTGCCGCTGGCGCGGGCGATGTGTCTGGTGCTGGGGGTGATCGGGGTCGGGTCCTGGCTGTTCCACACCCATGCCAACCGGCTGACCGGGCTGATGGACGTGCTGCCGATCCTCGGGTTCATCCTGCTCTATGTCTTCGCCGCGAGCCGCGACATGCTGGGCCTGCGCTTCTGGCAGGCGGGGCTCCTGACGCTGGGGGTCTTTCCCTGGACGGCGGCGCTCTTGCCCGTGTTCCGGCTGGTGCCGGGGATCGGGTCTTCGGCGGGCTATGCGCCGGTGCCGGTGCTGATCCTGCTTTATGCGCTGCTGCGGCGGCGGCGGGCGCCCCGAACGGCGCGGGGGCTGGCGATCGGCGCGGGGCTTTTGTGCCTGTCGCTGCTGGCGCGGTCGCTCGACGGGCCGCTCTGCGGGGCGCTGCCGGGGGGCACGCATTTCCTCTGGCATCTCATGAACGCCGCGATGCTCGGGTGGATGATCGAGGTTTACCGGCGGCACATGCTTGCAGCCTTCTCCCCTCGCGGATAAACGGGGCGAAACAAGCGGAGTCCTCCCATGTCCATCGACATCGATACCGCGCGCAAGGTGGCGCATCTGGCCCGTATCCGAGTGGAAGAGGCCGATCTTCCGGCCCTGGCGGGTGAGCTTTCCGGCATCCTGACCTTCATGGAGCAGCTGAACGAGGTCGACGTGGACGGCATCGAGCCGATGACCTCGGTCACGCCGATGCGGCTGAAGCGGCGGGCGGATGTGGTGACGGATGGCGACATCCAGGGCAAGGTGCTGGCCAATGCGCCGGATGCGCGGGAAGGCTTCTTTGCGGTGCCGAAGGTGGTGGAATGAACGCGAACGAGTTGACGATTGCGGCGGCGCGCGACGCGCTGCGCAAGGGCGAGCTGACGGCGGTCGATCTGACGATGTCCTGCCTCACGGCGATCGATGCGGGCGACCCGCTGAACGCCTTCGTGCACAAGACGCCGGAGATCGCGCTGGAGCAGGCGCGGGCGGCGGATGCGCGGCTGGCCTCGGGCGATGCGCCGGCGATGTGCGGCATCCCGCTGGGGATCAAGGATCTGTTCTGCACCAAGGGTGTCGCGTCGCAGGCGGCGTCGAACATCCTCAAGGGCTTCAAGCCCGAGTATGAGTCCACCGTGACGACGAAGCTGTTCGATGCGGGCGCGGTCATGCTGGGCAAGCTGAACATGGACGAATTCGCCATGGGCTCGTCGAACGAGACCTCCTGCTATGGCGATGTGGTCAACCCGTGGAAGGTGGACGAGCGCCGCCTGACGCCGGGCGGATCGTCGGGCGGGTCGGCCTCGGCCGTGGCGGCGGATCTGTGTCTTGGCGCCACCGGGACGGACACCGGCGGGTCGATCCGGCAGCCTGCGGCCTTCACCGGAATCGTCGGGATCAAGCCGACCTACGGGCGGGTCAGCCGCTGGGGCGTGGTGGCCTTTGCCTCCAGCCTCGATCAGGCGGGGCCGATGACGAAATCGGTGCGCGACGCGGCGATCTTCCTCGGCGCGATGAGCGGGCATGACCCCAAGGATTCGACCAGCGCCGAACTGGCGGTGCCGGATTTCGAGGCGGCGCTGACCGGCGACATCCGCGGCAAGAAGATCGGCATTCCGCGCGAATACCGCATGGACGGCATGCCGGACGAGATCGAGGCGCTCTGGGCCAAGGGCCGCGAGATGCTGAAGGATGCGGGGGCCGAGATCGTCGACATCAGCCTGCCGCATACCAAGTACGCGCTGCCGGCCTATTACGTCATCGCGCCCGCCGAGGCGTCGTCGAACCTCGCGCGCTATGACGGGGTGCGCTATGGCCACCGCGCCAGGCTGGCGCAGGGCGACGGCATCACCGAGATGTACGAGAAGACCCGCGCCGAGGGCTTCGGCAAGGAAGTGCAGCGCCGGGTGATGATCGGCACCTATGTGCTGTCGGCGGGCTTCTACGACGCTTATTACAACCGGGCGCGCAAGGTGCGGGCGCTGATCAAGCGCGACTTCGAGCTGGCTTTCGCCGACGGGATCGACGCGATCCTGACGCCGGCCACGCCGTCCTCGGCCTTCGGTCTGGGCGAGATGGCCAGCGCCGATCCGGTGCAGATGTATCTCAACGACGTGTTCACCGTGACGGTGAACCTCGCGGGTCTGCCGGGCGTTTCGGTGCCGGTCGGGCTCGATGCGAAAGGGCTGCCGCTGGGGCTGCAGCTGATCGGCCGGCCGTGGGAAGAGGGCGATCTGCTCAATCACGCCCATGTGCTTGAACAGGCGGCAGGCTTTGTGGCCAAGCCGTCGAAATGGTGGTAATGGCCGCCTTTGACCTTTGATCTAGCGGGATTCGTCTGATGCGTGCGCCCCTTGCCGTTCTGCTTGCCTCGAGCCTTGCCGCCTGCGCGCCGCCGGCGCCGCAATCCGGCGCCGAACTCGGCAGCTATGGCAGCTACATGCAGAGCCGCGAGGCGCAGCTGTCGGGCCAGTCCGGCCAGACCGGCGCCCCGCTGGGCGCTCCCCCGGCCCCGGTGTTCTCGACCGAGGCCATCGGCTCGGCGATCAACAACGCCGAGGGCGGCAATTTCTCCTCGGCCACGGCGACGCCCTATGCCGCGCCCTTGGAGGCCAACAGCGGCGCCCGCCCGCGCGGCAATGCGCCGATGGGCATCCGCGAGGAGATGGGCGAGATGCAGCCGAACCATGTCGGCATCTCGGACGAGAACGACTTCGCCGCCGTCTCGGCGCGCGAGACGATCCAGAGCGACGCCGAGCGCATCGCGCAGAACCGCGCGCAATACCAGGTGATCCCGCCGACGCCGCTGCCGCAGCGCAGCGGGACCGAGGGGCCGAACATCGTGCAATTCGCGCTCTCGACCAGCCATGCGCCGGGCACGCCGATGTACAAGCGCTCGTCGCTGCGGCTGACCAACCCCGGCGCCGCCTGCGCTGGCTTCGCCTCGCCCGATCTGGCGCAGGAGGCCTTCCTCGCCTCCGGCGGGCCGACCCGCGACCGCAAGGGTCTCGACCCGGATGGCGACGGCTATGCCTGCGGCTGGGATCCGCGCCCGTTCCGCAACTGAGGTGAGCCTGTCGCCCAATTGCGGGCCTCGGCGGGGCGGCGTGCTGCCCTCTCTCATCGTGCTGCATTACACGGCCATGAGCAGCTTCGAGGCGGCGCGCGAGCGGCTGTGCGACCCGGCGGCGGAGGTTTCGGCGCATTACCTGATATCCGAGCGCGGCGAGGTGCTGGCGCTGGTGCCGGAAGAGCTGCGCGCCTGGCATGCCGGGGCGGGCAGCTGGGGCGGGGCGGAGGATGTGAACTCGCGCTCCATCGGGATCGAGTTGGCCAACCGCGGGGCGGAGCCTTTTGCAGCAGCGCAGATGGCGGCGCTGGAGCGGCTGCTGCCCGAGATCATGGCGCGCTGGGCGATCCGGCCCGAGGGGATCATCGGCCATTCCGACATGGCGCCGGGGCGCAAGTCCGACCCCGGCCCGCGCTTCGACTGGCGCAGGCTGGCGCTGGCCGGGCTTTCGGTCTGGCCGGAGGCGGGCGAGACCGTTGGGGATTTCGAGACCTCGGCCAGGGCTTACGGCTATCCCGAGGTGGCGCCTGATCTGCTGTTGACCGCTTTCCGGCTGCGCTTCCGTCCCTGGGCGCGGGGGCCGCTCGATGCGGCGGATGCGGCGCTGGCCGCCGACCTCGCCCGGCGCTTTCCCGTTGACGGGGCGCGGGGGGCGGCGTAAGCCCGCCACGCGCGGATGGCCGGATGACCGCGAGCCGCAAGGCGCGAGGAAAGTCCGGACTCCATGAGGCAAGGGTGCCGGGTAACGCCCGGCCGGGGCAACCCGAGGGAAAGCGCCACAGAGAAGAGTCTGCCGTGGTGTCGGAGGTTCGCCTCCGGCGTCTTCCACGGTGAGGGTGAAACGGTGGGGTAAGAGCCCACCGCGGACCTGGCAACAGGGACGGCACGGCAAGCCCCACCCGGAGCAATGCCGAATAGGGGCCTCGCGCGGGCTGATCCGGCAACGGATATCGCCGCAGGGACGCTTCAGCCCAGAGGCCCGGGTTGGCAGCCAGATCCCGTCGGTAACGGCGGGGCCAGAGGAATGGTCATCGAAGGGAGGCGACTCCCGGAACAAAATCCGGCTTACAGGCCATCCGCGCATCTTCATTTTCGGCACTGTAAACGTTTTTCCGATCAACGGCTTGGGGGAACCCGCGCCGTTGATGTGCAGCAGGATGTGATGCGACCGGCCGGCGCATTGCCGGCTCGTGCTTTCGCCGCGACGAAACGCCTTGAAACGGGCGCCCGATGCAGCACGCGCCGATTGATCTCGCTCGCGGCGATTGGTAAGGAAAACTGACCGCTCCAGCGTAGAGGTGTTCCATGGCCGTCGTCACCTGCATCGAAGACCTGAAGCGGATGCACCGCCGTCGGGCCCCGAAGATGTTCTTCGATTACTGCGAGAGCGGCAGCTATACCGAGCAGACCTTCCGCGACAACTGTTCGGATTTCGCCTCGCTGCGGCTGCGGCAGAAGGTGGCGGTCGACATGTCGGGGCGGTCCACCGCCAGCGAGATGATCGGGCAGCCCGTGGCGATGCCGGTGGCGCTGGCGCCGGTGGGCATGACGGGCATGCAGGCGGCGGATGGCGAGATCAAGGCGGCGCGGGCGGCGGAGGCCTTCGGCGTGCCCTATACGCTGTCGACCATGTCGATCTGTTCGGTCGAGGATGTGGCGGCGCATACGACGAAGCCGTTCTGGTTCCAGCTTTACGTGATGAAGGACGAGGAGTTCGTCGACGGGATGATCGCCCGGGCCAAGGCCGCCAACTGCTCGGCGCTGGTGCTGACGCTGGATCTGCAGATCCTCGGCCAGCGGCACAAGGATCTGAAGAACGGGCTTTCGGCGCCGCCGAAGCTGACGCTGCCGGTGATGCTCGACCTCGCGACCAAATGGGGCTGGGGGCTGGAGATGCTGAAGACGAAGCGCCGGTCCTTCGGCAATATCGTCGGCCATGCCAAGGGGGTGGGCGATACCTCGAGCCTGATGAGCTGGACCTCGGAGCAGTTCGACCCGCATCTCGACTGGAGCAAGATCGCCCGGATCCGCGACCAGTGGGGCGGCAAGCTGATCCTGAAGGGGATCCTCGACGCCGATGACGCGCGGCTGGCGGCGGATTTCGGCGCCGATGCGATCGTGGTGTCGAACCACGGCGGACGGCAGCTCGATGGGGCGGTCTCGGCGATCCGCATGCTGCCCTCGATCGTGGCGGCGGTGGGCGACCGGATCGAGGTGCATATGGACAGCGGCATCCGCTCGGGTCAGGACGTGCTGAAGGCGCTCGCGCTGGGGGCGAAGGGCACCTATATCGGCCGGTCCTACATCTATGGGCTGGGCGCGATGGGGCAGGAGGGGGTTCGGCAGGCGCTGGAGGTGATCCGCAAGGAGCTCGACATCTCGATGGCGCTCTGCGGCGAGAAGAACGTGAAGGCGCTCCGGCGGGAGAACCTGCTGGTGCCGCGGGGGTTCGAGGGCGACTGGGCCTGAGGGCGGGGAAAATTCTTCTGCGAAGAATTTTCCCGTCAGGAAGGAGGCAATTCTTCTGCGAAGAATTGGGCAGGGCGGCGGGCCGTGTGCGTGGGGCTGGCCTGCGCCTGCCTCGGCAAGACGCCGGGATCAGCCGCGGCGGGCCATGAGCGGGGCGAGGATCAGCACGCTGAGGAGCGCCAGTGCGGCAAAGCCGAAGGCGGCGCGCAGGCCGAAGGCGCCGGCGATGAAGCCGAGGGTCGGCGGGCCGAAGAAATAGCCGAAATAGCCGAAGAGCGTGGCGCGGGCCACGGCGCGGGCCCGGGCCTCGGGGGCGGCGTTGCGGCCGACCATCGAGAAGGCCGTGGGGGCGATGACCGAGGCGCCGAGCCCCATGACGATGAAGCCGGCATAGGCCATCGGCGGGCTGACGGCCGAGGCGGCGATCACTGCGCCGAGACCGGCAGTGAGCGCGCCGCCGCGCAGCAGCTTCGCCGGGCTGATATGGGCGATGAGGCCCTGGCCGGCGAGCCGGGCAAGCCCCATGGTGATGGCGATGACCGCGGGGCCGAGGCTGCCCTGGGTGGGCGAGCCGCCGAGCGTGCGCTCGATATGCAGGGCCGACCAGGATTCGGCGGCGTTCTCCGACAGGAAGGCGATCATCACGATGGCGCCGCCGATCAGCGGGCCGAGCCCAAGGGCGCTGTGGGCGGCGCCGTTCTGCCGGGTGAGGCCGCGGATGGTGCCGTCGCGTTCGAAGGCGGCGAGGGCGATGAGGCCGGCGGTGAGGCCGGTGGCGACGAGGATCATGCCCGGGGTCCAGCCGGCGCCGCGGGCGAGGCCGGTGCCGAGCGCGGCTGCGGCATAGGTGAGCGAGTAGACCGCGTGGCAGAGGTTCATCAGATGCAGGCCGCGCTCGTTCTCCAAGACCGCCACGCGGGCGTTCATCAGCACGTCGAGCGTGCCGGTGGTGGCGCCGCAGGCGGCGAAGGCCAGGGCGAAGATCCAGAGCGTCGGGGAGAGGCCGGGGAGCAGGAAGGCCGCGGCCATGGCGAGGGTCGCCGCCGGCAGGGCGAGGCGGCCGAGCAGCGTGCCGGTATGGGGCGCGGCGAGCATGGCGCTGACGGCGGCGATCGGGGCGGCGAGCATCAGGAGGCCCAGTTGCGCCTCGGTCACGCCGAGCATCGCCTTGGTGTCGGGCAGGACGGCGGCGAAGCTGCCCCAGACGAGGCCCATCGCGGAGAAGGACGCGAGCGGGGCGCGCGCGATGCGGGCAGGGGCGAGGAGGGACATGGGAGACTCCGGTTGAGCCCCGGTCTAGCCGAGACTGCGACCGGGGTGAAGGACGGGAGCGGCGCGGCAGGGGCGGAATCCGGCCTGCGTGGCGGATTTCCTTCAGTGATTGCGGAAGGGGCGCGCGTTTGGCGCTTCCCTTGGGGGGGAATCTGCCCTATAGGCCCGTCTCGCGCGCCCATGCACCCTTGGAGGATGGGGCGCTTTACATATGGAGAACCTCAATGGCTGGTGAAATCCCGGATTTTCACGCCGAGGTACGGACGGGGACAGGCAAGGGGGCCGCTCGTCAAGCTCGTCGTGAGGGCTACGTACCCGGTATCGTTTATGGTGGTGGCGCAGAGCCGCTGTCCATCAACATCAAGTACAACACGCTGCTGAACCGGCTGAAGAAAGGCCGTTTCCTCCAGACCCTGTTCAACCTGAAGGTTGAAGGTCAGGAAGACGTGCGCGTGATCTGCCGCGGCGTCCAGCGCGACGTGGTGAAGGACCTGCCGACGCATGTCGACTTCATGCGCCTGCGCCGCACGAGCCGGGTGAACCTGTTCATCCACGTGACCTTCGAAAACCATGCCGACGCCCCCGGGCTGAAGCGTGGCGGCACGCTCACCGTGGTGCGCCCGGAAGTCGAGCTCGACGTGCTGGCCGGGGAAATCCCGGACCACATCACCGTCGACCTGACCGGCAAGAACATCGGCGATGTCATCCACATCCAGGATGTCGTGCTGCCGGAAGGCGTGGTTCCGACCATCGACCGGAACTTCGTGATCGCCAACATCTCGGCCCCGTCGGGGCTGCGGTCGGCGGACAATGAAGAGACCGCCGAAGAGGCCTGAGCCTTTTCGACAGGACGTTTCGGGGAACGCGGGGGCGAAGGCTCCCGCTTTTTTCATTTGCGGGGGCGGGCGCGCGCGTTAGGGTCGGCGGATGGACCGGAACGCGCTTTGCACTCTTTACCACGGCTACCTCGACTGCCTGAACCGGCAGGACTGGGCCGTGCTGGGACGGTTCGTGCATCCCGAGGTGCGGCACAACGGGCGGGCGCTGGGGCTGGCAGGGTATCTCGCGATGCTGGAGGGCGATTTCCGCGCCATTCCCGATCTCGTCTTCCGGATCGAGCTGCTGCTGGCCGACCCGCCGCAGGTGGCGAGCCGACTGGCCTTCGATTGCACCCCGGTCGGAGAGCTGTTCGGGCTGGCGGTGAACGGCAGGCGGGTGCGCTTTGCCGAGAACGTGTTCTACGCCTACCGCGACGGGCTGATCCATGACGTGCGCTCGGTCATCGACACCGGGGCCATCGCCGCGCAGCTGTGAGCTCAGGCGGCGATGTGCTGGACCGAGGCGAAGATCTCCAGCTCCGGCGGGCCGGCGTAGAGATCGGCATTGCCGCCCGCGCCGCGATGGGCGGTGCGGAAGGCCTCGGATTTGGTCCAGGCGGTGAAGGCCTCTTCCGACTCCCAGAGGGTGTGCGAGGCGTAGAGGGTGTGGTCCTCCTTCGACGGGCCGCGCATCAGGTGGAAGGAGACGAAGCCCGGCACCTGCGGCAACTGGCTGTCGCGGCTTTTCCAGACCGTCTCGAAGGCGGTCTCCTGCCCGGGTTTCACGCGGAAGCGGTTCATGGTGAGATACATCGCGGCATCCTTCGGCTGTGGGGAAGAGGGCGGGCGGAGGCTGGCCGCCGCACTGTGGCGCGCGCCTGAGGGCAAGGTCAAGACTTGCAGGGCAGGAGGGCCGCCCGTAGATAGCGCGGGCGGCTTTCACGGAACCTTTCACGGGGCCTTTCACGGAGCATCGGCATGAAACTCTTCGTCGGCCTCGGCAATCCCGGCGCGAAATATGCGGGCAACCGGCACAACATCGGCTTCATGGCGGTGGATGCCATCGCGGCGGATCACGGCTTCGGGCCGTGGAAGGCGCGGTTCCGCGGGCTGGTGAGCGAGGGGCGGCTGGGGGGCGAGCAGGTGATGCTGTTGAAGCCCGAGACTTTCATGAACCTTTCGGGCCAGGCGGTCGGCGAGGCGATGCGCTTCTACAAGCTGACGCCTGCCGATGTGATGGTGTTCCATGACGAGCTGGATCTGGCGCCGGGCAAGCTGAAGGTGAAGCAGGGCGGCGGCCATGCCGGGCACAACGGGCTGCGCTCGATGCATCAGCATATCGGCGAGGCTTACGGGCGGGTGCGGCTGGGGATCGGCCATCCGGGGCACAAGGATGCGGTGGCGAACTATGTGCTGAGCGATTTCGCCAAGGCCGAGCAGGGCTGGCTGGACGATCTGCTGCGCGGGATCTCCGACGGGGCAGTGCATCTGGCCGAGGGCGATGGCGCGCGGTTTCTGAACATGGTGGCGCTGCGGGTGGCGCCGCCGCGCAGCTCGACCGGGACGCGGCCGGAGGGCGGGGCGAAGCCGAAGCCGGAGGGCAGGGCGAAGCCGGACGCTGCGACCGGGGCGCCGGAGCCTGCCGCGGAGCCAGACACGCGCAATGCGTTGCAGCGGCTGGCGGATCGGTTCCGATGACCATGGCGCGGATTCACCTTACCGGCGCTTCCTGTACTGGCGTGAGCACGCTGGGGCGCGGCCTCGCAGCGGCGCTCGGGGTGGCGCTGGTCGATGTGGATGACCACTACTGGCTGCCGACCGATCCGCCCTTCACCACGAAACGCGCGCCCGCCGAGCGGCTGGCCTCGGTCCGGGCGGCGCTGCCGCCGGAGGGCTGGGTCATGGCCGGGTCGTTCCTCGGCTGGGGCGAGGCGCTGATCGAGGAGGTCTCGCTGGTGGTCTTCCTCACCGCGCCGGAGGAGGTGCGGATGGCGCGGCTGGCGCGGCGCGAGGCGGAGCGTTACGGCGCGCGGATCGCGCCGGGCGGCGACATGCACGCGGCGCATCTGGCTTTTGCCGAGTGGGCGCGGGGCTATGACCGGCCGGGGTTCGAGGGGCGGAGCCGCGCGCGGCACGAGGCCTGGCTGGCGGGGCTGAACCTGCCCGTGCTGCGGCTGGACGGGGCCGAGGCGACGGAGCGGCTGGTGGCGCAGGTCGAGGCGGCGCTGCGGCGCTGAGTCTCAGACGAACTGCTCGCGGATCAGCCGTTCCTCGAGCCCGTGGCCGGGATCGAAGAGGATGCGGTGGCGGATCTTGGGTTCGGAGCGGATTTCGACCGAGACCACGTCGCGCACCGAGCGGCCATCGGCATCGGCCATCACCGGGCGCTTTTCGGCGTCGAGCACGTCGAAACGCACCAGCGCCGTCTTGGGCAGGAGCGCGCCGCGCCAGCGCCGGGGGCGGAAGGCGGCCATGGCGGTGAGCGCCAGCACATCCGCCCCGATCGGCAGGATCGGGCCATGCGCGGAATAGTTGTAGGCGGTCGATCCGGCCGGGGTGGCGACCAGCGCGCCGTCGCAGACGAGTTCCGGCAGACGCACGCGGCCATCGACCGAGATCTGCAGCCAGGCCGCCTGCGGGCCGGCGCGCAGCAGCGAGACCTCGTTGATGGCGAGCCGGTGATGCACCTCGCCGCTGTCGGTGACGGCGGTCATCGCCAGCGGGTTGATGACCTCCTCCACAGCCTGCGCCACGCGGTCGGAGAGGCCGGTGGGCTGGTAGGCGTTCATCAGGAAGCCGACGGTGCCGCGGTTCATGCCGTAGACCGGGATGTCGAGGCTCTGCGTCTCG
This sequence comes from Cereibacter changlensis JA139, assembly GCF_003034985.1. Lineage (GTDB taxonomy): Bacteria > Pseudomonadota > Alphaproteobacteria > Rhodobacterales > Rhodobacteraceae > Cereibacter > Cereibacter changlensis. The sequence goes on from NZ_PZKG01000055.1 coordinate 12,735, forward strand.
TGCAGGGTCTGGAGCATGAAGCCGTCGCCGCCGAGCGCCACGATGACATCGGCCTCGGGAAGCGGGCACTGGCCGTAGCGCGCCACCAGCTGCGCCAGAGCCTCCTGCGCGACGGGCGCGGGGCTGGCGGTGAAGGCGATGCGCAGATGCGCCATGAGGCAGTCTCCGTTAGGTTGGGCCCAGTCTTGGCGGGCGGGGCGGGCAAACTCAACCCCTGCCGTGGGCCGCGCGGGGCCGCCGCGCAAGCCGATTTCGCGCAAACCGGGCCATGCGTCGTTTTCTTGCCTTTCTGTGGCGCAAGGGATGCTCTAAATACCCCCAACCCCGCATCCGATCAGGAGACGCCCATGAACGCCCCGCACCGCGACGCCGGCTTTTTCACCGAAAGCCTGTCCTCCCGTGACCCCGAGCTCTATGCGACGATCACCGGTGAGCTCGGCCGTCAGCGCGACGAGATCGAGCTGATCGCCAGCGAGAACATCGTCAGCCGCGCCGTGATGGAGGCGCAGGGGTCGGTGATGACCAACAAATATGCCGAAGGCTATCCGGGCAAGCGCTATTACGGCGGCTGCGACTGGGTCGACGTGGCCGAGACGCTGGCGATCGAGCGGGCCAAGCAGCTGTTCGGCTGCGACTTCGCCAATGTTCAGCCGAACTCGGGCAGCCAGGCGAACCAAGGCGTGTTCCAGGCGCTGATCAAGCCGGGCGACACCATCCTCGGCATGGGGCTGGCTTCGGGCGGGCACCTGACGCATGGGGCGGCGCCGAACCAGTCGGGCAAGTGGTTCAACGCGATCCAGTATGGCGTGCGCCAGCAGGACAACCTGATCGACTACGATCAGGTGGAGGCGCTGGCCAAGGAGCACAAGCCGAAGCTGATCATCGCCGGCGGCTCGGCCATTCCGCGGCAGATCGACTTCGCCAGGTTCCGCGCCATCGCCGACATGGTGGGCGCCTATCTCATGGTGGACATGGCCCATTTTGCGGGTCTGGTGGCCGGTGGCCAGCATCCCTCGCCCTTCCCCCATGCCGATGTCGCGACCACTACGACGCACAAGACCCTGCGCGGGCCGCGCGGCGGGATGATCCTGACCAACAACGAGGAGATCGCCAAGAAGGTGAACTCCGCGATCTTCCCGGGCATCCAGGGCGGGCCGCTGATGCATGTGATCGCCGCCAAGGCCGTGGCCTTCGGCGAGGCGCTGCGTCCCGAGTTCAAGAGCTATGCCGCGCAGGTCGTGAAGAACGCGCAGGCGCTGGCCGACGAGCTGATGAAGGGCGGGCTCGACATCGTCACCGGCGGCACCGACACGCATGTGATGCTGGTGGACCTGCGCCCCAAGGGCGTGAAGGGCAATGCGACCGAGAAGGCGCTGGGCCGGGCGCATATCACCTGCAACAAGAACGGCATCCCCTTCGACCCGGAGAAGCCGATGGTGACGAGCGGCGTGCGTCTGGGCACCCCGGCGGGCACGACGCGCGGCTTCGGCGAGGCCGAGTTCCGCGAGATCGGCCGGCTGATCGTCGAGGTGGTCGACGGGCTGGCGGCCAATGGCGAAGAGGGCAATGCCGAGGTGGAAGCCGCGGTGAAGGCCAAGGTCGAGGCGCTCTGCGGCAAGTTCCCGCTGTATCCGACGCTGTGAGACCGGCAGGGCGCGGGGGTCAGCCTCCGCGCCCGCCTCAGAGATCGCCGCGCAGCTTCAGCACCGTGGCGAAGAGCCCGCCGACCACCAGCACGATGAGCAGGGTCGAGGCGGCGAAGTTCAGAAGGTACAGCCGCAGCCTCTCCCAGCGGTTCAGCCCGGACAGGTAGCGGACGCAGATGTCATAGGCGGTGGCAATCGCCGCGTGGTCGAGCTGCATCAGCAGCCGCGGGTTCTGCGCCATCACCGAGGCCTCTGAGAGCTTCTCGCCGGCGCGGCGCACCCGGCGGGGCAGGCGCTTGCCGCCGCGCTGCATCTTCTCGGGCAGGCCGCGGCCGCGGATGCGCAGCCGTTCCTCCATCAGCCCGGCCACGCGGGCGGCCATCTGCTGTATCGTCACTGCACTCATCTGCGCCTCGCTGCTTCGCCCGGAGATTAGGCGCAGGCCGGGGCTTCTTCAACCTGTCTGGCGGATCGACGGCCAAGCGGCTATCACCGGGACATGCTGACCACAGTGATCCACCCCGCCGAGCGGCCTTCGGGCCTTCCCCCGCTGCTGATCGCGCATGGCCTGTTCGGCTCGGCGCGGAACTGGGGGGTGATCGCCCGCCGGCTGGCCGACAGCCGCGACGTGTTGGCGGTGGACATGCGCAACCACGGCACGAGCCCCTGGTCGGAGGTGCACCGCTATCCCGAGATGGCCGCCGATCTGGCCGAGGTGATCGAGGCGCAGGGCGGGCTGGCGGATGTGGTCGGGCATTCAATGGGCGGCAAGGCGGCGATGATGCTGGCGCTGACGCGGCCGGAGCGGGTGCGGCGGCTGGTGGTGGCCGATATCGCGCCCGTGGGCTACGGCCATGACCAGCGCCAGCATATCGACACGATGGAGGCGCTGGACCTCGCCGGCGTCACCACGCGCGGCGAGGCGGACCGGCGGCTGGCGGCGCTGCTGGACGATGCGGCGCTGCGGGCGTTCTTCCTGCAGTCGCTGGATCTCAAGGCCGACCCGCCGCGCTGGCGGCTGAACCTGCCGGTGCTGCGGCAGGAGATGCCGCAGATCCTCGGCTGGCCCGAGGTGTCGGGGCAGTTCGAGGGGCCGGTGCTGTTCCTCAGCGGGGGCGAGTCGCGCTATGTGCTGCCGGAGCATCGCGAGACGATCCGCGGGCTGTTTCCGGCGGCGCGCTTTGCGAAGATCCCCGGAGCGGGGCATTGGCTGCATGCCGAGAAGCCGCGCGAGTTCGAGGAGACGCTGCGGGTCTTCCTGTCCTAGTCGCGCGGCAGGCGCATCCGCTCCATCAGCCCGTCGCGCAGCACGAATTTGTGCGCCAGCGCCCCCAGCACATGCACGCCGACCAGCGCGAGGATCAGAAGCTTCAGATCGGCATGCAGCGCCCCCGCGAGCGGGATGCCCTTGAACCAGGCGACGGCGCCGCTGACGGGCACGACGAAGAGCGCAAACAGCAGGAAGACCTGCGTCTCGGTCGCGACGAATTGCGCGAGGCTCTTCTCGCCGGTGTCGAGCGGCGAGATCGGGCCGGGGGCGCCATGGGTGAAGCGCAGCACGATGCGCCAGATCACGAGAATCCCGATTACCAAGCCGACCGCGACATGCAGCCAAGCGAGCAGGCTGAATCCCGGATCCTCGCCGCGCTGCTGCGCCTCCCATGTCCAGCGCATCGGCGCGTTGAACAGGAACTGGAAGACGACGAGCGCCGCGACGATCCAGTGCAGCCGGATCTGCATCGGCGAGAAGGCGGCGGGTCTGGCTTTGCGCATGACGGGTCCTTTCGCGCTGACGCGGAATCAGGCCAGCTTGCGCGCGATGATGGCGCTGACCGGCACGGCCAGCACGAAGCCAATTGCCGCAGCCAGCAGGATCGGCCGCAGGCTGTCATGGCCGGTGGTCAGGGCGATGACGATCCCGACGCCCATCAGCGTGGTCGAGATCATGGAAAACAGGATCATGGTCAGACGCAGCATGTCAGCCTCCGCAGGGTCTCTGCGCGCATCCTGCCCGAGGCGCCGGGCGGCGCGATTTGATGCGGATCAGGCGGAGGGGAAATTTTGCGTGCCGTTGTGGGGGGGCGGCAAAGCTGCGCCCATGGCAGGCTATGCGAGGGAAATCTGGTGGAGTCGAGGGGGATCGAACCCCTGACCTCGTCATTGCGAACGACGCGCTCTCCCAACTGAGCTACGACCCCAACGGGCTGCTATCTGGCCCAGCGGCGGGCGGATGTCAAGAGACTGCTGTGCGGGAGGGCAGGGGTTTTGCCCGGCCGGGGGGAGCCGGGCTCGGGGCCATCGAGGCCCCTCGCCCGGCGCTGCCGCGACAGGGTGGCTTCGGGCGCCGCGGTTTGCCGGCGCAGGTCTGCGGGGCCGGCTGCGGGCGCCTCCGGCGGGAGTATTTTCGCCAAGAAGAAACCCGGGGGTCAGACCGGATGGGGCGGGTCGCGCCCGTCGAAGAAGGCGGTGAGGTTGTCGAGCGCCATCATCCCCATGGCTTCGCGCACGTCGAGCGCAGCGGTGCCGAGATGCGGCAGGAGGGTGACGTTCTGCATTGCGGTCAGCGTTTCGGGCACGGTGGGTTCGTGTTCGTAGACGTCGAGGCCGGCGCCGGCGATGCGGCCCTGTTGCAGCGCCTCGATCAGCGCCGCCTCGTCGACGATGTCGCCGCGGGCGATGTTGATGAGCAGGGCGTGGGGCCGCATCCGGGCCAGCGCCGCCGCGTCGATTAGGTGATGCGTGGCGGGGGTGGCGGGGACGGCCACGACGACGATATCGGCGGCGAGCGTCTCGGCCAGATCGGTCTGGCGGGCGGGCAGGCCGGGGTCGACGACCGGGGAGCGGTTGAAGAAGCGCACCTCCATGCCGAAGCCATGGTGGCAGCGCCGGGCGATGGCCTTGCCGATCCGGCCCATGCCGATGATGCCGAGGCTGCGGCCTGTGACATGCATGCCGAGCATCTGCGTCGGGTGCCAGCCCTGCCATTGGCCGGAGCGCACCAGCCTCTCGCCCTCGCCGGCGCGGCGGGCGGTCATCAGGATCAGCGTGAGGGCGATGTCGGCGGTGGCGTCGGTGACGGCGCCGGGGGTGTTGGTGACGGCGAGCCCGGCGGCGCGGGCGGCGGCGATGTCGATATGGTTGGTGCCGACGCCGAAATTGGCGAGGATGCGCGCCTTGGGCGCGGGCACGTCGGCGAAGACCTCGGCGCGGAAGAGATCGCCCAGCGTCGGCAGCACCGCGTCATAGTGGAGCGCGGCGCGCAGTTCCGCCGGGGTGAGTGGCGTCGTCTCGGCCCGCAGCGTCACGTCGAAGCGGGCGCGGGCGGCCTCGATCACCTTCTCGGGCAGCGGGCGGGTGATGAGGAGCCGGGTCAAAACAGCCGCCCTCCATCGGGCACCGCATGGTCGGGGCCGATCAGCACCACCTCGCCATCGGCATCGGGCACGCCCAGCACCAGCACTTCGGAGAGCACCTTGCCGATCTGCCGGGGCGGGAAGTTCACCACCGCCAGCACCTGCCGCCCGATCAGCGTCTCGGGCGTGTAATGCCGGGTGATCTGCGCCGAGGAGCGTTTCTCGCCCAGATCGCCGCCGAAATCGACCCAGAGCTTGAAGGCGGGCTTGCGTGCCTCGGGGAAGGGTTCGGCGCGGGTGATGCGGCCGACGCGGATGTCGAGCTTGGCGAAATCGTCGTAAGTGATGCTCACTGGCCAAGCTCCCGTCCGCGGTCGGCGGCGGCCTTGACGGCGCGGCGCAGCAGGGGGGAAAAGCCAGTCTCCGGGTCCATCAGCACCTTCAGCGCGGCGGCCGTGGTGCCGCCGGGGGAGGTCACGTTGACGCGCAGCTGCTCGGCGCTGTCGGGGGCGCGGTGGGCGAGCTCTCCGGCGCCGGTCACCGTGGCGCGGGCGAGCTGCATGGCGAGCGCGGGCGGCAGGCCCTCGGCCTCGCCCGCGGCGGCCAGCGCCTCGATCAGGTGGAAGACATAGGCCGGGCCCGAGCCGGAGACGCCGGTCACCGCGTCGATCTGCGCCTCGGTCTCCAGCCGCACGGTCTGGCCGACGGCGGAAAGCAGCGTCTCGGCCAGCGCCAGCTGTTCGGCGCTGGCGTGGGCATTGCCGATCAGCGCGGTGATGCCGCGGCCCACGGCGGCGGGGGTGTTGGGCATGGCCCGGACGATCGGCGTCCCAGCGCCCAGCACGGATTCGTAATGCGCGATCGAGGTGCCCGCAGCCACCGACAGGAACAGCGTGCTGCCGTTGCCCAAGGCGGTGAGCGTCGGCAGCGCCTCGGCCATCATCTGCGGTTTCACCGCGATCAGCACGATGGCGGGAGAGGCGGGCAGGCCCTCGTTCAGCCGCAGCCCCTTGGCGGCGAGGCCGCGCAGCCAGTCGGAGGGATGCGGATCAGTGACCCAGACCGCCGACAAGGCCAGCCCGCGCGCCAGCCAGCCCTCGAGCAGGGCCGAGCCCATCTTGCCGCAGCCCAAGAGCCCCAGACCGCGGCGGTTCACCTCTGACAGTTCCATTCTTTCCCCCGGGACAGATCCGGGGCTCAGACTAGGCGCGGCCGTAAGCCTCTGCAATGGCGACATTCATGGCGTCGGCGGGGGTATGTTCGGCCCAGGCGACCATCTGGAAGGCGGGGTAGAACCGCTCCGCGGCCATCACCGCATTGCCGATCAGCCGGTCGATCTGCTCGGCGCCCGCGATCTGCCCGCCCGAGAGCAGGAGCCCGTAGCGCCAGACCATCAGCTTCTGCTCGGCCCAATAGGTGAAGGCGCCGGTCCAGACCATGTCGTTGCAGCGGTTCAGCACCTCGTAGAGCTCGCCCATCCGGTGCGTCGGCGGCTCCATCTCGAAGGTGCAGATCAGCCGCAGCGTCTCGTCCTGCGGCGACCAGGCGAGGGTGAGCGAATAGGTGCGCCACTGGCCCTCGACGGCCATGGCGATCTGGTCGTCGGTAAGCCGGTCGAATTCCCACTCGTTGTGCTCGGCCAGCGTCTCGACGATGTCGATCGGGTGGATCTCGGCGCCTGACAGGTAGTCTTCCGAAAGCGACATCGCCCATCCTCTCCATCATGCCCCCGGAGGGCAGTTATCCACAAGCAGCAGGGCCTCGGGCAAGCTGAGGCGTAAGGCTGGTTGAGGGCATACTATATGTGGTGGGGGCGGAGGGGAAGGTGGGAATGTGGTGGGTAGCGGGTGTAGCGGGACACTGAAATCGGCAGGACGGGTGTAGCGGGACACTGAAATCGGCAGGACGGGACACCAAAGTTGGCAGCAGCAGTTTTTCGAGGTCTAACGACTTGAGCGCTCGACCGGCGTGTTTTCCCTGCGGCAGATGAAGTCGTTAGTACCCTAGCTCAGGTCGCTCTAAGGGCCGCATCCTCTGAATCCCGCAGCGCGTCTGTGTCAGTACCAGTGCAACCTTCCTATGGCTCGCCGAACATTCTGCGCGGCAAATCGTACGCCGTCTGGGCTTCCACCTATAAAGCCTGCTTCCGCAAGCTCAGTCGAGAAGGCGACGGACTCGATCTGTGTCAATACTCGATCAGTTGGCCACCGACTCCAGCCCATCCGTCCCCATACGGGTAGCCGGATGTACGACTGACCGAAGCCCTGTGGCTTGGCGAGCTCCTCTTCGAGTTCCTTTACGCTATAGTGTTCTAGGGCGAATATCGCAGGGAGCACTTCACTAAGAAGGTGTAACGTAGCAAAGTCTGGTAAGCTCCCCAGAAAAGTCCGATGAGAGCTGTCGAAAAGTTCGTATATATGGTCAGAAAACGGCGTATGTCTGTTTTCAAGGCCAGGCAAGAGTGACCATATTGCTTTGTCACTTCCCCTCCATCCTAAAGGCGACAAGTCGTCCAAGAAGGTTTCGGTGTGGTGGCGGTCGCAGGGAAGTTCGTTCTTCCAGAAGCTTCGAAGCTCTTTCCATCTCGAATTTTTTATCAAGCCCAGTATGCAGGCGTGACTCATTAGAGCCGGAATGTAGCCGCGCAGATTGAGGAGCACCACCATGCCATTGCGATCTGCTTGAAGAGCAGCCCACAGCGTCTTTATTGCATTCGCGATGGTTCTTATTTGTTCTTCATCGCCCCACACACCGGTCAGACCGCTGATCTTAACGAGACCTTCCCCAGCGGACTCGTGCAATCTAATGCGCTGCATTACAGTTTCGGAACTTACCGCGCCCTGACAGGAAAAGTCTTCATCGTTTGAACGATCTATGACTTTCCACACTTCTTGATCGACCAAATCAGAGAACTTTATGCGATATTCAGTGCGGCTCATGTAGCGCTTCGCTCTTTCAAGCAGTAAAGCGGTCTCTGCAGGATTCTGTCTCTGTGTCTCGCGTATTGTCGTAATTTGATCTGCCAGAGTAGTAAAAAAGGCGTCAGCGCTTTCTATCTTTATCTCCATGCCTTTTCTGCTATTGCAAAGTTCGCGGCCATTGGGACCCAGTTCGCCGCGAGAAGCCCAAAACAGTGGGTAACGCCGGTTAGGGGCCCGCAGAATCGCCGATCGCAGCGCGTGGTCCCATTCCCCTGACCATCCGCAGACGATAAGGCCATAGTCGTCGAGGATTCGATCGAGGACAGCGTTGTATTCAGCGGGATAGGCGGATAGCTCCTCTTCAGTGTTGAGAATTCTCGCGTCCTTATAGTCTCCGTGAATTTTTAGAATGTAACATCCTGTATGGGCCAAGGGTTCTGCACCGCGCAGTGCATCTGAAGAGCTAACAATTGTGGGCTCAACTCCGACCTCACGGAGCGCATTTTCCAGAAGTCGATCAAAGTTGGTCGTTATGATGACGCGGATAAATCCATCGCGCACTAACTGAGCAATTGCCTTGTGTGCTGCTGTGGGTGTTTTCCTTCCTTCTTCTCGATCTGAAGCGCTCGGCTCAATATAGCCGTGTAAAATCGAGCGCCTTTCGTCTGGCGTACTGGCAATTTCTCCGAGAATTTGCGAATAGTCGGGCTCTTGTTTGTATGTTTCGTGATACCACTTGTGCCAGTCGGATTGCTCCTCCACGCCTTGCGCTACTGCTATGCGCCGCACCAAGTCTGATGTTATTTCCCAGCCGGTGGGGATTTCTGCAGAGCGCGATAGTCCCGACCCAAGCAAGAGCGCAAATACCCCCTTATTTTCGTGAATAGAGAATGCAATCTTCGTTGCGGGATCCGCTAGCGTACTCACATTGAGGTCCTTGTGTATGGGGTGGCGACGATTAGCGCGATTGGTAGGGGGTGCGGCTGCGGTGAACCTGGCAATCAAAGCCATTCGTGTAAAGCAGTTGCTTTACGATCTCGTCGGGAGTTTTGTTGGTTGGCCCAAGCGTTACTGCTGTCAGTGATGATGGGGGGAAGTCAAGTCGAAGAAAGGGAGAGATAACGTTCCGCAATTCTCGATACTCAAGGCCCGAAATTTCCTGGGGAGGGCATACACTTAAGATGCGCCATTCTTTTTCTTCGGAAAAGCTCCCGTCCTTAAATAAAAACAGTTTTGTCACAGCCTCGCGTTTTAGGGAGCGTGATTCAATAGAGTTGTCAATGGACATACTTCCTGTCCCATTTGACTCAGCGTAGGATTGAGCATCTTTCCGAAATGCCTGATAGAGGTCTGAAAAGGCTGCTTGTAAGAAGCTTCGATCTGACTGACCGTATCTCACTCTATCGAGCAGAGCTTTCCCGTCTCTATTTTCTCTGGAAATTCTTGAGAGGCTGTGTGTTCTGAAAGTCAATGAGAACCCTGCACCGTCAGCTGCATACCCTCGCCACTGACTGAGCAAATCCCTTTCTTCGGAAAAGCAGGCTCCAAGCGCTACGTGGTCCCGCATTGAGGCTATCGCAGCTTCCTTTGCTCCCCTTCTTTCGTACGTGAGGTTATGGTTCTTTGTTTGATATGCGTTGAGCCACTGCTGTAGACACCAAATGCCCTCAGCATGGTCGTTAGACTGTGTGAGGGATGTTAGCCAAAACTGTTTGCGCAAAACTATCGAAAGAAAAGTTGAGGGCGAGCAGTAATGGTGAAGTTGTTCCGGCTCGACCGCACTCATCTTGTCATCTCAGTGGTCTCTGATAATTGCACGAGCGACTGGTTCTCAGGTGCTTCAAACCCAATCCTCCAGTGAACTTTATCATCCTAGCCATGCTCGCCTCGGCGGGGCAAGAACAATAAGCGATAGTTTTCTCACTCATTATGGCGCATATACTGTGCCTTTACTCCCTATCCTTCCTCCCCCGGAACGCGGTCACCAGCCCGGCCCCGCTGAGCTGGTGCGTCACCCGCTCCAAGTGCCACTCGCCCACCAGTTCCGGCCGAAGCCCCGCCACCTTCACCGAGGCCCCGCCCATCAGCCGCGGCTCGAAGCCGGCCAGCGTCGCCTCCAGCGTCATGGCGCTGCGGCCCGCGCCCGAGAGCACCGCCTCCGCCGCCCGCATCGCCTCGTCCTTCGTCGCATGCACATGGCGGATCTTCTTCACCGGGGTTCCAGAGCCGACCTTCACCTTGTGCGTCACCCCGCTGCCGGTCTCGATCCATTCGGCCTCGGCCGCGCGATAGACGCTGCGGCCCTCGAATGACCAGGACCAGTCGGAGAAGCGATGCCGTGGGATCTCGGGCGGGGTGAGGGCGTCGCCGGCGGCGGTCCTGCCCTCGCCGCGGCGCTGGACGAGGAGCGCGCCGCCGGCCGGCTTGGCGGTGGCGTCGAGCGTGGCGGCGATCCGGCTCAGGAAGTGCAGGTTCGATTCGGCCGTCTGGGCGATGTAGTCCCAGCGCTTGCTGGCCACGCTCTCGCCGACGACCGGCTTCAGCCCGGCCTCGCCTGCTATCGTGCTGACGATCTGGGCCAAGGTCTTGCCCTCCCATGCCCGGGTCCTCGGGGCGCGGATCTCGCCTTTCATGTCGGCGGCGGTGGCGGTGATCCGCATGGTCTGCGAGGGGCCGGCGCCGGAGACGCCGTCGACGGCGTAGACGCCCATGAAGCTCAGCGGCTGGCCTTTCCAGCCGAGCGAGACCTCCAGCCTGGCGTCGATGTCGGGGAAGGCGAGGCGGCTGTCGCGGTCGTCGAGCTCCAGCTCCAGCCGGTCGGATTTCGAGCCGTCCTCGTCGGTGATCACCAGGCTCAGCAGCCGGTCGGCGATGCGGGCGGTGGCGTCCTCGCCGGCCACCGTGATGCGGAAGGCCGGGATCATGTGCGGCCCCAGAGGCGGATCGCGCCCGTGGCGACCGTAGCGGTGACGGCCGGCAGGGTGATCAGGATCCCGGCCGGGTAGACCGGCCCGAGATCCGCCAGATGCGGGTTGGCCTCCAGCACCGCCGGCACATGCGCCTCGGAGCCGAGCTCGGCCTTGCAGATCGCGTCCAGCACGTCGCCGTCGATTGTCCTGTAGCTCGTCATGCCAGATCCATGCCGTAGGCCGTCAGGCCGATGGTGAACTCGATCTTGCGGGGCGCGCCGTCGGCCAGGAACAGCGATTTGCGCTCCTCGACGGCGGTGATCACCCAGCGCTCCCAGACCCAGCCGAGGCCGTCGACCAGGATCTGCGGCTGGCCGAGGTTGGCGACCTGACGCATCAGCTCGATCTGCCGCAAACCGCCCTTGAAGTGCGGATAAATCACCCCTTCAAGGCTGATCTCGTCGGCCCCGGGGCCGAGGTATTGCAGGGCGGGGGCGCGACCCAAGCGGTCCTGCTGCTCCCAGCGCCAGGAGGCCGAGCGGGTGAAGCTCTGGTAGCTTGCCCGGTTCACGCCGAAGCGGAAAGCCCCGAGCGCCATCATCACGAGGCTCAGGCCGAGGTCAGGCATAGTCGCCTCCGTCGTTCAGGGCGAAGCCGGTCTCGCGCGCCATCGCCGCCAGTTCCTTTCTGACGGCGCGGGCGACATCGGCCGGCGACATGCCCGGCGCGGCGTTGATGGTGATGCCGCCGACCGAGATCCGCGGGGCGGCGGGGGCGGCGGCTCCGCGGAGCTGGCGGGTGGAGATCACCTGGCCGTCGGTGCGCGGCACGAAGAGCTCGCGGCCCTCCTCCCGCCAGCGGTAGAGCTGGCCGGCGCGCACCGGCCCGCCAAGGGCGCGGCCCGGCGGGGCAGGGTCACCGCCTGCAGCCGGCGCGGCCGGGCTGGCCACCATCCCCGACAGCCATTCCGGCATCATGGCGCTGAGTTGCGCCTTCACCCATTCCGCCATCTGGCCGATCTTCGAGCGGATGCCGTTCCAGAGGCTCTGAATCATGGCCACGCCCGCGTCATAGAGATCAATGCTGAAGGCGTTCTCGATCATCTCGCTGATCCAGCCGAGATCCCAGCCGGTCAGGTATTCGGTGAAGTTCACCGCGCCCTCGAGCATGAGCCGGAACGGGTTCATCTCCGAGATCCAGGTGAGCGCGCCGCGGATCAGGCCCTCCTCGAAGGCGTCGCGCACCCGGTCGATCTTGCCGCGGAAGTAGGCGACGAAGCCGTCCCAGTTTTGGTAGATCACATAGGCCGCGCCGGCGATGGCGGCGATCACCAGCAGGATCGGGTTGGCGAGCATGGCGCGGCCGGCGAGCAGCAGCGCGCGGCCGACGAAGAGCACCGCCCGGGCGACGAAGCCCAGCACCGCGCCCAGGGCCGAGGCCACGGCGGTGAGGATGCGCCAGGCGGCGGTGACGGGCGTGATCAGGAGCCGGATCAGCCCAAGGGCAGCCAGCACGGCCCCGAGGCCCATCATGAGCCGCGGATGCGCGGCCGACCATTCGGTGGTCGCCCGCACGATGCGGCCGACCGCCTCGCCCGTGGCGCGGCCCCAGCGGATCCAGCTCTCGCCGCTCTCATCGACCGGGCCGGTCAGACGCTGCACCCAAGCCCAGAGCCCCTCGATCCGCGCGACCACGCGGTCGAGAATCGGCGCGGCCGGCCCCATGGCGGAGCGGAAGGCCGCGCCGAAGCTGCGGAAGAAGGCGGTGAGCCCCGACCAGTTGCGCCAGATCCAGAGCCCGGCGACGGCAAGGGCGGAGACCGCGGCGAGGAGGCCCATGCCGATCCAGGCCAGCGCCGCGGTGCGGACGAGGTTCATCGGCGCGAGCATCGACAAGATGCCCCAGCCGGCCTGCAGCGCGCCGAGCGCCATGGTCCCGAGGCCGGCGGCGAGCCCCAGCACTGTCCCGTGCATCGCCACGCCGAGGACGATCCAGCCGGCGACATCCCAGCCGCCCAGGGTCTCGACGACGCGCTGCACCACCGGCGCAACCGCCTGCCAGACCTCCACCGCGCGCAGGCCAAAATCCCAGATCGCGGTCAGCACCCGCAGGATCAGCCCGGCGAGCTTGTCGGCCCAGAGCTGCATGCTGCCGTCGGCGACCATGGCGTCGAGCGTCGCCAGGATCTCCTGCAGCCGGGTCTTCAGCCAGTCGAAGAGCCCGCTGCCCATCACCATGCGCTGGAAGCGGGTCCACTGGTCGGAGATGTTCGACATGATGCCCGACCAGGTCCCTGCCATGCCGGCCGAGGCCCCGGCGTTGGCCTCGCCGAGCGCGTCGATCAGGAGCTGGATCTCCTTGC
>NZ_PZKG01000056.1 GCF_003034985.1 Cereibacter changlensis JA139
GTCGCCGAACCGGGCCCGCAGGCCCTCGGCACCGCGGTAGAAGGTCCAGCATTGCGGGGTGGCGTCATGCTCGTAGACGAAGCAGACCTTGCCGTCTTCCTCGTACCAGCGGCCGTAGTTGCACTCCTCGCCCTTGAAGGCCCAGAGCACGCGGCGGCCGGGCAGGTACTGCTCGGCGCCGTAGACCTGACCGCCCACGGCATAGGAGAGGGTCTTGCCGGTGGCATAGGCCTCGAACTCGGCGGCGCTGATCGGCTCCTCGGCGAAGCCGGCGGCGGGCAGGGCGGCAAGCAGGCAGGACAGCAGCAGGGCGCGCATCATCGTCTCCGTTCCGTGACGCCCGCCAGAGTGCCAGAGGCCCCGCCGGATGGCCAGTCACGCCTGCGCGGGGCCGCTTGGCGCGCCCGGCGGCGCCTTGGCCCCTTCCCTCGCCGCGCCGAAGCGACTAGGTGAGAAGGCGTGTGAGCAGCGGAGGCGCGGATGTCATTCTTCAAGAAGATGCGCGAAAAGATGTTCCGGTCCTCCGACCGGCTGTCGGACGGGGTCGACGCGCTGGTCGACGCCGGGCCGGAAGCCGCGCCGCCGGCCCCGAGCGCGCCGGTCGCCCCCGAGCCGCGGGCGCCTGAACCGAGGGCCCCCGAGCCGAGGGCCCCCGAGCCGAAAGCCGCAGAGCCGCAGGCCCCTGAGCCGGAAGCGCCGCGCCCCGCGCCGCAGCCGGTGATCCGCCCGTTGCCCGAGCCTGAGCCTGAGCCCGAGCCGCAGCGCCCGGGCCTCTTCGGCCGGCTCTTCGGTCAGGCCGAGGAGCCGCGCCGGGTGCTCGACGACGCGATGCTGGAAAGCCTCGAGGAGATGCTGATCGAGGCCGACATGGGCGTCGAGACCGCGCTGCGCGTCACCGCCAACATCGCCGAGGGCCGCTATGGCCGCCGCGTCTCGTCGCGCGAGATCAAGGAGGCGCTGGCCGCCGAGATCGCCCGCATCCTCGAACCCGTCGCCCGGCCGATGCCGCTGTCGGCCAAGCGGCCGCAGGTGGTGCTGGTCGTCGGGGTGAACGGCTCGGGCAAGACCACGACCATCGGCAAGCTCGCCTCGCAGTTCAAGGCGGCGGGAAAATCCGTGGTGATCGCCGCTGGCGATACCTTCCGCGCCGCCGCGGTGGAGCAGCTGCAGGTCTGGGGCCAGCGCGCCGGCGTGCCGGTGCTGACCGCGCCCGAGGGCTCCGACCCGGCCTCGCTCGCCTTCGACGCCATGACCAAGGCGCAGGCCGACGGGGCGGACCTTCTGATGATCGACACGGCGGGGCGGCTGCAGAACCGCGCCGACCTGATGGAGGAACTCTCCAAGATCGTCCGCGTCATCCGCAAGAAGGACCCCGACGCGCCGCACAACACCATCCTCGTGCTCGACGCGACCACCGGGCAGAACGCGCTCAATCAGGTGGAGATCTTCCGCAAGCTGGCCGATGTCTCGGGCCTCGTGATGACCAAGCTCGACGGCACCGCCAAGGGCGGGGTGCTGGTGGCGCTGGCCGACAGGTTCGGCCTGCCGATCCATGCCATCGGCGTCGGCGAGCAGATCGACGATCTCGCCCCCTTCGACCCCGAGGACTTCGCCCGCGCGCTGATGGGTCTCGACGCCTGATGCCGTCTTGTCGATGACCGAGTGGCTGGTCTCGCTCGAAGGCACGCCGGAGGGCGCGCGGCTGGCCATGGGGCTGGCGCTGACGTCGGCGGTGGCCCATGCCTGTTTCGGCGCGCTGCAGAAGGGCCGGCACGACCCGTGGAACACGCGGGGGGCGATCGACCTCTGGATCCTGATCTTCTCGGCCCCGGTGGCGCTGTTTCTGGTGCCGCGGCCCGAGGGGGCCGAGTGGATGGTTCTGGTGGGCGCGATGGCGATCCATTTCGCCTACAAGCTGACCATGGCGCTGGCCTACGAACGCGCCGCCTATACGGTGGTCTACCCCGTCGTGCGCGGCACCGGCCCCCTGGCGACGCTGACCTTCGCCGCGCTGTTTCTGGGCGAGCATTACGTGCTCTTGCAGTGGCTCGGGGTGGCGATGCTGTCGGGGGCGATCCTGTTCCTGGCGCGGATCAACCTCGGCGGGGTGGTGATCGGGCGGGCGGAGCTGAAGCTGGGGCTCGCCTGGGCCTTCGCGGGCGGGCTGATCGTGGCCTTCTACACCACCTACGACGCCTGGGGCATCCGCTTCACGCCGGACCCGTTCACGTTCCTGGCGTGGTTCTTCCTGATGACCTCGGTGGATTTTCCGCTGCTGACGGCCTATCGCATCCGCAGGGCGGGGCGCTGGCCCGAGGCTTTCGGGCCGCTGATGGTCCGCGGGATGATCGGGGCACTGGTGGCTTTCGTGAGCTTCGGCGGGGTCATGCTGGGGACGCGGCTGGGCAAGGTGGCCGAGGTGGCGGCGCTGCGCGAGACCTCGACGCTGTTCGCCGCCGCCATCGGCTGGCTGGTTCTGGGCGAGAGAAGCGGGCCGGTGAAGATCGGCCTGATGGGAATGATCGCGGCGGGCGCCATATTGGTGCAGGCGGCGGGATAGGAGAGACGGATGACACGCAAGATCAACCCGGTCCTGAAGATGCTGCTGGAGTACGGGCCGATCGTGGCCTTCTTCATCGGCTACGGGCGGCTGAAGGACGAGGTCTATACCTTCGGCGGGACCGAGTATCATGGCTTCATCGTGGTCACGGCGGCGTTCATTCCGCTGCTGATCCTGACCACGGGGATCCTCTGGGCGCTGACCGGCAAGCTGTCGAAGATGCAGGTCGCGACGGTGGTGCTGGTGGTGCTGTTCGGCGGGCTGTCGGTCTGGCTGAATGACGAGCGGTTCTTCAAGATGAAGCCGACGATGATCTACCTGCTGTTCGCGGGTATCCTCGGGATCGGGCTGCTCAGGGGGCAGAGCTGGCTGAAGCTGGTGCTGGAGGAGGCGGTGCCGCTGCAGCCCGCCGGGTGGATGCTGCTGACGAAACGGGTGGCGCTGTTCTTCTTCGCGCTGGCGGTGGCGAACGAGGCGATCTGGCGGACGATGAGCACCGAGGCCTGGGTCAGCTTCAAGACCTTCGGGCTTCCGGGGGCGATCTTTTTGTTCTTCATGACCCAGGGCGGGCTTTTCAAGAGATACGGGGTCGAGGAGAAGCCCGAGGCGTGAGGTTTCACGCGTGAAAATCCGGTCAAGCCATTGATCGGAAAGGGCTTCAAGATTTCTGTTAAGGATTTGGCAAGAGAGGGCCGCCCCCGGGAGGGGCGGCCTTTCGCGTCAGTCGCGCTTGATGCCGAAGAGCCGGTCCTGCGAGGCCTTGTCGAGCGGGGCGGTGCTGCGGGCCTCGGCCGCCACGGCCTTGCCCTTGAGGAAGGCCGGACGCTCGGCCAGCGCCTTCAGCCAGCGGGCGAGGTCGGGCTTGTCGTCGAGGCTCTGCTGCTGGGCTTCCCAGTTCTGCGCCCAGGGCCAGATCGCGATGTCGGCGATGGAGAGGAAATCGCCGGCGACGAATTCGCGCCCGCGCAGCTGGCGGTCGAGCACGCCATAGAGACGGCCGACCTCGGTCCGGTAGCGGTTCTGCGCATAGGGCAGGTCCTGCGGCGGGTCCATCTGCGGGGCGTATTTCAGGAAATGGTGCGCCTGACCAGCCATCGGGCCGACTCCGCCCATCTGCCACATCAGCCACTGATCCACCGCGATGCGGTCGCGCTCGGTCGGGCCGCCGAGCTTGCCGGTCTTGCGGGCGAGGTATTGCAGGATCGCGCCGGATTCGAAGATCGAGATCGGCTTGCCGTCCGGGCCCTCGGGATCGACGATGGCGGGCATGCGGTTGTTCGGCGCGATCTTGAGGAAGTCGGGGTCGAACTGGTCGCCCGCGTTGATGTTCACCAGCTTGAGCCGGTAGGGCAGGCCCAGCTCTTCGAGGGCGATGGTGACTTTCCAGCCGTTCGGCGTGGGCCAGTAATACAGGTCGATGTCCTGCGGCATGGGGGACTCCTTTTGTCGGAAAGCCAAGGATGGCGCAAATGACGGCAGCGGCAAGGGCAAAGCGGCCGGGACGCGCTGCGCCCGTTGACAGGCGGCGGCGCGGGGCGGAGCATCGGCTGCGCCCGAGGCGACCGTGCAGGACGGTTGCGCATCTTACGGAGGTCATCCCGCCATGCACGACCCGGAGCCGACGCCGCGTCCCGACCTGTTCACCAACAAGGACGAGGAGGCGTGGCTGGAGCAGTTCCTGCTGCTGCGCTACACGCTGCGCATGTCGCCCGAGCGGATCGCCCAGATCGACTACGGGCTTGACCCCGAGCATCCCGATGCCTGGGCCGCGGGCGCGTTCTGGGGCCGGGAGATCGCGCTTAGCTACCCTTGGGTGGAGGTTCGCACGCTCTGGCAAAAGCCCGCAGGCCCGGCCGATTCGGCCTGTTGACGCAGCGCAAGCCAAGGCGTATGCCGCCAGACGTGGCGCTTTGTTACCGGATTGCGGGCCACGTTAAACAAACCGCTAAAGAGGGTGAGGGCTTTGCAGCCCCCGATGCCTCTACCGGCTCGGGGGCTTTTTGCTGCGAAGGGCAAGACGATGACGAAGGACTGGAAAACCCGCACGCAACTGGTGCACGAAGGCAGCCGCCGCAGCCAGTATGGCGAGATGGCCGAAGCGATCTTCCTGACGCAGGGCTTCGTCTACGAGACTGCCGAATCGGCGGAAGCGCGTTTCGTGAAGACCGGCGAGGACGAGTTCATCTACGCCCGCTACGGCAACCCGACGACGCGGATGTTCGAGGAGCGGATCGCGGCGATCGAGGGGACGGAGGATGCCTTCGCCACCGCCTCGGGGATGGCGGCGGTGAACGGGGCGCTGGTGTCGATGCTGCGGGCGGGCGATCATGTGGTCGCGGCGCGGGCGCTGTTCGGATCGTGTCTCTACATCCTCGAGGAAGTGCTGGGGCGCTACGGCGTCGAGGTGAGCTTTGTCGACGGGGCCGATCTGGACCAGTGGCGCGCGGCGGTGCGGCCGGGGACGAAGGCCGTGTTCTTCGAATCGATCTCCAACCCGACGCTGGAGGTGATCGACATCGCCGCCGTGGCCGAGATCGCCCATGCCGCAGGCGCGCTGGTGATCGTGGACAACGTGTTCGCCACGCCGGTCTTCTCGAAGGCGGTGGAGCAGGGGGCGGATGTGGTGGTCTATTCCACCACCAAGCATATCGACGGGCAGGGCAGGGCGCTGGGCGGGGTCATCTGCGGCACTGTGGAGTTCATCCGCAAGGTGGTCGAGCCCTACATGAAGCATACCGGCGGCTCGATGAGCCCGTTCACGGCGTGGATCATGCTGAACGGGATGGTGACGCTGGACCTGCGATGCCGGGCGATGGCCGAGGGCGCGGAAAAGATCGCGGCTGCGCTGCAGGGCGACGCGCGGTTGAGCCGGGTGATCCATCCGGGGCTGGCGAGCCATCCGCAGCATGATCTGGCGGCGCGGCAATTGAAACGCGGCGGCACGATGGTGGCCTTCGACATCGCCGGCGGCAAGGAGGCGGCGTTCCGTTTCCTCAACGCGCTGGAGATCATCAAGATTTCCAACAATCTGGGCGATGCCAAGTCGATCGCGACCCATCCGGCGACCACGACGCATCAGCGGCTGCCCGATGAGCAGAAGGCGCATCTGGGGATCACGCCGGGGCTGATCCGGCTGTCGGTCGGGCTGGAAGACCCCGACGACCTGATCGCCGATCTGATGGCCGCGCTGTCGGCGATCTGATCCATCGGCTCTTGGTCGGTGATCTGTTCCGCTGCGTCGCGCGTATCAGGAGAGTTCGTTTGGGGAACGGTAGGACTTCGCCTATATAGGCGGGGTCACTCCGCAGTCTTATGAGAAGGGGCGCGCGATGAACATCCAGACTCCGGTTGCCGACCGCAAGCCAAGCCGGGAAGAGGCCGAAGCCGCTCTGGCCGTGCTGCGGCGATGGGCGGGCAGGTCCTCCGACGCCGAGATCGCCACGCTGGACCCGGCGGCGACGGCGCTGGTCTACCCCGAGCTGAGCCGGGCCTATCCGAAGCAGTTCCGGGTGGACGCTGCCTACAAGGACACGCTGCCCGACCTGCAGAACGGGCCGGCGAGCCTGATCGTGGGCGCGAACCGGCTGATCCAGCATGTCGGGATCTCCAACTTCCGGCTGCCGATCCGCTATCACACGCGCGACAACGGCGATCTGATGCTGGAGACCTCGGTAACCGGGACGGTGAGCCTCGAGGCCGAGAAGAAGGGCATCAACATGAGCCGCATCATGCGGTCGTTCTATGCCCATGCCGAGCGCTGCTTCAGCTTCGAGGTGATCGAGCACGCGCTGGAGGATTACAAGCGCGACCTCGACAGCTTCGACGCGCGGATCCAGATGCGGTTCTCCTTCCCGGTGCGGGTGCAGTCGCTGCGCTCGGGGCTGTCGGGCTGGCAGTATTACGACATCGCGCTGGAGCTGGTGGACAAGGGCGGGGTGCGCAAGAAGTTCCTGCATCTCGATTACGTCTATTCCAGCACCTGCCCCTGCTCGCTGGAGCTGTCGGAGCACGCGCGGCGCGAGCGGGGGCAGCTGGCCACGCCGCATTCGCAGCGCTCGGTGGCGCGGATCTCGGTGGAGGTGGTGGGCAAGACCTGCCTCTGGTTCGAGGATCTGATCGATCTGGCGCGGGCGGCGGTGCCGACCGAGACGCAGGTGATGGTCAAGCGCGAGGACGAGCAGGCATTCGCCGAGCTGAACGCGGCCAACCCGATCTTCGTCGAGGATGCGGCGCGCAGTTTCGCGGCGCAGCTGCTGGCGGAGCCGCGGATCGGCGATTTCCGCGTCGTGGCCAGCCATCAGGAATCGCTGCATTCGCATGACGCGGTCTCGGTGCTGACCGAGGGGCCGACCTTTGCCGCGGAGAGCCTCGATCCGCGGCTGTTCGGCACGCTGTTCCACGTCGGCTGAGCCTTCGCCCTTTGGCGCGCTCGGGCGGGATTGACTCTGCCTTGGCGCGCGGGCACGGCTCGCGCATCATGCTGGACCTGCGCCCCGTCGGATTTGTGGTCGGCCTGCTGGTCGTGGTGATGGGCGTCTCGATGATGGTGCCTGCCGCCGTCGATCTCGCCTTGGCCGATCCGAACGGCTGGGATGTGCTGGAGGCGGCGATCCTGACGCTGCTGGCCGGGTCGATGGTGACGCTGGCCTGCGCCAACGGGGTGAAGGGGCAGCTGAACCTGCGGCAGGCCTTCGTGCTGACCTTCGCGCTGTGGCTGGCGCTGTCCTTCTTCGGGGCCATGCCCTTCCTGTTCGGCGCCCCGAGGCTGGGCCTGACCGACGCGCTGTTCGAGAGCGTGTCGGGCATCACCACCACCGGATCGACGGTGATCGTCGGGCTGGACGGCATGCCGGCGGGGATGAACCTGTGGCGCGGGATGATGAACTGGCTGGGCGGGTTGGGGATCGCCTTCATCGCCATGATCTTCTTGCCGGTGATGCGGGTGGGGGGGATGCAGTTCTTCCGCACCGAGGGCTTCGACACCATGGGCAAGGTGCTGCCGCGCGCCACCGACATCGCCTGGGCGCTGCTGCAGGTCTACGTCGGGCTGACGGCGGTCTGCGGGCTGACCTATCTGGCGCTGGGCATGTCGGTGCTGGACGCCACGGTGAACGCGATGGCGACCATCGCCACCGGGGGCTTCTCGCCGGCCGACGCCTCCTTCGGCAAGTATCCGGGCGCCGCGGAATATGCCGGGGCGCTGTTCATGTTCCTGGGCAGCCTGCCCTATATCCGCTTCGCGCAGATGGTGAACGGCGCGCCGACGGCGCTGTGGCGGGATGCGCAGCTGCGGGCGCTGACCCGCTGGCTGGCCTATGCCGTGGCGATGGTGGTGCTGTGGCGGCTCATGACCTCGGATCAGGCGGCGGAGCAGGTGTTCCGCGAGGCGCTGTTCAACGTCACCTCGATCTTCACCGGCACCGGGTTCTTTTCCGGCAGTTTCGGCGGCTGGGGCGGCTTCGCCATGCTGGTGGCCTTCAGCGTCGGCATGATCGGCGGCTGTTCCGGCTCGTCCTCGGGGGCGTTGAGCGTGTTCCGGGTGCAGGTGCTGTTCGCCGCCATCGTGGCGCAGGTCCGCCAGATCGCCGCGCCGCACCGGGTCACCGCGGTGCGCTATGACGGGCGGCGGGTCGAGGATGACGTGATGAACGCGCTGATCCTCTACGTCACCAGCTATGTGCTGACCATCGGCGTGCTGAGCGTGCTGATGACGCTGACCGGAGTGGATACGCTGTCGGCCCTGTTCGGGATATGGACCTCGCTGGGCAACATCGGCTATGGCTATGGCCCGTTGGTCGCGCCGACCGGCACCTTTATCGACTTCCCGGAGGCGGCGAAATGGCTGATGATCGTGGCGATGCTGATGGGACGGCTGGCGCTTCTGGCGGTCTTCGTGCTGGTGCTGCCGCGTTTCTGGCGGGCTTAGGTTGACAGCGCCGCCCGTGACGACAAGCCTGCGCCATGCTTGATCCGCGCCCCGTCGGTTACATCATCGGTCTGCTCGTCGCCGCGATGGGTGGGATGATGCTGTTTCCGCTGGCGCTGGACTACATGTCGGACGATCCGCACTGGCTGGCCTTCGCACAATCGGCGCTGATCACCGTGCTCTCGGGCCTGCTGGTGGCGCTGGCCTGCGCCAATGGCGCGCCGCGCGGGCAGGGGCTGAGCCTGCAGCAGAGCTTCATGCTGACCGCCGGCGTCTGGGTGGCGCTGCCGCTGTTCGGCGCGCTGCCCTTCATGCTGGGCGCGCCCGACGTCGGGCTGACCGACGCGATGTTCGAGAGCGTGTCGGGCATGACCACCACCGGCACCACGGTCTTCGTCGGGCTGGACGCGCTGCCGATGGGCACGAACCTGTGGCGCGGCATCCTGCAATGGCTGGGCGGCCTCGGGATCGTCATCGTGGCGATGATCTTTTTGCCGGTGATGAAGGTCGGCGGGATGCAGTTCTTCCGCTCGGAGGGCTTCGACACGCTGGGCAAGATCCTGCCGCGGGCGCTGGATATCTCCACCGCGCTGATCCAGATCTACCTCTTGCTGACGCTGGCCTGCTTCATGGTCTATTTCGCGCTGGGGATGAGCGCCTTCGAGGCGCTGGTGCTGACGCTCTGCACCGTCTCGACCGGCGGTTTCACCATGTATGACGCCTCTTTCGCGCCCTTCGCCGGGGCGGCGGAATATGCCTCGGTGGTGTTCATGCTGCTCGCCTCGCTGCCCTTCATCCGCTACGTGCAGCTGGCGCAGGGCATGGCCAGGCCCTTGTGGCGCGACGCGCAGGTGCGGGCCTATCTGCGCTGGAACGGCTACGCCATCGGGCTGATCGTGCTGCACGAGCTGATCGTGCGCGGCCAGCCGTTCTGGGCGACGCTGCGGGAAAGCACCTTCAACGTGGTCTCGACCTTTTCGGGGACGGGGTTCACCAGCGTCGACCTGACGCTGTGGGGGCCGTTTCCCTTCGTGGTGCTGATTGTGGCGGGGCTGATCGGCGGCTGCACCTCGTCCACCAGCTGCTCGATCAAGGTGTTCCGGTTCCTGATCCTGATCGAGGCGATGAAGGTGCAGATCCGCCGGTTGCAGAACCCCAACGCCATCATCTTCCTCGATTACGAGGGGCGGCGGGTCGGCGAGGACGTGATCAGCTCGGTGATCCTGTTCTTCACCATGTTCATCCTGAGCTTCGGCATCCTCACCGTGGCGCTGTCGCTGACCGGGTTGCAGACCATCACCGCGGTGACGGCGGCCTGGACCTCGATCGCCAATGTCGGCCCGGCCTTCGGGCCGGAAGTCGGGGCGACGGGGGCGGTGCATGGCTTTCCCGACAGCGCCAAATGGCTGATGCTGGCCGGGATGCTGGTCGGGCGGCTGGAGCTGCTGGCGGTCTACGTGATGTTCATGCCGCGGTTCTGGCGGGCCTGAAGTCTGGCGGGCCTGAGGCGGCCCGCCGGGTTTGCCTTATTGCCAGCAGGAGACCAGAACCGTCATGCCCATGCCGAGGCGGGTGAGATCCTCGGGGGCCAGCGCGCCGGTCGGGGTGGCGTTGCGCGGGCTGAGGCCTTCCTGCGCCAGACGGGCCGCGAGGGCGTCGGCGGCGGCGGCGAAGCCGACCTCGGCCGGCAGCTGGCGGGCGCCGCCCTCGGCCTTGGGCAGCAGCATGCCGAGCACCGCGCCGGAGGTGCTCAGCACCGGGCCGCCGGCGTCGCCGGGCAGGGCGGTCAGCGTCAGCCGGCGCAGGTCGGGCTCGCCGTTCAGCCCGGTGGCGCCGTCGAGCGCGCCGAAGGTCAGGGTCGGGGCGGGCAGCTGGTCCTCGTAGGAATAGCCGGCCACCGCGATCTCGGACCCCGGGCGCAGGGCGGCGCCCTGGAAGCTGGCGTAGCTCTGCGGCGCCAGCGGCTGGCGCGGGCGCAGCACGGCGATGCCGAGCGTGTCGTCGCGGAAGGCCACCTCCGCCTCGGTGTCGCGGTCCAGCGTGATGCGGCGGCAGGATTGCAGCGCCTCGACCGTGGTCAGCACAGAGCCTTGCGCGTCGATGTAGAAGCCCGAGCGCGACAGGGCGGGGCGGCGCACCTCCAGCCCGGTGGTGAGCCCGCCGCGCTGCGCCGCGTCCATCATCACCATGCCGGGATCGAGCGCGCGGTCGCCGATGGGTCGGAAGCTCGACTGCATGGCGGTCAGCACGCGGGCGATGCGTTCGTCGTCGTCCGGATTCCAGATCAGCATGAAGCCCTTGACCATGCCCTGCGCCAGCTCGACATGGGTGTGGCTGGCGAGATCCGCACTGCGACCCTCGATGGTGAAGCTGGTCTCGCGGCGCTCGCGGGCGCCGTCCAGCGGCACGGCCTCCAGCGTCTGCAGCATGTCGTAGAGGCCGTAGAGCGTGGCCTGATCGCCCGGCTCGCTGATCAGGATGACGCGGACGCCGGAGCCGTCCTTTTCGGCGTAGCGCACGAAGGGCGGCTCGTAGCGCTCGAATGCCACCAGCGCGGTGGGCAGGGTGATCTCGATACCCGCCTCGGCCTCGGTGATGGTTTCGAGGCCAAGTTCGGCCTGCGCGGACTCGTAGCCCTGCATCAGGCTGCGGCGCTGGGCGGTGGTCAGGATGCCGGTCGGCTGCTGGGCGTTGGCCTCCTGCCAGGCGGCCATCGAGGTGCGGGTGCCCGCGCCGAAGGCGCCGTCGATGCCGGCGGCGTAGAAGCCGAACCATTGCAGCGCGCGCTGCAGGTCCTGCCGTTCCGCGAGGGTCAGGAGGGACTCGGAGGCGCGGGCCTCGGCGGGGGTCTCGTCGAACAGCGGTTGCGGCTGGGCGAGATCGGGTTGGGGGTCCGGCTGCATCAGGCTGGGGATGTCGTCCAGCGGGGTGATGGCGACCGGCGGCGGCAGCGGGGCGCCGAGCTGGCCCGCGGGCCAGAACTGCTGGCGGAAGTTGCGGCCGTCGGCGATGAAGCTGTCGGAGGGGATCAGCCGCTCGGCGCGCAGGCTGTCCAGCCGGAGCCGCGCCACGTCGGGACCGTAGGGGCCGAGCAGGATGGCGTACCAGCCCGAGGTCATCTGGAAGCCCGAGACATCCGGGAAGGCGCCGGCATAGGCGCGGGCGCGCTCCTCGCCCTCGCGCAGCGTCGGCTGCGCCTCGATCTGCACCCAGACCCGGTCCTGCGCCATGGCCGCTGCGCCGAAAACCAGCGCGGTCAACAGACCCAGGAGGAAAATCGCTTGTCTCATCGTGCCGTCAATCCCGTAAAATTCATTGTCGCGACGCTACCAGACGGCCCCGCGGATGCACATCACTTCTGCCTCAGCGAAAGCCCGGTTCGCATTGACCCTTTCGCGCCTCTTGCCTATGGAGAGGGCGCTTTGCAAGAGGGCCAGACATGACCGGCAAACCCGTTTCCCCGCGCAGCTTTCAGGAGATCATCCTGCGGCTGATGACCTATTGGGGCAGCAAGGGCTGCGCCGTGCTGCAGCCCTATGACATGGAAGTCGGCGCGGGCACCTTCCACCCGGCGACCACGCTGCGTTCGCTGGGCTCGAAGCCCTGGGCCGCGGCCTATGTGCAGCCCTCGCGCCGCCCGACCGACGGGCGCTATGGCGAGAACCCGAACCGGCTGCAGCATTACTACCAGTATCAGGTGCTGATCAAACCCTCGCCGCCGGATCTGCAGGCGCTGTATCTCGGCTCGCTCGAGGCGATCGGCATCGACGCGGGGCTGCATGACATCCGTTTTGTCGAGGACGACTGGGAGAGCCCGACGCTGGGCGCCTGGGGCCTGGGCTGGGAAGTCTGGTGCGACGGGATGGAAGTCAGCCAGTTCACCTATTTCCAGCAGGTCGGCGGGCATGACTGCCGCCCGGTCTCGGGCGAGCTGACCTACGGGCTGGAGCGGCTGGCGATGTATGTGCTGGGCGTCGATCACGTGATGGACATGCCCTACAACGACCCCGACAGCCCGACGCCGCTGAGCTATGGCGACGTGTTCCGCCAGACCGAACGGGAATATTCGCGCTGGAACTTCGATCAGGCCGACACGGCGATGCTGCTGGCGCATTTCGAGGACGCCGAGAAGGAATGCGACCGCATCCTGAGCGCCGATCCGGTGGACAAGGCCGGGCGCGAGATCGTCATGGCGCATCCGGCCTATGACCAGTGCATCAAGGCTTCGCATCTCTTCAACCTGCTCGACGCGCGCGGGGTGATCTCGGTCACCGAGCGGCAGGCCTATATCGGCCGGGTGCGGGCGCTGGCGAAACGCTGCGCCGATGCCTTCGTCACCACCGAAGCCGGCGGCGGCACACTTGCCGACGCCGGCGCTTGAGGCCGGGATCATGCGCTATCGCAACCCCAGGGATGTCCGGAACCGCCCGCACCACCAGCACATGTTTTTGATCCAGCGTCCGGCAACGGTGCTGGAGCGCCTTCTTGACGTGATCCGCGTTGTTCCCGGCAGCATAGGACGCAAGGCGGCGCGCAAGCTCTATCGCGCCTATGTCGCGCGCCGACTGGCCGAGTTCTTCGCGGTGATCGAGGGGCTGCCCAAGGGCTCGCTTTGCATCGATCTGGGCGCAAACGTGGGCGAGATCAGCGAGGGCATGCTGGATCGTGGGATGCGGGTAATTGCTTTCGAGCCGGATCCTGCGACCTTTGCGAAATTGTCCCAGCGTCTGGAAGGAAGAGACGGGGTAAAGCTCCTCTGCGCAGCGGCAGGCGTGTCGGACGGACTCGCGGAAATCCAGCGCCCGGAAGGCTGGTCCGAAGCCACTTTGAAGGGGTCGCCCGGATCATCGCTGGTCCACCGCGGCAAGGGGATGGACGCCGGCACCGCCACCGGAGTGCGGGTGCTGGATTTTGCCAGTTTCGTGCGGGGACTCGGAGAGCGGATAGCCGTGCTCAAGGTCGATATCGAAGGCGGAGAGTGGGAGTTGATTCCCCATCTGGTGCAGTCGGGATGCCTTGACCTGATGGACCATCTGTTCGTGGAGACCCATGAGTGGATGGACCCCAGCCGCTGTGCACAGGCGGCCGATTTCCGCCAGATGGCCAAGCAGCGCCCGTCGCCCCACATGACTTTCGATTGGGTCTGAACATGAATGGAAGAATTGTTGTGGCCTCCATCGTTCTGACTGCTCTGGGCGCGGGCGCGCTGATCTACTGGCTGCAGATCTATGCCTTCTACGAGCCCGTGGCCTTCACCCCCGGCGAGGAGATCCGGCTGACGCCGATCATCGGCGAGGAGCCCGAGGTGATCGTCGCCAATGACGTGACCGGGATCGACGCGGATTCGTCGCCGCTGCGGTTCCGCGCCTGTTTCACCACGCCGCTGACCCAGGCCATGCTGACCGAGACCTACCGCGTCTATGACGAGGCGACGCCGCTGGTGGCCCCCGGCTGGTTCGACTGTTTCGACGCGGGCCAGATCGATGCGGCGCTGAAGACCGGCGAGGCGATCGCCTTCCTGTCCGAGGCCGAGGTCGCCGATGGCATCGACCGCGTGGTCGCGGTCTTTGCCGATGGCCGGGGCTATGCCTGGCACCAGCTCAATCCCGAGGAAGAGTGACCCATGCCCGATCTTCTGCTTGAACTCTTCTCCGAGGAAATCCCGGCGCGGATGCAGGCCCGCGCCCGCGAGGATCTGAAGAAGCTCGTCACCGATGCGCTGGTCGAGGCGGGGCTGACCTATGCCTCCGCCGGGGCGTTTTCGACGCCGCGGCGGCTGGTGCTGACGGTGCAGGGGCTGACGGCGGAGAGCCCGATGCAGCGCGAGGAGCGCAAGGGGCCGAAGGCCGATGCGCCCGCCGCGGCGCTGGAGGGGTTCCTGCGCTCGACCGGGCTTTCGCGCGAGCAGCTGGAGCTGCGCGACGACAAGAAGGGCCAGGTGTATTTCGCCGTGCTGGAAAAGCCCGGGCGCAAGGCGGCCGAGATCGTGGCCGAGGCGGTGGAGGGGGCGATCCGCGGCTTCCCCTGGCCGAAGTCGATGCGTTGGGGCAGCGGGAGCTTGCGCTGGGTGCGGCCCTTGCATTCGATCCTCTGCCTTCTGAGCGACGAGAGCGGCGCCGAGGTGGTGCCGGTGACGGTGGATCATCTGAGCGCCGGCAACACGACCGAGGGCCATCGCTTCATGGCGCCGGGTCGGTTCCCGGTCTCGTCCTTCGACGATTACGCGGCGAAGCTGAAGCGCGCCTTCGTGGTCTTGGATGCCGCCGAGCGCGAGCAGACCATCTGGCATGACGCCACGACCCAGGCCTTCGCGCAGGGGCTGGAGGTGGTGCCGGACGCCGGGCTGCTGTCCGAGGTGGCGGGGCTGGTGGAATGGCCGGTGGTGCTGATGGGGGCCATCGGCGAGGATTTCCTCGGCCTGCCGCCGGAGGTGCTGCAGACCTCGATGCGCGAGCATCAGAAGTTCTTCTCGGTGAAGAACCCGAAGTCGGGGCGGATCGAGAAGTTCGTGACCGTGGCCAACCGCGAGACGGCGGACCATGGCGAGACGATCCTGAAGGGCAACCAGAAGGTGCTGTCGGCGCGGCTGTCGGATGCGAAGTTCTTCTGGGAGAACGACCTGCGCGTCGCCAAGGCGGGCATGGGCGAGTGGCTGGACGGGCTGAAAGCTGTCACGTTCCATAACAAGCTTGGCAGCCAGCACGACCGCATTGAACGCATAGCCGCCCTGGCGCGCGAGATCGCTCCTCTTGTTGATGCGGATGCAGATATTGCCGAGCAGGCGGCGCGGTTGGCCAAGGCAGATCTTCGCTCGGCGATGGTCGGGGAGTTCCCGGAGCTTCAGGGGCTGATGGGCATGTATTACGCCCGGGAGGCTGGTTTCCCGGACGCCGTGGCTCTGGCGGCGCGCGATCACTGGCGCCCAAAGGGCGAGGGGGACTCGGTGCCGACCGATCCGGTCTCGGTCGCGGTGGCGCTGGCCGACAAGATCGACACGCTGACCGGGTTCTGGGCGATCGACGAGAAGCCGACCGGGAGCAAGGACCCCTATGCGCTGCGGCGCGCGGCGTTGGGGGTTATTCGGTTGGTCTTGGGGAATAGGATTAGGGCAGAAATGCAGGCTCTAGTCAGTTCTCGAATGACTAAGCACGAAGCGAAACAAGCAGCGCAACAGTGGTCAGACGTCAATCAAGCTATCGCAGATGTTCTATCCACTGCTGCTGGCAACGAGGAAGTGTTTTCGCTTCTGCTAAAATCCTATGCAGACTCTACGGAGAGCTTAGCCAATCCCGATAAGCGGACTCGGGAGCATGAAGAATTGCTTGGAGAGCTCAGGGAGAGTATTGAAACAGCTGCTCGCACCAAGACCAACGACCTCCTCTCCTTCCTCCACGACCGCCTGAAGGTCTACCTGCGCGATCAGGGCATCCGGCATGATGTCATCGACGCCTGTCTCGCCATGCCCGGCAATGACGATCTGACGCTGCTGGTGAAGCGGGCGGAGGCGCTGGCGGGGTTCCTCAAGACCGATGACGGGACGAACCTGTTGCAGGGCTTCAAGCGGGCCAACAACATCCTGAGCCAGGCCGAGGCCAAGGACGGGGTGGAGTATTCCTTCGGGGCGGATGAGAAATTCGCCGAGACCGATGCGGAACGCGCGCTGTTCACCGCGCTCGACGGGGCCGAGGCGGTGATCCGCCCGGCGATGCGCGAGGAGGATTTCGCGGCGGCGATGACCGCCATGGCCAGCCTGCGCGCGCCGATCGACGCCTTCTTCGAGGCGGTGCAGGTGAATGCCGAGAACCCGATCCTGCGGCGCAACCGGCTGAACCTCTTGCACCGCATCCGCGCGATCTGTGGGCAGGTGGCGGATCTGACCAAGGTCGAGGGCTGAGCCCAAACCCTTCGTTTCGGAACGAAAAATCCGACGGCAGTGGGGAGGGCTGCGCCCTCCCTCCGCCCTATCCGCTTGCGCCAAGGCCCAACTCGGCTATCCTGCGCCGGAAGGAGTGCCGCAGTGCAGAAACTCGAGCCGATCACCGATTTCGCGCCGATCACCCCGACTGCGGCGATCACGCCCAAGACCCATGGCTGGCGGGCGAAATGCCTGCAGCGGCTGGTGCGGCTGGAGCTGCCGGTGCCGCAGACCGTGGCGCTGCCCGCGACCACGGTGCGCGCCATCGCGGCGGGGCAAACCGTTGATTGCGAAGGCATCCTGCGCAACTTCGGCGCGGGGCCGCTGATCTCGGTCCGGCCGAGCCCGGAGAACCCCGACTGGGGCGGGCCGGCCACCGTGCTCAATATCGGGATGAATGCCGCGCGCCATGCGCTGCTGGCCCAGACCCACGGGATCGATGCTGCGGACGCGCTCTATCTGCGCTTCATCCAGAGCTATGCGATCCATGTGGCGCGGCTCGACCCCGACATGTTCGATCAGGCCGAAGCCTCGGGCGAGGCGCTGCGCGCGGCGCTGCATGCCTATCGCGAGGAGATGGACGAAGCCTTCCCGGAAGACCCGGCGCGGCAGCTGGGCGAGGTGCTGCGCTCGATGGCGCGGGCCTGGGAGGGCACCTCGGCGCGGCTTCTGCGGCAGGCCAAGGGCGCGCCGGAGGCGGCGGGGCTGGGGCTGGTGGTGCAGGAGATGGCGCAGGGTATCGGGCAGGGCATGTCCGGCTCGGGCGTCATGCAGTTCGTCGATCCGGTGACCGGGGCGGC
This sequence comes from Cereibacter changlensis JA139, assembly GCF_003034985.1. Classification (GTDB taxonomy): domain Bacteria; phylum Pseudomonadota; class Alphaproteobacteria; order Rhodobacterales; family Rhodobacteraceae; genus Cereibacter; species Cereibacter changlensis. The sequence continues at coordinate 17,202 of NZ_PZKG01000056.1, forward strand.
GCAGGTGACCGGGCGCTACTTCGATCAGGCGGGCGGGCGGCATGCCAAGCCCCAGGCAATGTATCTGATCCGCGACCCGCGCGGGCCCTCGCTGGAGGATCTGGCGCCGGAGGTCTTTGCCCAGCTGGTGAAGCATGGCGCCGTCTGCCGGGTGCGGCTGCGCGAGGAGATGCAGATCGAGTTCACCATCGAGGACGGGCGTCTGTCGGTGCTGGATGCGGTGAAGGTGCAGCGGTCGTCGCGCGCGGGTCTCAGGATCGCGGTGGCGCTGGCCGATGACGGGGTGATTACCCGGTCGGAGGCGCTGCTGCGCGTGGAGCCGCGGGCGCTGTCGGAGCTTCTGCACCCGCAGGTCGATCCGCGCGGCGGGCGCGACCGCTTCGTGCGCGGCATCCCGGCCTCGCCGGGGGCGGCGGTGGGGCGGATCGTGTTCTCGTCGCAGGCGGCGCAGGCCTCGGCCGCGCGGGGCGAGCCCTGCATCCTGGTGCGGCGCGAGACTGCGCCGGAGGATATCCGGGGGATGAATTCGGCCGCGGGGGTGCTGACCGAGCGCGGCGGGGTCACCAGCCATGCGGCGGTGATCGCGCGCGGGCTGGGGCTGCCCTGCGTGGTGGGCGCGTCGGAGCTGCGGCTGGATGCGCGGGAGAAGCGGCTGGTGGCGCCGGATGGCCGGGTGTTCCGCGAGGGCGACATCATCACCGTGGACGGCACGGCGGGCGAGGCGCTGGCCGGGGCGGCGGCGATGCTGGGGCCGGCCCTGGACGACAACTTCCGCAGGCTGCTGTCCTGGGCCGACGATGTGCGCGACATCGGGGTGCGGGCCAATGCCGACACGCCCGCCGATGCGCAAATGGCGCGCAACTTCGAGGCGCAGGGCATCGGGCTGTGCCGGACCGAGCACATGTTCTTCACTGACGACCGTCTGGTGGTGATGCGCGAGATGATCTTTGCCGACACGTCGGAGGATCGCGCCGCGGCGCTGGTGCGGCTGTTGCCGATGCAGCGCGCGGATTTCGTGCAGCTCTTCGAGATCATGCAGGGCCTGCCGGTCTGCATCCGTCTCCTGGACCCGCCCTTGCACGAGTTCCTGCCGCATTCGCGCGAGGGCATGCTGGAATTGGCCGAGGCGCTGGACCGCCCGCTGTCGGAGGTAACGCGGCGGGCCGAGGCGCTGGCCGAATTCAACCCGATGCTCGGGATGCGCGGCGTGCGGCTGGGGGTGGTGCTGCCCGAGATCTACGACATGCAGGCGCAGGCGATCTTCGAGGCGACGATCGAGATCGCCCGGCGTGGCGGTTCGGTGGTGCCGGAGATCATGATCCCGCTGGTTTCGGCCAAGCGCGAGGTGGAGCTGGTGAAGACCCGGATCGACGCGGTGGCGGCGATGGTGCGGACCAAGGCGGGGACGGATTTCGACTACAAGCTGGGGGTGATGGTCGAGACGCCGCGCGCCGCCTTGCGGGCCGGTGAGATCGCGCAGCACGCCTCGTTCCTGTCCTTCGGCACCAACGACCTGACGCAGATGACCTATGGTCTCAGCCGCGACGACGCGGGGCGGTTCATGAACACCTATGTGCAGAAGGGGGTGTTTCCGGAGGACCCGTTCCACATCCTCGATGTCGACGGGGTGGGGGAGCTTTTGCACATCGGGGCGGACCGCGGAAGGGCGACTCGCCCCGATCTGACGGTGTCGATCTGCGGCGAGCATGCGGGGAATCCTGAGTCGATCGCCTTCTGTCGGACCGCCGGATTCGACTATGTCTCCTGTTCTCCTTACCGCGTGCCCTTGGCGCGGCTGGCGGCGGCCCATCTGGCGCTGCGCGACAGGGAGTTCGGGAAACCGGCCTGATTCCAGCGGCTTGGCAGCGCGAATCGGATGTTTCGCCGCAGGCGGGGGTTTCTGCTGTCGGCCAAAAATCGCCCAAAGAATATCGTCTCACAGTTGTATAAATACCACGTGGGTAGACTTGTTAAGCTTTTGTGTCTACCTCCGGCTCCTGTTGCGGTTTGCACAGTGGGATCAACTTCGGTCCCGATGGTGCGAAACGGGACGGGAAACGACCGGGAAACATGTGTAAATGTGCTTGCTTCAGACCTGGACCCGCAGCGCCGCGCTGCTGTTTGTCCTGAGCGGTGCGGCCTTCGCCGATGTGACGGTGAGCCAGTCCAACGACCCCGCCGCCTCGCTCGGCGGACAGCTTTCGGCGCTGCTGGGCGCCGAGCGGAATGCTCTGGGCGCCCTGCCGGTGAAACGGCTGGAACTGATGGCGGCGGCGGTGGGCGACCCGAAGCGCCCGGCCGAGGCCGAGGTGGTGCCGGCCAAGCTGGCGGTGGCCAAGCCGCGCGCCGGCAAGGGCCGCACGGTCGAGCCGGCGCAGATCCGCTATGACGCCGACTGGCTGGCGCGCCAGCCCTCGGCGCAGCGCACGGCGGATTGGCAGTGCCTGGCGCAGGCGCTGTATTTCGAGGCGCGCGGCGAGTCGATCCGCGGCCAGTTCGCCGTGGCCGAGGTGATCCTGAACCGCGCCGACAGCCCGGCCTATCCCGGTTCGGTCTGCGGGGTGGTGAATCAGGGCGGCCAGTTCTCCTACACCTTCGACGGCAAGCCGGAGACGATCCGCGAGAAGGGCGCCTATGCCCGGGCCGGCAAGATCGCCTCGGTGATGCTGTCGGGCGCGCCGCGCCAGCTGACCGACGGGGCCACGCATTTCCACACCAACGCCGTGCGGCCCGGCTGGGCGCACCGCTTCCCGCGCACCGTGGCCATCGGCGCGCATTACTTCTACCGGCAGCCCGGTGCGGCGGTTCCCGCCGGCTGATGTGTCGCCGGTCTTGCCTTGCCTGCCGCCTTCGGGCAAGGCAGGGCCGTCCGTTCTCCTATGCTGCGGGCAGACCGTGACGCCGGGAGGCCGCCTTGACCAACGACATCCGCCTAGCCTTCGGGCATCCCGAGGAACGGGCTGACGCCTCTGCCGGCGCTGCCCGGCGCGACCGGATCAGCCTGCGCGACCATGTGGTCGAGGTGGAGATCGGCGCCTTCCAGCAGGAACGCGGCACGAGGCAGCGCGTGCGCTTCAACGTGGTGGTCGAGGTGCGGCCGCATCCGGCGCCGCTGCAGGACGATGTGGACCGCATCCTGTCCTATGACACGCTGACCGAATCCATCGCGGCGGAACTGTCGGCCGAGCGGCTGAACCTGCTCGAGACGCTGGCCGAGCGAGTCGCGGAGCGTATCCTGGCCGAACCGCAGGCGATGCGGGTCTTCGTGCGGATCGAGAAGCTGGACCGCGGGCCGGGGGCGCTTGGGGTCGAGATCATGCGCTCGCGCGCCGAGCAGCCCACGCGGGCGCTGACGGCGGAGGGCAAGGAAGCCGCGCTGCATCCGCTGGTGGTGTTCCTCGACAATGCGACCATCGCCGCGCCCGATCTTTCGGCCCGGCTCGACGCGCTGGAGGCGCGGGGGCTGCCGCTGATCCTCGCCGTCGGCCTGCCGGACGAGGCGCCGCCGCAGACCGGGCACAGGCCGACGCAGCGGCGGATCGACCTTCTGGCCATCGAGCAGAACGCCTGGGCGCTGGCGGCGCGCGACCCGCGCTGCGTGGTGGTGGCGACACGGACCGAGATCGACTGGGCGATGAAACACGGGCGCAGCATCGTCTGGGCCCCGTCGAAGCTGGTGCTCGACGCGGTGGACGGGCCGCAGACCCGCGACCCGGTGGCGCTGGCCTTGTGGCTGGCCGAGATGCTGGCGGCGGAGCGGCTGGTGGTTCACGGCTCTGTTACACTGCCGGCGGGAAGCCGCGTGGCGGTGGAGCGGGCGTGAGCTTCGGGGGCTTGCCAGACCGGGGGCGCAGGGCTCATTAACCTCGCCATGATCTACGTCCGACCCATCGCGATGACTGACCCCGCGCGCCCGGCAGGCGCGCTGCCGCTGGTTGGCGGCCCCTGCTGGTTCGACCGGGTGGAGCTCATGGAGCGCGGCCGGGCGCCGGTGGTGGCGCCGGCGAGCGAGGTGGCTGACCTCTCGGCGCTGACTGCCGCGCGGCCGGCGCTGGCCGGGCTGGGGATGGACCGGCCGCGGCTGATGGGCATCCTGAACGTCACGCCCGACAGTTTCTCCGACGGGGGCCGGTTCGCGGCGCCGGAACAGGCGCTGGCGCAGGCAAGGGCGATGGCGGCGGAGGCCGATATCCTCGACATCGGCGGCGAGAGCACCCGCCCCGGCGCCGCCGAGGTGGCGGTGGCGGAGGAGATCCGCCGCACCGCCCCGGTGATCGCCGCGCTGCGCGAAGCTGGGCTGCGGACGCCTGTATCCATCGACACGCGCAAGGCCGCGGTGGCCGAGGCTGCGCTGGCGGCGGGGGCGGATATCGTCAACGACGTTTCCGCCATGGGTTTCGATCCGGCGATGGCGGCGGCGGTGGCGCGGTCCGGCGCGCCGGTCTGCCTGATGCATGCGCGGGGGACGCCCGAGACCATGGCGGGCGAAACCGGCTATGCCGACGTGCTGCTGGACGTGTATGATTATCTAAATGAGAGAATCGAGGCGGCGGTCGCAGCGGGGATCGCGCGGGAGCGGATCATCGTCGATCCGGGGATCGGCTTCGCCAAGACGGCGGAGCAGAACCTCGCGCTGATCCGGCGGCTGTCCCTGTTCCACGCGCTCGGCTGCCCGGTGCTGCTGGGGGCCTCGCGCAAGCGGTTCATCGGCGCGCTGGGGGGCGCGGAGCAGGCCGACCGGCGGATGCCCGGATCGGTTGCGGTGGCCTTGGCAGGGGCGGCGCAGGGGGCGCAGATCCTGCGGGTGCATGATGTGGCCGAGACGCGGCAGGCGCTGCGGCTGTGGCAGGCGATGAATGGTGACCCTGCGGAAGACGCGGGGCAAAGGAGACAGGGATGACGAGGAAACTGTTCGGAACCGACGGGGTGCGCGGCCAGGCCAACAGCTACCCGATGACCGCCGAGATGGCGCTGCGGCTGGGGGCGGCCGCCGGGCGCTACTTCCGTCGCGACGCCAGCACCGAACACCGGGTGGTGATCGGCAAGGACACGCGGCTGTCGGGCTACATGCTGGAGAATGCGCTGACCGCGGGGCTGACCTCGACGGGGATGAACGTGCTGCTGCTCGGCCCGGTGCCGACGCCGGCGGTGGGCTTCCTGACCCGGTCGATGCGGGCTGACCTCGGCGTGATGATCTCGGCCAGCCACAACCCGCATCAGGACAACGGCATCAAGTTCTTCGGGCCGGACGGTTTCAAGCTGTCGGACGAGGCCGAGGCCGAGATCGAGGCGATCATTGCGGGCGAGATCGTTCCGGCCCAGCCGCAGAACATCGGCCGGGCGCGGCGGATCGAGGACGGGCGCGGGCGCTATCAGGAATATGCCAAGACCACCTTCCCGTCGAAGCTCAGGCTCGACGGGCTGAAGGTGGTGATCGATTGCGCCCATGGCGCGGCCTATCGCGCCGCGCCCGAGGTGCTGTGGGAGCTGGGGGCCGAGGTGATCCCGATCGGCGTCGCGCCGAACGGCACCAACATCAACCTGCGCTGCGGCTCCACCCATACCCAGACCGCCGCCGAGGCGGTGGTGGCGCATGGAGCCGATGTCGGGATCTGCCTCGACGGCGACGCCGACCGGGTGATGATCCTCGACGAGACCGGCAAGGTGGCCGATGGCGACCAGATCATGGCGCTTCTGGCCGACCGCTGGGCCAGCGCCGGGCGGCTGCAGGGCGGCACGCTGGTGGCCACGGTGATGTCGAACCTCGGGCTGGAGCGCTTCCTGACCGGGCGCGGGCTCCGGCTGGAGCGGACGCCGGTGGGCGACCGCTATGTGGTGGAGGCGATGCGCCGCGGCGGCTGGAACCTCGGCGGCGAGCAGTCGGGCCATATCGTGATGACCGATTACGCGACGACGGGCGACGGGCTGATCGCCGGGCTGCAGTTCCTCGCCGCCATGGCGCAGAGCGGGCAGGCGGCCTCGGCGCTGAGCCGGAGCTTCGAGACGGTGCCGCAGCTGCTGAAGAACGTGCGCTATGCCGCCGGGCAGGAGCCGCTGAAGGCGGCTTCGGTGCAGGCGGTGATCCGCGACGCCGAAGCCCGGCTCGACGGGTCGGGGCGGCTGCTGATCCGCAAGTCGGGGACCGAGCCGCTGATCCGGGTCATGGCCGAATGCGAGGACGAGGCGCTGCTGCTGGACGTGGTCGATGGCATCGTCGCGGCGGTGAAGGACGCGGCGTAACGGGAACCACCGCGCGCTGCCGGCATTGGGGAGTATCGGGGCGGCCGGACCGCCCCGCGCGGCTGGCAATCTGCGCGTGCCGCTTCACCTCCGATACGGAGACAGAGAATGGACTTTTCCTGGATCATCCCGCTCCTGTCGCTCGTCACCCTGCTTGCGGTCCTGGCCTTCGCGCTGATCAGCAAGGGCAAGGTGGAAGAGCGGCGCCACGACCCGAACGCGCCGAAATCGACGCTGGCCAAGGACGGCCCGCAGGGCGGCGTCGCCTTCCTGCGCAAGGACGGACCGACGGCCCGCAAACCGGACGCCGAGCCGGTGCTGGAATGAAAACAGGCGCCCCGCGGGGCGCCTGTCTCGTCTCGCGGCTGGGCAGAGGTCAGTTGCGGGCGCGGTCGACCATCTTGCCTTTCGAGATCCACGGCATCATCGCGCGCAGCTTCTCGCCGACCTTCTCGATCTGGTGCTCGTCGTTGATGCGGCGGGTCGCCTTGAACGAAGGCTGGCCGACGGCGTTCTCCTGCATGAAGTCGCGCACGAACTTGCCGGTCTGGATGTCGGTGAGGACTTCCTTCATCCGGGCCTTGGTCTCGGCATAGGGCAGGATGCGCGGGCCGGAGACATATTCGCCGTATTCGGCGGTGTTCGAGATCGAGTAGTTCATGTTGGCGATGCCGCCTTCGTAGATCAGGTCCACGATCAGCTTCACCTCGTGCAGGCATTCGAAATAGGCCATCTCGGGCTCGTAGCCCGCTTCGACCAGCGTCTCGAAGCCCATGCGGATCAGCTCGACCAGACCGCCGCAGAGCACGGCCTGCTCGCCGAAGAGGTCGGTCTCGCATTCCTGACGGAAGTTGGTCTCGATGATACCCGAGCGGCCGCCGCCGATGGCGGAGCAGTAGGACAGGCCGATTTCCATCGCCTTGCCGGTGGCGTCCTTGTCGACGGCCACGAGGCAGGGCACGCCGCCGCCCTTGACATATTCGCCGCGCACGGTGTGGCCCGGGCCCTTCGGCGCCATCATGATGACATCGACGCCCGGCTTCGGCTCGATCAGGCCGAAGTGGATGTTGAGGCCGTGGGCGAAGGCGATGGCCGAGCCTTCGCGGATGTTGTCATGCACGTATTTCTTGTAGGTCTCGGCCTGCAGCTCGTCGGGCATGGTGAACATGATCAGGTCGGCCCAGGCGGCGGCCTCGGCGATGCCCATGACCTTGAGGCCCTCGCCTTCGGCCTTCTTGGCCGAGGGCGAGCCCTCGCGCAGGGCGACGACGAGGTTCTTGGCGCCCGAGTCGCGCAGGTTCAGCGCATGGGCATGGCCCTGGCTGCCGTAGCCGAGGATGGCGACCTTCTTGTCCTTGATCAGGTTGATGTCGCAGTCCCGGTCATAATACACGCGCATGGCGGTCTCCTTGGTGGTTCGTTACCGGGCAGAATAGGGAGCGGGGCGGGATGATGGGTTCATAATTTGACGGGTTGCGAATTTTCTGCGAAAATTCATTCGCTGAAATGGCATATGGCGGAATTTCCATGCTCGACGATACCGACCGCCGGCTGTTGCGGCACATGCTGGCCGATCCGGCGCTCTCCACCGCGGATCTGGCGGAGCGCGCCGGGGTCACCACCGCGACCTGCTGGCGGCGGCTGGAGAAGCTGACCGAACGCGGGGTGATCGGCGCGCGGCAGGCGGTGATCGACTGGCGGCGGCTGGGCTACGAGGTCGAGGTCAGCTTGCGCTTCACGCTGGACAAGACCGACCCGCGCGCCTTCGACGAATTCCTCGAGGCGGCGCGCGAGGTGCCGGAGGTGATCGGCATCGAGACCTTTCTCGGAAGGGTGGATGTGCGGCTGAACGTGATCGCGCGTGACATGAAGCAGTATCAGGAGGTCTATCGTCGCCGCATCCTGACCCTGCCGCATATCGCCGATATCGAGGCGCTGATGCTGATCGCCACGATCAAGGACGCCGAGGCGTTACCGCTGTGATCGAGCTCGACGATATCGACCGGGCGCTGCTGCGGGCGCTGGCCTTGGACGCCACGCAGGGGGCGGGGGCGCTGGGAAGGCGCTTCGGTCTGTCGCAGCCCGCGGCCTGGCGGCGGGTGCGGCGGCTGGAGGAGGCGGGGGTGATCGCCGGGCGGCGGCTGGTGGTGGACCGGGCGGCGCTGGGCTTCGGCGTCACGGTGTTCCTCGGGGTGAAGCTGGCGACCAAGGGGCGGGTCAGCCTCGAGGATTTCGAGCGGGCGGTGACGGCCATCCCGGAGGTGCAGGTGGTGCAGCATGTGCTGGGGCTGTTCGACTACCGGCTGCGGGTGGTGGCGCGGGATATCGCGGATTTCGAGCGGGTGCTCAGGCGGCGGATCATGACCCTGCCGGGGGTGGGGCAGGTGGAGGCGAATGTGCTTCTGACCGAGGAGCGGCGGCCGGGGCCTTTGGGATGAAGCTGGCCGCCTGGGAGGGGGCTGTCTG
>NZ_PZKG01000057.1 GCF_003034985.1 Cereibacter changlensis JA139
TGTACTGACCGGAGGGGGCGCCCGCGCGGCGCCCTTTCCCGAACGCCGGGGCCAGCATGACCAATCTCATCGACATCAAGGGCGTGAGCCACGCCTACCAGACCCGCATGGGCCCCTTGCCGGTGCTGGACGGGCTGAGCCTTTCCGTGCCCGAAGGCGAGTTCTGCGCCGTGGTCGGCCCCTCGGGCTGTGGCAAGTCCACGCTGACGCGGCTGATCTCGGGGCTGATGACACCCGACAGGGGCGAGGTCTGGCTGCATGGCGAGAAGGTCACCAGCCCGCGCAAGACGGTGGGCATGGCCTTCCAGAACCCGGTGCTGCTGGAGTGGCGCAGCATCCTCGAGAACGTCATCCTGCCCCTGGAGATCGTCGCCCCCAGGATGTCCCGCAAGGACCGGGTGGAGCGGGCGATGCAGTTGCTGGAGATGGTGGGCCTCAAGGGCTTCGACGCCAAGCGGCCCTCGCAGCTGTCGGGCGGGATGCGGCAGCGCGCCTCGCTCTGCCGCGCCATCGTCCACAAGCCCGATGTGCTGATCATGGACGAGCCTTTCGGCGCGCTCGACAACTTCACCCGCGAGGACCTGTGGCAGACCATGCGCGACCTGCGCGCAGCCGAGCCCTTCACCTGCGTCCTCATCACCCATGACCTGCGCGAGAGCGTCTTTCTCGGCGATCAGGTCATCGTGCTGTCGGGCCGCCCGGCGCATACGCAATTCGTACTCGACGTCGACCTGCCCGCAGATCGGAAGATCGACATCCTCTACACGCCGAAGGCCACCGAGATGCTGCATGTGCTGCGCGACCAGATCCGCATCGCCCAGGGCCGCGACGGGGAGCTGCACTGATGGATCTCGCGCGCAAGATCGCCGTCCCGGTCGCCGCGGTGCTGGTCTTCCTCGGCCTGTGGGAGTTCCTCGTCTGGGTCAACGGCTGGCCGAACTACAAGATGGCCTCGCCCTCCGACCTGCCGCCCGCCTATGCGCGCTACTGGGGGCTGTTCCTGACGATGGGATGGCAGACGCTGTGGCGCACCGTGCTGGGGCTTCTGCTGGCGGTCATCTTCGGCACCTTCCTCGGCATGGTGATGGGCTTCTCGCGGCTGGCGCGCGACGCACTCTATCCGCTGCTCGTGGGCTTCAACGCGGTGCCCAAGGCGACGCTGGTGCCGGTCATCGCGCTGCTCTTCATCGGCCAGCACGATTTCAACACGGTGCTGATGGCCTTCCTGATCTCCTTCTTCCCGATCGCCGTCTCGGTCGGCATCGGCCTGTCGACGCTGGAGCCGGAATACCGCGACATCCTGCGCTCGCTCGGCGCCTCGCGCTTCACCATCTTCCAGAAGATCGCCCTGCCGAAGACCCTGCCGGAGTTCTTCGGCGCGCTGAAGGTCTCGGTCACGCTGGCCTTCATCGGCACCAATCTGGTGGAGATCGTCTCGCCCCATGGCCGCGGCCTCGGCGCGCTGTTCAAGTCGGGCGAGACCAACGGGGATTACCCGCTGATGTTCGCCGTGCTGATCGCCTTGGCCTTCCTCGGCATCCTGCTCTATTACGCCGTGGTCGCGCTGGAGCGGATCTTCGCGGGCTGGGCGGAGCGGCCGCAGGGCTGAGGGGAGCGCGATTTTCGCAGAAAATCGGCCCCCCGCGCCCGCTGATTTTCTGCGAAAATCAGCCCCCCGTGTCCCCTGATTTTCTGCGAAAATCAGCCCCGGCCCTTCCACGGCACCAGCGCCTTCTCGGCCATGCGCATCAGCGTGTCGATGCCGTAGCCGATCACCCCGATCAGGATGATCCCCATCACCACGATGTCGGTGAGCTGGAATTTCGAGGCGGCGATGATCATCATCCCGGCGCCCTTCTGCGCCGCCACCAGTTCGGCGGCCACCACCGTGCCCCAGCAGACCCCCATCGCCACCCGCGCGCCCGTGAAGATGTCGGGCAACGAATTGGGGATGATGACATGGCGCAGGATCTGGGTCTTCGAGGCGCCGAGCGAATAGGCCGCGTGGATCTTCGAGATCCGCACACCCGAGACGCCGGAGCGCGCGGCGATGGTCATGATCCAGAGCGCGGCGAGGAAGAGGAGCACGATCTTGCCGCTCTCCCAGATGCCGAACCAGATGATCACCAAGGGGATCAGCGCCAGCGGCGGCACCGGGCGCATGAACTCGACGATCGGGTCGAACCAGCCGCGGAACCAGCCCGAGAGGCCCATGGCATAACCCAGAGGGATGCCCACCAGCGATCCCAGCGCGAAGCCCGCGAGCACCCGCATCAGCGAGGCCCCGAGGTGTTCCCAGAGCGAGATATTCTGGTAGCCGTCGCGGGCGATCTCGAAGAAGCGGGCGACGACGGTTTCCGGCGCGGGCAGCCAGATCGGCTCCATCTGCAGGCCCTTGGACGGCTCGATGTTCAGCGAGCCCTTCGAGGTCAGCAGCACCCGGCCCTGCGCCACCTCCACCGACTGATCGGGCCCGACCGGCTGGCCGTCGATGGCGACGATGCGGTAGCCCTCCTGGCCACTGTCCTGGTCGTTGTCGGCCGGCCGGATCAGCACCGAGCGCCAGGCGGCGACCACCGCGCTGTCGTCGCGGGCGAAGCCCTCGCCCGGCGCCACCTCCGGCGCCGCGGGCTTGTCGCCGCGATAGGCGCGGACGGTGACGGTGGCGTCGTCGCGCTGCCCGGCGGCGTTCTCCGCCGTGTAGGTGAAGCTCATGTCGCCGAGGAAGGGCCCCGGCACATGCAGCGGCACGATGCGCGACCCGGTGAAGGCGCCCCAGATCAGGAAGATCGCCAGCACCGAGATCACCGATGCGGTCCGGTCGGGGCGGATGGCGCTCTCGTCGCCGAAGGTCACCGTCTTGCGGCTGGTCAGGTCGTTGCGCGCCCCGCGGCGGCGCAGCAGCCGGACGACGAGGAAGGAAGCGACGAAGAGCGCTACGTAGAAGCCGAGGACGATCATGCGCGGCGCTCCTTCCGACCCATGATTTCCTCTTCCATGCCCCAGATCATCGTCAGGATCTCCTCCCTTGTCTGGGCGAAGCCTTCGGATTTCTTCACGTCGCGCAGATCGGCGTTCACCCCGCGCTCGGCGAAGGGCAAGCGATATTCCTTGAAGATCCGCCCCGGACGCGGCGCCATCACCACCAGACGCTCGCCCAGCAGCAGCGCCTCCTCGACGGAATGGGTGATGAGCACCACGGTCTTGCCGGTCTCCTTCCAGAGCTTCAGCACCAGGCCCTGCATCTTCTCCCGCGTCAACGCGTCGAGCGCGCCCAAGGGTTCATCCATCAGGATCACGTCGGGGTCGTTGGCCAGGCAGCGCGCCAGCGCCACGCGCTGCTGCATGCCGCCGGACAGTTCATAGACCGCCTTGTCCTTGAAATCCTGCAGGCCCACGGTCTCCAAGAGGTGATCGGTGATCCGGTCGCGCTCGGCCTTGGCCATGCCCTTCATCCGCGGGCCGAAATCGACGTTGCGCCGCACGCTCATCCATTCGAACAGCGCGCCCTGCTGGAACACCATGCCGCGCTCGGCGGCGGGTCCGGTGACGGTGTGGCCGTTCATCGTCACCCGACCCTCGCTGGGGGCGAGGAATCCGGCGAGGATGTTCAGCAGCGTGGTCTTGCCGCAGCCCGAGGGGCCCAGCACCGACATCAGCTCACCCGGCTTCAGCGCCAGCGAGACATTCTTCAGCGCCTGCACATGCTGGCCATTGGGCAGGTCGAAACGCATCGAGAGGTTTTCGACGGTCAGTCCGGTCATATCGGGATTTTCCTGGGTGGGGGCGGCGGGACAGCGCCCGCCGCCCGTTGCCTCACATGCCCTTGGCGGCTTCCAGCGGGGCGGTGTTCACCACGCCCTCGTAGCTGTCGAGCGCCGCCGGGATGCTGCCCGCGGTCACGAAGACCTCGGCCACGCCCTTCATGAACTCCTGACTGCCGCCGCCGAGCCATTTCGCCGAAAGCTGCTCGTCGATGCTCGGGAAGACGAAGGTGCCGATGTCGCGCGTCGCCGTCTCGACATCCATGCCGGCGTCCTTGGCGATGACCTCGATCATCTCGGCCTTCTTCGAGCCCTCGTTCCACATGGCATTGGCGTCCGCCGTCACCTTGACGAACTTCGCCGCCAGCTCCGGGTTCTCGGCGAGGAAGGCGGCGGGCGAGGTGGTCACGTCGAAGACCAGGATGCCCAGCTCCTCCTTCTCGGCGCCGGTCAGCAGCACATCGCCATGCTCCTTCATCCGGCCCAGCCCGCCACCGAAGCCGCAGGCCATGTCGACGGCGCCCTGCGCGATGGCGGCCGCACCATCCGGCGGGGCCATGTCGACGATCTGCAGCGTCGAGACATCGACGCCGAAATGCGCCATCTGCTTGAGGAAGCCGTAATGCGCCGCCGTGCCGATCGGCACCGCCACCCGCTTGCCGGCCAGCTCGCTGGCATTGTCCTTGGTGATTTCGAGATCGGTGCGCACCACGCAGTTGTCGTTGTCGGAATAGGAGACCGCCACGTCGATGATCTGCAGGTCCTGCCCCGCCGAGGTCGCCACCACGAAGGGCGGCACGCCCTGGCTGATGGCGAACTGCACATCGCCCGAGGCCATCGCGGCCGACATCGCCGTGCCGGTATCGAAGGCGCGCCAGTTCACCTTCACCCCCAGCGCCTCGTCATAGGCGCCGGTCACCTTGGCATATTCGAAGGGCATCGGCCATTCGAGGAAATAGGCCACGGTGATCTCTTCCTGCGCCATCGCCTGCGAGCCCGCCAGCATGGCGAGCCCGGCCACGGCGCCCTTCAGAGCCTTATGTCCGGTCATTCGTTACCTCCTTGTTGTGCTGCGCGGTCGATGCCGCGCGGTCTTTGCTTTTCCAGCAGCATCGCATCGCTCCGCCCAATAATGAAGCGTCGCCGGGCGGGAAGCCGCTGCCGTCCGCCAGTGTTCGCCGGCATAAACCCCGCACCAAAGCGAAACCGACGCTGGTCTTATCGCAGGCGCCGCTCTGGCCCTACGGCGGGGCGTTGCAATCAGGAAGGATTGGCCGTCTCATGCTGTCCACGCCGGAAATTCGGGCAGCACATCAATTCGAGAAGGACGGAGCATGGAAGGCTTGGCGCATAGCAACGATCTCAGCGAGGTCATCGAGGCTGACCGGGCCCATATGTGGCACCATCTCAGCCAGCACAAACAGTACGAATCCATCGACCCGCGCATCATCGTCGAGGGCAAGGGGATGCGGGTCTGGGACGCCACCGGCAAGGAGCATCTCGACGCGGTCTCGGGCGGCGTCTGGACGGTGAACGTCGGCTACGGCCGCGAGAGCATCGCCAACGCGGTGCGCGACCAGCTGATCAAGATGAACTACTTCGCCCATTCCGCGGGGTCGATCCCGGCCTCGATGTTCTCGAAGCGGCTGATCTCGAAGATGCCGGGGCTGAGCCGGGTCTATTATTCGAACTCCGGCTCCGAGGCGAACGAGAAGGTGTTCAAGATGGTGCGGCAGATCTCGCACCGGCACCATGGCGGCAGGAAGTCGAAGATCCTCTACCGCGAGCGCGACTATCACGGCACCACGATCACCGCGCTTTCCGCCGGCGGCCAGCCGCAGCGGGTGATGCAATACGGCCCGCTGACCCCGGGCTTCGTCGAGGTGCCGCATTGCCTCGAATACCGCAAGCAGTGGGATGTCGAGAATTACGGCGAGCGCGCGGCGGATGCGATCGAGGAGGTCATCCTGCGCGAGGGCCCCGACACGATCGGCGCGATCTGCCTCGAGCCGGTGACGGCGGGCGGCGGTGTCATCACCCCGCCGATCGGCTACTGGGAGCGGGTGCAGGAGATCTGCGCCAAGTACAACATCCTGATCCACATCGATGAAGTCGTCTGCGGCGTCGGGCGCACCGGGGTCTGGTTCGGTTACCAGAACTATGGGGTGAAACCGGATTTCGTCACCATGGCCAAGGGCGTCGCCTCGGGTTACGCGGCGATCTCCTGCACCGTCACCACCGAGGCGGTGTTCGACATGTTCAAGGACGACCCGAATGATCCGATGAGCTATTTCCGCGACATCTCCACTTTCGGCGGCTGCACCTCCGGCCCCGCCGCGGCGCTGGAGAACATGCGGATCATCGAGGACGAGGGGCTGCTGGACAACACGCTGACCATGGGCGCGCGGGTGATCGACAACCTCAAGGCCTTGCAGGACAAGCACAAGGTCATCGGCGACGTGCGCGGCAAGGGCCTGTTCTGCGGCGCCGAGCTGGTCTCGGACCGCGACACGAAGGAGCCGGCCGACGAGAAGCGCGTGGCGGCGGTCGTGGCCGACTGCATGCAGCAGGGCGTCATCATCGGCATGACCAACCGCAGCCTGCCAGGCTTCAACAACACGCTCTGCCTGTCGCCGGCGCTGATCTCCAAGGCCGATGACATCGACCAGATCACCGACGCCATCGACGGCGCGCTGACCCGCGTCTTCGGCTGACCTTGGCGTCTCCGGGGGGCAGGCGGCAGCGCCTGCCCCCTTTTCCGTCTGCTGCTAAGCCTTCCTTTACCGGCGGGCCCTAGTCTGCGCCGACCGGTTTGATGGAAAACCGCGGGGCTCGGGAGACGGTGAATGAGACTGACGATCAAGATCAAGCTGATGGCGACCTTCTTCGCCGTCTTTCTGCTGGCAGGCGTCGCCATGTTCGGGGCTATCCGGGCGCTGGAGCAGTCGAACGGCAAGATCGAGTTGCTGGTGCGGGACAAGTTCGAGAAGATCCTGCTGGAGGAACGCTTGGATTCAGAGCAGATCCGGACGCAGCTCATCGCCCGCAACTACCTGATGACCTCCGACCCGGCCCGGCGCACCGCCCTGCTGGAGCAGCGCGATAAGTCGAATGAGGTCGCGCGGAACAGCTTCGACAAACTGCTTCAGGACGCTGGCGCCGAGGACAAGGCGGATCTCGTCGAATATGAGCAGATCTGGCAGCAGACGACCGAGACCAACCAGAAAGCCTTCGATCTCGCGGCAACCGGCCAGTCGGCCGAGGCGCTCGAGATGCTGTCGGAGCCCGGGCATGTCGCCCGGGTGGAGCGCCGATTCTCCCTGCTCGACACGGTGCGCAAGCGCGGGCTGGAGGAGCTTCGTCTGGTCGAGGCCGAGGCGCGCGAGGATTACGCCGATTCGGTGCGGCTTCTGTTGACGATCATGGCGGTCGCGGCGCTGATCGGCATCGGCAGCGCGACCTGGATCATCCTGTCGATCTCTCGCGGGATGCAGCGCGCCCTTTCGCTGACCCGCAGCGTCGCCAACGGCGACCTCGGCGCGACCGCCGAGGTGCGCGGCAGCGACGAGATCGCCGAGCTTCTGGGCGCCTCCAACGCCATGGTGCTGAAGCTGCGCGAGGTCGTGGGCAAGGTCAGGCAGGCCGTCGACCGGGTCTCCAGCGGCAGCTCCAACGTCGCCTCCACCTCCGAACAGCTGTCGCAAGGGGCCAACGAACAGGCCTCCGCCACCGAGGAGGCCTCGGCCGCGGTGGAGCAGATGACGGCGAATATCCAGCAGAGCTCGGAGAATGCCGCGCAGACCGAGCGGATCGCGATGAAATCCGCCGACAGCGCCCGGGTCACCGGCCGCGCGGTGGACGAGGCGGTGACTGCGATGCACGCCATCGCCGGCAAGATCTCCATCGTGCAGGAGATCGCCCGCCAGACCGACCTGCTGGCGCTGAACGCGGCGGTCGAGGCGGCGCGGGCAGGCGACCATGGCAGGGGCTTCTCGGTCGTCGCCGCCGAGGTGCGCAAGCTGGCGGAGCGCAGCCAGACCGCGGCCGCCGAGATCGTCGCGCTCTCCTCCAGCACCGTGCAGGCCGCGACCAATGCCGGGACCGTGCTCGCCAGCCTGGTGCCAGACATCGAGGAGACGGCGAGCCTCGTCTCTGCCATCTCGGTCTCGTCGCGCGAACTGGCGACGGGGGCGGCGCAGGTGAACGTGGCGATCCAGCAGCTCGACAGCGTGACCCAGCAAAACACCAGCGCCGCCGACGAGCTGTCCACCGGCGCCGGCGCGCTGTCGGGACAGGCAGATATCCTGCAGGAGTCGATCAGCTATTTCCGGCTCGGCCGCGAACAGGGGGGCGAGGCCCCGGCACTTGCGGCGGAGGAACAATCCTCCGGGCTGTTCGGCTGGATGCGCGGGCCGGCGATGGCGGCGGGCTGAGTTTCGGCTTGGTCTTCGGCGGCGGGGCCGGATAGGATAGGTCCAGCCCTGCCTCCAGCGATAAGGCCAGCATGTCGATCCCGGTCGAGAGTTTCTTCCTGAACCCCACGGCGGCGGGGACGTTGCAACAGCAGATCCGGCAGATGGTGGCCGAGGGCGTTCTCGCCGGGCGCTACCGCCCCGGCGACCGGATGCCCTCCAGCCGGGGGCTGGCGCAGCATCTGGGGATCAGCCGGATCACCGTGACTCTGGCCTATACCGATCTGGTCAGCTCCGACTATCTGGTGGCGCGCGGCCGGTCTGGCTATTTCGTCTCCGACACCGCGCCGCGTCAGCCGGAGTTTCCGCCCCGCCGCAGAGGCACGGTCTGCGCGGTGGATTACGCGGCGCTCACCGGCAACCGTTTCTCCGGCCAGGAACGGCTGGCGAAACCGGAGGACTGGAGCAGCTATCGCTATCCCTTCATCTACGGCCAGGCGGATGTCTCGCTGTTCGACCATCGCAACTGGCGGCTCTGCGCGCTGCGGGCGCTCGGCAAGCGCGACTTCGAGGCGCTGACCAGCGACTATTACGAGCGCGACGACCCGCTGCTGATCGAGTACATCCTGCGCCACATCCTGCCGCGACGCGGCATCATCGCGGCGCCGGACGAGGTGCTGCTGACTCTCGGGGCGCAGAACGCGCTGTGGCTGACCGCGCAGCTGATGCTGAACCCGGAACGGCGCGCGGTGCTGGAAAATCCCTGCTACCCGGGGCTGCGGGCGGTGGTGCGCCAGACCGGCTGCGCGATGGTCTCGGTGGATGTCGATCAGGACGGCCTGCCGCCCGAGGCGCTGCCGGCGGCGGATGTGGTCTTCACCACCGCCAGCCATCACTGCCCGACCAATGCCACCATGCCGCTGGAACGGCGCCGCACCCTGCTGGAGGCCGCCTCGACCCGCAACTTCACCATCGTCGAGGATGATTACGAATTCGAGATGTCCTTCCTAAAGGCGGTCTCGCCCTCGTTGAAATCGCTCGATCGCGAGGGGCGGGTGATCTATGTCGGCTCCTTCTCCAAGTCGCTGTTTCCCGGATTGCGGCTGGGCTACATCGTGGCGCCGGCGCCCTTCATCCGCGAGGCGCGGGCGCTGAGGGCGACGGTGCTGCGGCATCCGCCCGGCCATATCCAGCGCACCGCGGCCTATTTCCTGTCGCTCGGTCATTACGACGCGCTGATCAACCGGACCCGCGCCGCCTACAAGCGCCGCCGCATCCTGATGGACGAGGCGATCCGCGAGCAGGGGCTGACCATCGCCGGGCAGGGCGGCTTCGGCGGCTCGAGCCTGTGGATGCGCGCGCCGGATCCGGTCGACACCGAGGATCTGGCGCTGCGCCTGCAGGCCAGGGGCGTGCTGATCGAGCCGGGGCGGCTGTTCTTCGACCCGGCCGCGGCGTCAAGGCGGCACTACCGGCTGGCCTTCTCCTCGATCCCCAACCCGCGCATCCCGGAGGGCATCGCGCTGATCGCCCGGGCCATAGCCGAGACTGGACTTACGCAGGCCTGATGTCTGGCCCTAACCGCGCGGCGGCCGCCGCGGCTAGGATGCGGCGGAACAAGGAGAACCGCCATGAAGATGACCACCGAAGAGGCTTTCGTGAAAGTGCTGCAGATGCATGGCATCGAGCATGCCTTCGGCATCATCGGCTCGGCGATGATGCCGATCTCGGACCTGTTTCCCAAGGCCGGGATCGCCTTCTGGGACTGCGCGCACGAGTGCAACGCCGGGATGATGGCCGATGGCTATACCCGCGCGACCGGCCGGATGAGCATGATGGTGGCGCAGAACGGCCCCGGCATCACCAATTTCGTGACGCCGGTGAAGACCGCCTACTGGAACCACACGCCGCTCTTGCTGGTCACGCCGCAGGCCGCCAACAAGACCATCGGCCAGGGCGGCTTCCAGGAAGTCGAGCAGATGGCGCTGTTCAAGGACATGGTCGCCTATCAGGAGGAGGTGCGCGACCCGAGTCGGATCGCCGAGGTGTTGAACCGGGTGATCCTGAAGGCCAAGCGAGCCAGCGCCCCGGCGCAGATCAACGTGCCGCGCGATTACTGGACCCAGGTGATCGACATCGAGCTGCCGAAGGTGGTGGAATTCGAGCGGCCCTCGGGCGGCGAGGAGGCGATCGCCCGGGCGGCGGAGCTGCTGTCGGGCGCCAGGTTCCCGGTGATCCTGAACGGCGCGGGCGTGGTGCTGGCGGGCGCGATTCCGGCCTCGATGGCGCTGGCCGAGCGGCTCGACGCGCCGGTCTGCTGCGGCTACCAGCACAATGACGCCTTCCCGGGCAGCCACCCGCTGTTCGCCGGGCCCTTGGGCTACAACGGGTCGAAGGCGGGGATGGAGCTGATCTCCAAGGCCGATGTGGTGCTGGCCTTGGGTACCCGGCTCAACCCCTTCTCGACGCTGCCCGGCTACGGCGTCGACTACTGGCCGAAGGAGGCCGCGATCATCCAGGTCGATCTGAACCCCGACCGGATCGGCCTGACCAAGCCGGTGACGGTGGGGATCGTCGGCGATGCGAAGAAGGTGGCCGAGGCCGTGCTGGCGCGGCTGTCCTCCGGGGCGGGCGACGCCGGGCGCGAGGATCGCAAGGCCATGATCGCGCAGACCAAATCCGTCTGGGCGCAGCAGCTCTCGTCCATGGATCACGAGGATGACGATCCGGGCACGACCTGGAACGAGCGGGCGCGCACCCGCGAGCCGGAGAAGATGAGCCCGCGCATGGCCTGGCGCGCGATCCAGCAGGCGCTGCCGAAGGAGGCGATCATCTCCTCCGACATCGGCAACAACTGCGCCATCGGCAACGCCTATCCGACCTTCGAGCAGGGCCGGAAATACCTGGCTCCGGGGCTGTTCGGGCCCTGCGGCTATGGCCTGCCCTCGATCATGGGCGCCAAGATCGGCCAGCCGGACATGCCGGTGGTGGGCTTTGCCGGCGACGGGGCCTTCGGCATATCGATGAACGAGATGACCGCCATCGGCCGCGAGGAATGGCCGGCGATCACCATGGTGATCTTCCGCAACTACCAGTGGGGCGCGGAAAAGCGCAACACGACGCTGTGGTACGAGGACAACTTCGTCGGCACCGAGCTGAACACCAAGGTCAGCTATGCCGCCATCGCCACCGCCTGCGGGCTGAAGGGCGTGCAGGTCAGTTCGATGCAGGATCTGACCGAGGCGCTGCATCGGGCGCTGGCCGATCAGAAGGCCGGGGTCACCACCTTCATCGAGGTGCTGCTGAACCAGGAGCTGGGCGAGCCCTTCCGCCGCGACGCGATGAAGAAGCCGGTCGCGGTGGCCGGGATCGACCCGTCCGACATGCGGCGGCAAGCCGGGGCGTGATGCCTTTCGACCTGTCGCCGGGAACGGCGCTGTTCCTGGCGGCGGCGATCCTGGCCGCCGCCTTCGTGCGCGGCTATTCCGGCTTCGGTTTCGCCGCGCTGGCGATCTCGGCGGCGGGGCTGGTGACCAACCCGGTGCTGGTGGTGCCGGTGGTGCTGCTCTGCGAGGGGCTGATCGCGCTGCAGCAGGCGCATGGCGTCCGCGGCCATATCGACTGGCGGCGGGTCGGCGCCCTCGCGGCGGGCGCCGCCATCGGGGTGCCGCTGGGGGTGCAGGTGCTGGCCAATGTCGGGGTGGACACGGCGCGGGCCTTCATCGCGCTCTACATCCTGGCGATATGCGCCGTGCTTCTGACCGGCTGGCGCTTTGTCCGGCCGGTGGGGGCCGCGCCGCATGTCGGGGTCGGGATCTTTTCCGGCATCGCCAACGGGGCGGCGGTCGGCGGGTTGCCGGTGGCGGCCTTCTTTGCGGCGCAGCCGATTTCGGCGGCGACGTTCCGGGCGACGCTGATCGCCTATTTCCTGCTGCTCGACCTCTGGTCGATGCCGCTGATGTGGCAGGCGGGGATGATTTCCGGCGACACGCTGCGGGCGCTGGTCTGGAGCCTGCCGCTGGCGATGCTGGGCAGCTGGCTCGGCGGGCGGCATTTCCTGCGGGCCGAACCGAAGGACTTCCGCCGCTTCGCCATCGGGCTGCTGGCGGTGCTGTCCTTGGCGGGGTTGGCGAAATCGGTGATCTGAGGGGGGCGGATGGGCGATCTTCTGGTGGTGAACGCGGGCTCGTCCTCGATCAAGCTGGTGCTGTTCCGGGATGGGGCGCCGATGCTCTCCGGCGCGGTGACCGAGATCGGAGGCGCGGCGGAACTGGTTCTCGGGCCGCTGCGGCGGTCCGTGCAGGCGGCGGACCATCTGGGCGCCATCGCGCTCTGCCTCGCGGCGCTGGAGGAGCTGGGCCATCCAGCCTCCGGCCTGCAGGCGGCGGCGCATCGGGTGGTGCATGGCGGGCGGCGGCTGGTCGCGCCCTGCCGGGTGACGCCCGAGATCGAGGCCGAGATCGCCGCCTGCATCCCGCTGGCCCCGCTGCACAACCCGCACAACCTCGCCGCCATCCGTGCCTTGCGCGCCGTGGCGCCGGATCTGCCGCAATTCGCCAGCTTCGACACCGCCTTTCACGCCAGCAACCCCGAGGAGGCGCTGCGCTATGCCCTGCCGCCGGGGCATGAGGAAATCCGGCGCTACGGCTTCCACGGCATCTCCTATGCCGGGCTGGTGGAGCAGCTGCCGGCGATCAGCGGCGCGCCGCTGCCCGAGCGGATCTTGGCGCTGCATCTGGGCAACGGCGCCTCGCTCTGCGCGATCCGGGGCGGGCAGTCGGTGGCGACGACCATGGGCTATTCGCCGCTCGACGGGCTGACCATGGGCACGCGCAGCGGCAGCATCGACGGCAATGCGGTGCTGCGGCTGGCCGAGCTGCATGGCATCGACGGGGCGGCGCGAATCCTCAACCGCGAGAGCGGGTTGCTGGGCCTCGGCGGCGCCTCGGACATGCGGGCGCTGCAGGCTGCGGGGACGGAGGCGGCGGAATTCGCCATCCGGCATTTCCGCTACTGGGTGCTGCGCCATGCCGGGTCGATGATCGCGGCGATGCAGGGGCTCGACGCGGTTGCCTTTACCGGCGGCATTGGTGAAAATGATATTCAACTTCGCCGGCAGATCCTCGAGGGGCTGAACTGGGCCGGGGTCGAGGTCGAGGTCGAGGGGGCCGGCCCGAGGGGCCCGCGGCTGCATGCCGAGGGGTCGCGCGTCGCTGCCTGGATCGTCCCGGCGCGCGAAGAGGCGCGCATCGCCGCCGAGGCCCGCCACATCCTGACAGAAGCCACGAGGACCGCATGATCCGCCAGCCCGTCTTCGATACCTCGCCGCCCGTCTCGGACGAGATCCGCAAGACCACCTGCTACATGTGCGCCTGCCGCTGCGGCATCAACGTGCACCTGACCTCCGGCAAGGTGAGCTACATCGAGGGCAACCGCGACCATCCGGTGAACAAGGGCGTGCTCTGCGCCAAGGGGGCCGCCGGGATCAAGCAGATCACCGCGCCCTCCCGCCTGCGCGCGCCGCTGCGCCGGGTCGGGCCGCGCGGCTCGGGGGCTTTCGAGGAGATCTCGTGGGACGAGGCGCTGGCGCTGGCGGTCTCCTGGATGAAGCCCTTGCGCGAGACGGCGCCCGAGAAGCTCGCCTTCTTCACCGGCCGCGACCAGAGCCAGAGCCTGACCGGCCTCTGGGCGCAGGCCTTCGGCACGCCGAACTACGCCGCGCATGGCGGCTTCTGCTCGGTCAACATGGCGGCGGCGGGGATCTACACCATCGGCGGCGCCTTCTGGGAGTTCGGCCAGCCCGACTGGGAGCGCACGAAGCTCTTCGTGATCTTCGGCGTGGCCGAGGACCATGACAGCAACCCGATCAAGATCGGTCTGGGCAAGCTGAAGGCGCGCGGGGCTCGGGTGATCGGGGTGAACCCGATCCGCACCGGCTACAACGCGGTGGCCGACGACTGGCTGGGCATCACCCCGGGGACGGATGGCCTGCTGATCCTGTCGCTGATCCATTGCCTGCTGGAAGCCGGGAAGGTCGATCTCGACTATCTGGCCAGGTTCACCAACGCCTCGCTTCTGGTGAACGCGACCGAGGGGCCGGAGAAGGGCCTGATCCTGAAGAATGCCGAGAGCCAGCCCTTCGTCATCGACCGCCGCAGCGACCAGCCCGCGCCTTGGGACGCGAAGGGAGTGCAGCCCGATCTGGGCGCGGTCTGGCAGGGGCACCGGACGGTGTTCCAGCAGATGGCCGAGACCTATCTTGCGCCGCAGCATGCCCCCGAGGCGGTGGCCGACCGCGTCGGCATCCCGGCGCCGCGCATCCGCGCCCTGGCGGCGGATCTGGCGCGGGTGGCCTTTGACGAGGCGATCGAGATCGCGCAGCCCTGGACCGATTTCCGCGGCGACCGGCACGAGACCATGATCGGCCGCCCGGTCAGCTTTCACGCGATGCGCGGCATCTCGGCCCATTCCAACGGCTTCCAGACCGCGCGGGCGCTGCACCTGCTGCAGATCCTGCTCGGCACGGTGGAAACGCCCGGCGGCTACCGGCTGAAGCCGCCCTATCCCAAGCCGGTGGAGGCGCATCCGACGCCGCATTTCGTCTCCGTTCCGGGCAAGCCGCTTTCCGGCCCGCATCTGGGCTATCCGCGTGGCCCGGAACAGCTGGCGCTGCTGCCCGACGGCAGCCCCGCGCGGATCGACAAGGCGTTTTCCTGGGAAAACCCGCTCTCGGCGCATGGGATGATGCATATGGTCATCCCCAACGCCCATGCCGGCGATCCCTACCGGATCGACACGCTGTTTCTCTACATGGCGAACATGGCGTGGAATTCCTCGATGAACACCGCCGCCGTGATGGAGATGCTGACGGAGGAGAAGGACGGGGAATATGTGATCCCGCGGATCATCTATTCCGACGCCTATGCCTCGGAGATGGTGGCCTATGCCGATCTGATCCTGCCCGACACCACCTATCTGGAGCGGCACGACTGCATCAGCCTCCTGGACCGCCCGATTTCCGAACCGGGGGCGGCGGGCGATGCGATCCGCTGGCCGGTGGTGGAGCCGGACCGCGACGTGCGCGGCTTCCAGTCGGTGCTGATCGATTTGGGCGCGCGGCTGGGCCTGCCGGGGTTCGTCACGCCCGAGGGCACGCCGCTCTATGCCGATTACGCCGATTACCTCGTCAGCCATCAGCGCAGGCCGGGGGTCGGGCCGCTGATGGGCTTTCGCGGCAATGGCAGCGAGGTGGGGCGCGGCGCGCCCAACCCGGGGCAGATCGACGCCTATATCGCCAACGGTGGATTTTTTCAGGCGCATGTGCCGGAGGAGGCCGCCTTCTACAAGCCGTGGAACGCCGCCTATCAGGACTGGGCGGTGGAGACCGGCTTCTACGACACGCCGCAGCCCTATCTCTTCTCGATCTACAGCGAGCCGCTGCGCCGCTTCCAGCTTGCCGCCGAGGGGCACGGCTTCCCGCAGCCACCCGACCGGCTGCGCGCCCGCATCAAGGAGACCATGTCGCCGCTGCCGCTCTGGTATGCGCCGCTCGGCGATGTCGAGGGCTATCCGCTGCATGCGCTGACCCAGCGGCCGATGGCGATGTATCACTCCTGGGGCTCGCAGAACGCCTGGCTGCGGCAGATCCACGGCAAGAACGCGCTCTACGTGCCGACGAAGGTCTGGGTGGAAAACGGTTTCACCGAAGGCGACTGGGCGCGGGTGACCTCGCCCAACGGCAGCATCGTGGTGCCCGTCGCGCATATGGCGGCGCTGAACGAGAACACCGTCTGGACCTGGAACGCCATCGGCAAGCGCAAGGGAGCCTGGGCGCTCGACGCCGACGCGCCCGAGGCGACCGAGGGCTTCCTGCTCAACCACCTGATCTCGGAACTGCTGCCCGAGAAGGGCGACGGCCAGCGCTGGTCGAATTCCGACCCGATCACCGGGCAGGCGGCGTGGTTCGACCTGCGGGTGCGGATCGAGAAGGTGGCCCGGCACGAGGCCTCGCTGCCGCAATTCGGCGTGCTCGGCTCGCCTCTGGAGACGACATGACCCAATTGCCCGCCACCACCGACAAAAAGCTGGGTCTGGTGATCGACCTCGACACCTGCGTCGGCTGCCATGCCTGCGTCACCGCCTGCAAGGGCTGGAACGATCAGGGCTATGGCGCGGCGCTGACCGATCAGGATCCCTATGGCGCGGAGCCTTCGGGGGTCTTCCTGAACCGGGTGCATTCCTACGAGGTGCAGCCCGAGGCCGGTCCGGCGCAGATCGTCAACTTCCCGCGCTCCTGCCTGCATTGCGAGGATGCGCCCTGCGTCACCGTCTGCCCGACCGGCGCCAGCTACAAGCGCCAGGAGGACGGCATCGTGCTGGTGAACGAGGACGCCTGCATCGGCTGCGGCCTCTGCGCCTGGGCCTGCCCCTATGGCGCGCGCGAGATGGAGGAGACGGCGGGGGTGATGAAGAAATGCACCCTCTGCGTCGACCGGATCTACAACGAGAACCTGCCCGAGATCGACCGCCAGCCCGCCTGCGTCCGCACCTGCCCGACCGGCGCGCGGCATTTCGGCGATCTGGGCGACCCGGACAGCAAGGTGAGCCGTCTGGTGGCGGAGCGCGGCGGCTTTGAGCTGATGCCCGAGCAAGGCACCAAGCCGGTGAACCGCTACCTGCCGCCGCGCAAGAAGGACCGTCCGCAGGAGGCCTCGCTGCTGGCGCCGCTGCTGGACATCAAGGCGACCGGCTTTGCCGGCTGGCTCGACAAGCTCTTGGAGCGGATCTGAATGCACCCCGCTCCCTCCGTCATCGTCTTCACCGTGCTATCGGGGCTCGGCTTCGGCTTCCTCGCCCTTCTCGGTCTGGGCATCGCCGACCCAAAGGGCTGGCCCGCCTTCTGGCTCTGGGGCCTTGGCTATGCGCTGGCAGCCGGCGGGCTGACCGCCTCCACCGCGCACTTAGGCAACCCGCAGCGCGCGCTGCTGGCCTTCACCCAATGGCGCACCAGCTGGCTGTCGCGCGAGGCCTGGACCTCGGTCGCGGCGCTGCTGCTGCTGGCCCCCTGCGCCTTGGGCGACTGGCTGGGCTTCGACGTGCCGCTGCTCGGCCTCCTCGGCGCCGCGCTTTCGGCGCTGACGATCTTCTGCACCTCGATGCTCTACGCCCAGTTGAAGACCGTGCCGCGCTGGAACCATTTTTCGGTGCCTCTGACCTACGGCCTCTTCTCGCTCACCGGCGGCGCGATCCTCGCCGGGACCGGCTGGTTCGCCCTGCTCTGCTGCCTCGCCCTCGGCATCGCCCTCGTCTGGGGCTTCCGCGCCGGCGACCTGCGTTTCGCCGCCTGCGGCTCCACCTTGAGCACCGCCACCGGACTCGGCAGCATCGGCAGCCCCCGGGTTTTCGAGCAGCCGCATACCGGCGGCAACTACCTGATGCGCGAGATGATCCATGTCGTCGGCCGCAAGCATGCGCAGAAGCTGCGGGTCATCGCGGTGCTCTTCGCCGCCGTGCTGCCCGCGCCGCTCACGCTCTGGCCCTCGCCGCTGACCATCGGCCTCGCGGTGCTGCTGCATCTGACCGGCGCCTTCGTGCAGCGCTGGCTGTTCTTCGCCGAGGCCGAGCATGTCGTCGGCCTCTACTACGGCAAACGCTGATCGCCAGCGGCAATTCGCGCCCTGTCGCTGGGCGCGAAGGCCCGACACTCTGGCCAATGTCTGAAATCGCCATCTGACCGTCGCTTTGTGATGTGCCGCAGGGCCTCCGGCACTATAGCCGGAACCCATGCCCTTTGCTTTCCGAGGAACCTCATGCCGCAGTTCGTCCTGACCGTCACCTGCCTCTCCCGCCGCGGGATCGTCGCGGCCATCGCCACCTATCTGGCGGAGAACGGCTGCAACATCACCGACTCGGCGCAGTTCGACGATCTGGAGACCGGCAACTTCTTCATGCGCGTCGGCTTCCGCCCCGAGACGGGGACGACGCTGGAGGCTCTGACCGAAGGCTTCGCCGCCATCGCCACGCCCTTCGACATGGAATGGCAGATGTTCGACCAGGCGCAGAAGATAAAGGTCCTGCTGATGGTGTCGAACTTCGGCCACTGCCTGAACGACCTGCTCTACCGCTGGCGGATCGGCGCGCTGCCGATCGACATCGTCGGCGTGGTGTCCAACCACATGACCTACCAGAAGGTCGTGGTGAACCATGACATCCCCTTCCACCACATCCGCGTCACCAAGGAGAACAAGCCCGAGGCCGAGGCCCGGCTGCTGTCGCTGGTCGAGGAGAGCGGGACGGAACTGGTGGTGCTGGCGCGCTACATGCAGGTGCTGTCGGATGCCTTCTGCCAGAAGATGTCGGGGCGGATCATCAACATCCACCACTCCTTCCTGCCGTCCTTCAAGGGCGCCAACCCCTACAAGCAGGCCTATCAGCGCGGGGTGAAGCTGATCGGGGCGACGGCGCATTACGTCACCGCCGATCTGGACGAGGGCCCGATCATCGAGCAGGACACCGTCCGCATCACCCATGCGCAGAGCCCGGACGATTACGTCAGCCTTGGCCGCGACGTCGAGGCGGGGGTGCTGTCGCGCGCGATCCACGCGCATATCCACCACCGCGTCTTCCTGAACGGCAACAAGACCGTGGTCTTCCCGGCAAGCCCCGGCGGTCATGCGTCGGAGCGGATGGGCTGATCACGGAATGTCGGGATGGGGCTTTAGCGGCATGTCGTCGAACAGCGGCACCGTCTGACGCTCGATCATCCGGTGCACCCGGGGCTTCTCCGGCCCCCGGTGCAGCGCCATCAGCCGGTCGGTGACCTCGGCATCCGCCTTGGTCCGCCGCTCGTGGTGGCGCAGATACTCGGCCCAGGTCGCGACGTGATAGCTTTCGACCCAGATGTCGGGCTGCTCCAGATCGCGCAGCAGCGCCCATTGCCGGGCGCCGTCGCGGATGCGGATGCGGCGGCGGTCGGCCATGGTGGCGAGGAAGGCCGGGATGTTCTCCTGCGGGATGACGTAATCCACCATGACCTGAATGGGTCCGCTGCGGGCGCGCAGGTCGAGGCGCAGCGTCGGCTCGTTGAAGCGGTTCAGCGGGTCGAGGTTGGCGGTGCCGAAGGCGGGCAGCGCCAGCTTCAGCCCCGCCAAGGCGCCCAGCAGCAGCACCGCCGCCGACAAGAGCAGCGCCTCGCGCGGGCCGGAGACCTCGGCGACCTGGCCCCAGAGGAAGCTGCCGCCCGCCATGCCGCCGAAGGTCGCGGTCTGGTACAGCGACAGCGCCCGGCCGACGACCCAGCGCGGCGTCGACAGCTGCACCGAGACGTTGAACAGGGACAGCGCCAGCACCCATGAGGCCCCGGCGGGCAGCAGCACCGCGGCGCTGAGCCAGAGCGTCGGGCTGACGGCCAGCCCGGTGACGGCGAGCGCGAAGAGGCTGAAGGCCCCGCGCACGATCCATTCGTTGGAGAAGCGCTCGCGCAGCCGGGGGCTCCCCAGCGCGCCGCCGATGGCGCCGACCCCGAAGGCGCCGAGCAGCACGCCATAGGCGAGCGCCCCGCCGCCCAGCAGGTCGCGGGCGATCAGCGGCAGCAGCGCCAGCACCGAGACCGCGGCGAGGCCGAAGAGGAAGCCGCGGAACATCACCTTCAGCAGCACCGGCGACATGGCGACATAGCGCAGCCCGGCGCCGATGGCGCTGCCGAAGGCCTCGCGCGGCAGGCGGCGCGGCGCGACCTCGGGCTTCCAGCGGGCCAGCGTCAGGATGAAGGGAATGTAGCTCAGCGCGTTCAGCGTGAAGGCCGCCGCCGCCCCGGCGGCGGCAACGATCAAGCCGCCGAGCGCCGGGCCGACGCTGCGCATCAGGTTGAAGCCCATGCTGTTCAGCGCCACCGCCGAAGGCAGGTCGTCGCGCGGGACGATGTCGCCCATCGAGGCCTGCCACGACGGGTTGTAGAGCGCGACGCCGAGCCCGATCAGGAAGGTGAAGCCCAAAAGCAGCCATGGCGTCAGCAGCCCGGCATAGGCGCAGAAGGCGAGCGCGGCCGAGACCAGCAGCATGAAGCCCTGCGCCACCAGCATGATCTTGCGCCGGTCGAGGTTGTCGGCCAGCGCGCCGGAGGGCAGCGAGAACAGCATGATCGGCAGCGTGTTCGAGGCCTGCACCAGGGCGATCAGGCCGGGCGAGTCGGTCAGCGTGGTCATCATCCAACCCGCGCCTACCGCCTGCACCAGACCGCCGAAGTTCGAGACCAGCGTCGCGAGCCAGAGATAGCGGAAGGTCTTGTGCCGGAACGGCGCCGTCGGAGAGATACGCTGCGGCACGTTTGAAAAACCTTTCGCCTCTTGCCGGTGCTTCCGGGATAGGCCGCTTCGATGCCGGAGACAAGCAGGGCCGTAACCTGGGGAGCAACGCCCGGGAACCCCGCCGCGTTCCGCAGGTTGATGCGGCAATCCGGGGGAGGGACAGGCGTGAAGGACAACGGACCCGAGGTGCTGGTCACGCTCGACGATGGCAGCGCGGCGCTGGTGCCGGAGGGGCTGATCTACGTCAGCGACGCCGATCCGGGGATCAGCCGGCGGCGGTGCGGCAAGGGTTTCGTCTATCGCGGCCCGGATGGCAGGCTGCTCGACAAGGGGGAGCGCCAGCGCATCCTGAAGCTGGGGATCCCGCCCGCCTATGAGCGGGTCTGGATCTGCCGGCTGGAGAACGGCCATCTGCAGGCGACCGGCTTCGACGCGCGGGGGCGCAAGCAGTACCGCTATCATCCCCATTGGGGCAGCTGGCGGTCGGAGGCGAAGTATTCGCAGCTGGCGCCCTTCGGCGCGGCCTTGGGTCGGCTACGGCGGCGGGTGGCGCGGGACCTGCATGCCGAGGCGGGGGAGCTGGACTTCAGCCTCGCCGCTCTGACCATGCTGATCGACCGGACCTACCTGAGGGTCGGCACCTCGGCCTATGCTTCGGAGAACAAGACCTTCGGGGCCACGACGCTCCTGTCGCGGCACATGAAGCTGACCGAGGGTGAGGTGCGGCTGAGCTTCCGGGCCAAGGGCGGCAAGAAGGTGCAGCATACCCTGCGGGACAAGCGGCTGCACCGGATCCTGCAGGAGATCGGGGACCTGCCGGGGCGCAACCTCTTCACCTATGTCACCGAGGAGGGCGAGGTGCGGAAGGTGGCCTCGCATCACGTCAACGCCTATCTCGCCGAGGCGACCGGGGTGCCGGAGGCGACGGCGAAGACCTTCCGGACCTGGGGCGGGTCGCTCGCGGCCTTCGGGGCGGCGCGGGCGGCGGAGGGGAAGCTGACGGCGAAGATGATGGCGGAGGCGGCGGCGGAGCGGTTGATGAACACGCCGACGATCAGCAAGGCCTCCTACATCCACCCCCGCATCCTGTCGCTGGCCGAGCTTTCGCCCGATGCGCGGCAGGAGGCGCTGGAACTGGTGGAGCCGGTCGGCGATCACGAGCTGAAGGCGGAGGAGCGGCGGATGCTGGGCTTTCTTTCGGCCGAGCCGCGGGCCTAGTCCTTCGACTTGTGTTCGGGCTTGCCCTTGCGGCTGGTCGAGGCGAGCTCGTCCAGCTCCTTTTCTGTCATGGATTTCTCCATGCTTTTCGAGGCGCCCTTCAGGTCGCTCTTCTTCATGTCGCCGCGCTTGGCCGAGAGCGCGGCTCCGGCGGCTTTCTGCTGGGCCTAGGATTTTGCGGGCATGGCTTGGCCTTCCGTTTCACGCGTGAAAATCAGGGCAAGCTGTTGATCGGATTGAAGGTTCTGGTGGGCGTCAACCTGCCGTTAACCTCTTGCCCGCCCTTTGGCCTGCCGTCCTGAAAACCGCCGCGGCGCGCGAATGTTCCTCGGGCGGCCTGCCCCGCGGCGGAACTTAGGGGGGAGGCAACGGTTGATCCCCGTCAGACCTAGGAGGACCCATGAAACTCGTGACCCTGGCGCTGGGCCTTGGCTTGGCGCTCGCCCCCGTCGCCCAGACCGCGGTCGCGCAGCTGCGCGAGACGCCGCTGGTCATCGTCGATGACCCGCAGGTGTTCTCGGACATGGCGCTGTCTTCCGCGATGTATGGCATCATCTCCAGCGAGATCGCGCTGGAGCGGTCGCAGGATGCCGAGGTCCGCGCCTTCGCCGAGACCATGGTGGCGGAGAAGACCGAGGCGACCGCGCAGCTGATCGAGGCGGCGAAGGCCGACAAGGTGACGCCGGCGGCGGGCATGTCGCCGCGGCATCTGGCGGATGTGGACACGCTGAAGAAGAGCAGCGCCGAGGATTTCGACGACAGCTATCTCAGCGCGCAGGGCCGCGCGCATGACGAGGCGGTGACGCTTTTCCAGGGCTTCGCCGCCGAGGGCCAGCCCGGCGCGCTGCGCGACTTCGCAGCCGAGGCGGTGGAGGGGCTGGCGCAGCATCAGGCCGACCTGCGCGGCCTGTCCGCAAACTGATCTGCCTGAAACCGAGCTGCAGAACGACCTGTCCTGCGCCGCACGGACCGGATGATGAAGGAGTCTTCCATGCACGACGAAATCCGGAAACTGAAACGGCAGACCGCGGCGCTGGCCTCGTTCGGCACCCAGTCGCTGCGCACCCATGATCTGGACCGGCTGCTGACCGAGGCTTGCGAGACCGTGGCCACGTCGCTTGATGCCGAACTGGTGAAGGTGCTGGAACTGCTGCCGGATGGCGAGCGGATGCTGGTGCGCTCTGGCGTCGGCTGGAATCCCGGCGTCGTCGGCCGCGAGATCTTCGGCGCGCATGAGCTGTCGCCGAGCGGCTACGCGATGCAGATGGACAAGCCGGTGATCTCGGGCGATGTGGGCGAGGAGCTGCGCTTCGAGATCCCGGCCTTCATGCGCGAGCATCACGTGCGCAGCATGGTGAATGTGGTGATCCACGGCGAGCATCGCGCCTGGGGCGTGCTGGAGGTGGATGCCCGCGCGCCGCATGCTTTCGACGACGATGACGCGGTCTTCCTGCAGAACTACGCCAACCTGCTGGCGGCGGCGATCGACCGGCTGGAAACCGAGGCGGCGCTGAACCGGGCGGTGGAGCGCAGCGAGTTGCTGTTGGGCGAATTGCAGCATCGGGTGCGCAACCTGCTTCTGAACATCCGTTCGCTGGCGCGGCGCACCCGGCGGTCGAGCGGAACGCTGGATGATTTTTCCGAGGCCTTCGAGGCGCGGTTGCAGGCCTTGGGCCGGACCCAGGACATGCTGACCCGGGCCATGGATGGCACCATCGCGCTGGAGGAGGTGCTGCGGCAGGAGCTGCAGGCGCATGGCATGGATGATCCGGAGCGGACCCTGCTGCGCGGCCCGTGCATCGAGCTGACCGGCGGTGCGGCGCAGGCTCTGGCGCTCGCCTTCCACGAGCTGGCGACCAATGCCGGCAAATACGGCGCCTTCGCCCGGCCGGAGGGGCGGCTGAGCGTGACCTGGGAGATCACGGAAGAGCCCGAGCAAGTGGTGCTGCACTGGCGCGAGAGCGAGGTGGAGATGCCCGCCGAGCCGGAGCGGCGCGGCTTCGGGTCGGAGACCATCGAGAAGAGCATCGCCTATATGCTGGCCGGCGAGGCGCGGCTGAGCTTCAGCGGCGACGGGGCCGATTGCGAGATCCGCTTTCCGCTGAGCGGGCAGGGGCATGTCTCCGGGGGCCAGGGCTGAGGCCCCCGGGGGCGGTTCAGGTGGCCGCGTGGTGCAGCGGCGCCTCCGACAGGTCGTCGAGGAAGCTGCGGCACCAGTGGCCGACATCGTTTTTCAGCAGGTGATCCATCATCCGGCGCCAGCGGGCCATGCGCTCGTCCAGCGGCATCTCCAGCGCGCGGCCGATGGCGGCGGCGGTCTGATCGGTGTCGTAGGGGTTGATGAACACCGCGCCATCGAGCTCGCGCGCCGCCCCGGCGAAGCGCGACAGCACCAGGACGCCGGGATCCTCCGGGTCCTGCGAGGCGATGTATTCCTTGGCGACGAGGTTCATCCCGTCGCGCAGCGGCGTCACCAGACCGACCTTGGCCAGCCGGTAGAGCCC
This sequence comes from Cereibacter changlensis JA139, assembly GCF_003034985.1. GTDB lineage: Bacteria > Pseudomonadota > Alphaproteobacteria > Rhodobacterales > Rhodobacteraceae > Cereibacter > Cereibacter changlensis. The sequence continues at coordinate 24,204 of NZ_PZKG01000057.1, forward strand.
CGAGAGCACCGGGCGGGTCAGCGACTGGTTCACGTAGCGGATCGGCACCCAGTCGATCGTGCCATGCGCGCCGTTCACCCGGCCGCAATGCGCCTCGACCTGCGCCTGCATGTCGAGATATTCCTTCACGTCGGAGCGGGAATGCGGCGCGACCTGCAGGAGCGTCAGCTTGCCCGCCATCTCGGGGTTGCGGGTCAGGTAGCGCTCGAAAGCGTCGATCCGGTGCGAGATGCCCTTGGAATAGTCGAGCCGGTCGACGCCGATCATCAGCGCGCTGCCGTTCAGGCTCTGCTCCATCTCGCCGACCATCGAGGCCTCGCCGGCCTTTTCCGCCAGCCTCGCGAACTCGGCCGTCTCGATGCCGATCGGATAGGCGCCGGCGGCGAAGTCATGGCCGAAGGCATGAACGGTGTTCTTGTCGGTGCGGTCGCCCCATTTCTCGCGGCGCAGGCAGCCGACGAAATTGTCGAGATCGTAATCGGTCTGGAAGCCGGCGAGGTCGTATTCGGCCAGATCGCGCATGATGATCTCGTAGACCGGCAGGGCCGTCAGGATGTCGGCGGGCGGCCAGGGGATATGCAGGAAGAAGCCGATGCGGTTCTTCACCCCGCGCTTGCGCAGCTCGGCGGCGAGCGGGATCAGGTGGTAGTCATGCACCCAGATCACGTCGTCGGGCTCCAGCATCGGCACCAGACGCTCGGCGAACAGGCGGTTGACGCGGAAATAGCCGGCCATTTCCTGCCGCGCGTATTCGGCGAGGTCGAGGCGGCAGTGGAAGATCGGCCAGAGCACGCGGTTGGCGAAGCCGTTGTAATATTCGTCGAGGTCGGCCTGGGTGAGATCGGTCAGGACGTAGCTGATCTTGCCATGCTCGAGGGTGGTGAGGCCGGTCGGCTCCTCCTCGCCGGTGGTCTTGCCGGACCAGCCCATCCAGATGCCGCCGCTCTCGCGCAGCGCGGCATGGACGGCGACGGCGAGGCCGCCTGGGGGAGGGTTGCCGTTCTCGTCGGGAAGCGGGACGCGGTTGGAGACGACGACGAGGCGGCTCATGCGCCAAGCTCCGCGATCAGGGCGCGCAGGGCGGCGGGCGAGGCGATGCGGGCGGTGGCGACCGTGGGGGCCTCGGTCTCGCAGACGCGGATCGAGAGGCCGTCGCGGGCATTGACCACCTTGAACATCTCCTCGTCGGTCACGTCGTCGCCGATGGCGATGGCGCGACGGCCCTTGAACGGTTGCTCGGACATGAAGGCCTTTAGCGCCGAGCCCTTGTCGGCATTGGCGGGGCGCAGCTCGATCACCATCTTGCCGTGCTGCAGGGTCCAGCCCTGGCCCATGACCTTCTGCGCCATGGCCATCATGTCGCGCACCGCCTGCTCGCGCTCGGGCGCCTGACGGAAATGCAGGGCGACGGCGGGGCCCTTGTCTTCCAGCACCACGCCGGACATCTGTGCGGTGCGGCGGGCCAGATCGTTGCGCACTGCGACCAGCGCAGGGGCCACGGCGGCGCGCTCCAGATCGCCGGCGGCGCGGCGGCGCTCGACGCCATGCAGGCCGGCGGCGGGGAA
>NZ_PZKG01000058.1 GCF_003034985.1 Cereibacter changlensis JA139
GCCGACCGGCGGGCGTGGTGGTGTCGATGTCCTCGGCCAGCGACCGGAACCCCGCACCCTGCGCCTGAATCGTGTCCACGATATCGAGAAGGTCACGCAAGGACCGAGCAAGGCGGTCATACTTGGTGACGGTGATTACGTCACCTTGGCGCAGCTGATCGAGCAAGCGGTCCAGCTCAGGCCTGCTGCGGACCGTGCCAGTGATCTTTTCCGCGAAGATCCTCTCGGCACCCGCCGCCTTCAGGACGTCGAGCTGGCCGTCCAGATTCTGGTCGTCTGTGCTGACGCGGGCATAACCGATGATCATGCCTACTCATGCCAAAAACCTCCCAAAACCGCAAAGGTTTTGTCATGGGTTTATGTCCCCTCTAAGTGCCTGACCGTCGGTGGGGCAGGTCAGGGGGCCAGAAACGACCCTTATTGGCCAACAAAGATGGTGACATGGCCCTGACACCACACCTTGAGTGGCTGCCTAGTAAGCGTCGCTGACAGAGTGCAACATTGTGCGTGACGTTCGCCGAAACTGAGTAATTTAACATTTTCTGGAAACAGCATTACGCAGGGTTAGCAGAGCCCCGTTGTTTCTGCCTAAGGATACTCGGCAGCCCGCAAGCGGATAGGCAATTCGAACCCCTCACAATATTTGATTCCCGTTCCGTTTAGCGCCGTTGAGCGGCCCCTTAAAATTTAGATTTATGCCGCAGCTCTAGCGCGTTTGTTTGCCCCAACTGCGTTCATGCGCCAGCGGATTACGTCTTCGGTCACCATCCACTCATTTGACAGGGAGAGCAACGAATGTTGGGAGGCATTGATAAGCCGATAAGCGCGAAGCGCGGCGGCTTCCGAAACTAACAAGGTGGGTCCAAGAGTCTCCGCTTCGAGCTCATCCTCTGGAGAGAATTCGCGCTTCCCACCAGGCACAAATGGGTTAACGGGGGTGTGGCGCAAAAGAATATGCGCAATTTCGTGCGCAATATCCGAATTTTGACGTTTAGGATCGTTCGCATCGTTCAAGAAAATGAAAGCTTTAAGGCCTTCAAAGCAGGCCGCTGCAGAGAAGCCGCAGCCTGCCTTTCGAGACAGTAAGAGTTCACGTTCGTTAAAAGGCGGAAGCTGCGTGAGTCGAATGATCTTAACTTCCAGATGCTCTGCGAGTTCGCGAGGACAGAGAGGCGCATCCGCGACAACTTTCATTTCCTTTCGCAATGAGCTGGCCCACCAGTGAGCCTCGGTAACAAATCCTCGACGCAGCTTCTGCTTTGGCACACTAAATCTCCTTACGAAACTGCTCGTATGCCGCTTTAATCATTACCTCGATAGCTGCGGCTCCCTCCGGCGCTATTTTCTTGTCAGCTCGGAGCAGGGCCATAATTTGGCCGAGGGGTTCCGGTTTTGCAACTGTCTCTTGATAATCTATGAAGTCATTAGCACTCAAACCCGACCAACGGCAAAGTGCAGCCATTGTGTCCACATCCGGGCGCTTCCCTTGCGCGATCCGTGTGAGCGTTGACGCGCTCACCTCTGCTTGTTCCGCGACAGCCTTCCACGTCAGTCGCTTCGCCTGACGGTGCCCATCCAAGGCATGGTAGAACGCTTCGTTGAGGAACTGCTCTTTCATAGCGATTTCACTCTTGCAATCTCCCTTCGTTGTCGCAATATGTGTGAGATTGCGATCTTGCAATCACTAACCCATATCGCAACCGGAAGGAAAGCGAAAATGTCAAGCGGCAAAAACCAGTACGTCGTCACGCGTGGCGGCAAGTGGGCGGTACGCGGTGAGGGTAACGAGCGCCCGACCCGCGTGTTCGACACGCAGCGTGAAGCGATCAACTTTGGTCGTGGCATCGCGCAGAACCAAGAATCGGAGCTGCGTATCCAAGGGCGGGACAGCCGCTTCCGGGAAGCCTACAGCTACGGCAACGATCCCTTCCCCCCGAAGGGCTGAACCATGATCCGGTTCAAGTACAAGGGGCGGAGCTTCTCGTCGCCGCAATCGTTGGCAAGTGCGCTACAGCGCGACCTTCAGAGCGCCTATGAGCAGAGGGTTCGGCAGGCTGCGGGGGCAAGCGGACTAAGTGTCCGCAAGACCACTGGAGGACTTGAGGTCAGCGGCAACGCTGCAAACATGGGACGGTTCTACAACCGTCTTGGTCGGTGACCACCCGAGAGTATTCTCCCATCGCACCAACTTAGGGTGTGACGTGCATAAGCGTCACACCGTTTTGTTTTCTATTTTTCTCGAAGTGCAGATCCAGAAAGGGGAAATAGCAATGAACTACAAAGCCGGCTCTCAGGCCATTCTCGCCATTATTAATGAACTAGATTGCGATATCTATGAGATGGAGCGTCATGGCGAACCACGCCGTACTGTATCGAAAGAGCTGTACGAAAGAGTTAAATTGACGCTCCTACAGGTATCAAGCCATCTAGAAGATCTAGCCGATGGCGAAGAGCGTCATATTTCTCAGAGCTCATAGACAACGTTACGTCCATGTATCGAGCCTGCAGAATCGGCACAGGTTATGCCGCTAGCGCGAACGCCTAGGCCCGCCGAACCCCTCGCATTACCTTGGCCAGCGGCACCACGATCACATCCGCAGAAGGCCCTCAGGGAAAGTCCGGTCGTCCTCCTGCTCCACGAGAGCCGCCAGACCAAATACCCCCGAGGCGAGGTTAGCAACGCTGATCCTCTAAGCCTATCGAAAGCATCCCCTCACATTCGCACATAGGTTTCCGCAAGAAAATATTATCATTTTGATTTTATTTCCTATAGTGTTATATGTGTGTCGATACACCACTTCCATCCCGGAGACTGGCCATGGCTCAGTATTATGTAAACAACAACGTTCAATCCAATGGAGACCACGAAGTTCACAAAGTTGGCTGCTCGTTCATGCCAACTGCTAATAGAACCTATCTGGGAGACTTCCATAACTGCCGCAGTGCCGTCATAGAAGCAAAAAAACACCATTATCAGGTAAATGGTTGTTTTTATTGCGCTCGTGATTGCCATACTCAGTAGTCTCAGAGAGACGATAAAAAACGTTGCTGTCGCCGCGGCAAGGTGCTCGCATTTTTTCTTGGCACTGGGGGTTTCTTTTTCGCGGGCTTGGGAGCGATTTCCCGCATGGCCTTGGGCGTCATGCGCTGGATGCGCTTGCGGTGCCGCGCGAGGGTCTTGGCGCTGTTGAAGGGCCAGAACACCTCGGGATCGAGGTCCGCCTTCAAGGCGCCCCTGTTGTGCAGGACCACGGTCTTGCACAAGGCCTCCGCCTGGGCGCAGACGGTCCCGCATTCGGCCAGGACTGCGCCCAGGTAGGCCTGATCGACGTAGCGGGGGAAATACACCTTGCTGGCCGCGAAGCGTTTGCGGTCGTCATCGACGGTGATGCCAAGGTTGGCGGCAGCCCGCAGCACCTCGAGCGCGCCGCTGCACATGCCGAGAATGATTGGCCATGGCTGGGCTAGGGAGCCCAGCATCATGCCGGCATCGAACGGCACTATGCCGGCGGGCGGCAGGTAGGCCTTGGGCTTCTCTCGGTAGGCCGCAATCTCCCGGCGCAGCAGCAGGTAGTCACGGAGCTGCTGGTCCTCGTCCTCCCCCGCCGATCCCGCCCGCTGGAGGGCCTGCAGCGCCGTCTCTGACGCCGAGGCAGGCTCAGGACGCGCGGTAGCCTCCTGAGCACCCGTAGCGTCGCCACAGGCGACCGGGGAAGGCTTCTGCGTCCCCTTGCGCTCACCACGCTGGATCGCCGCATCAAGCCGCGCCTGGCACCACTGCGCCCAGGAGGTCTGAAGCGCTGCGTATTCGACCCGGTCCCCGATGCCGAGCTGCAGCTCCTTCAGGGCCTTCGCCGTCGAGATCACCTGCTTCTCGCGGCTGAGGCGCAGCGGCGCCACGAAGAGATCCACCACCCCGCCGCCGTCCAGATCGAGATCGAGGCGCGCGGCGAAGACAGCGCCCTCCCCAGCCCAGCTCTCAGCCCACGCCCTGGCCTCTTCGAAAAGCACGGCGTTCCGGGGGTTGTCAGGATCGTGCAGCGCGCCCTCCGCCGTGATCCAGCTCTGGGAAACGCTGCACGTCAGGTGCAGGCAGATCGGCGCACCCTTGCGTTCGACGGCCTTGGTGCTGCGCTTGTGAGCCTTGAAGGCCGCGTAGGGGTCACGGGGGTCTGCGGCCCTGCCCCATGCGAGACCGGCTTGTGGGATTGCGTCGGCGCGGATCTTCGCCCGGGCAGTTTCCGGGGTGCGCAGCGCGTGAAGGGCGAGCCCGCGGAGCTGGGCCGGCGTCGTGATCTTGTGAGCGATGACAGAGGCGACGGGGGCGGTGGTCTGAGGCGGCATGGGAGCACTTTGCAAAAGATTAGACGATTGCGAAACCTGAGCTTTGAACAATCAAATATATTAGGCAATTGGTCAAAACGTCTCTCTCAGCATCCTCTAAGCCTCTTCGGCCGGATCAGGACAAAAATATGCACTTGATATTGTTACATTTTCCTCGTGCCATTTTATGGCACGACCGTGCCATTCTGTGCCATGGTGATCTCAAGCTACTGAAAACGCAAGGTTTTCGACCGGGGGGCAGACTTTCTCCATATCCTCTGATTTATTCATACCTATCAGTGCATTAGCGCATTTTGCAGTTTGCTGCGTCAGGTGTGTCCCTTCCACCGGGAGAGAGGCTTGCCGAACGACCTCCAGACGGCTCGGCTTCGCTCGCTCGCAGACCTCCGTCGCGGCCACCGGCCCGACGGGGAAGATTGGTCACCCCATCTTTCGGGATGCGTGGCGACCATGGCCCAATTTGCCCCGTAGTGGCCCACAAAGGACCTGAGGGGGAGGTGGCGACGAATCCCCATAAGGCCTCCCTTGGGCCATTCTGGGCTCGTGAAGGCTATCGCGCCCCCACCCTCTCACTTCACTGCCGAGGCGGTGGTAAAGCTTCGCCAGATGCGTCGTTATCCGGTATCCGATGCTAGTGCAGTTCGCCTTCGAGATCGCGATCGATACTCGGACCGGATCTGGGAAGCGATCCGTCACGAGTTGGGGCTGGGTATCAATCGGCACCAAAAACTTGCCCCCTCTCGGCATCCAATTTTGCCTTCCTCGGGTGGGTGTGATCAGGGCCTGAGACACCGGAACTGATCAAGGAGTGCAGGCGGCTCAGGCCCTGATTGGGTGCGTCAGGTGCGGTGCTTGAAGGGCTAGGACTCGTTGCCGGTCTCGATGCTGCCCCGCTTCATGGCTGACAATGATACGACCTGTCTGATTATCGGGGGTCAGATGCTGGTTCCTGCGACAGCGCTCTGGCTTGTGTGCTGATGCGGTTATAGCGTTCTATGGAGTGGAAAATGGAGTTATCCACAGGCCTTGGTGTTAAGTATGTGTTAGAATCTGTGTTAAGCAGAAAAAATGACCCGCAAGTACTTGATAAGAAATACATATCTCGACACTTCTGTGTGTGAAAGTACGAAAGAACGTGGGTAGAAGTACGAAAGAACGTGGGTAAAAGTACGAAAGGCCTCGCTGTGTGTGAAAGTACGAATCACCGTGACTTCTCTCTAATCCAGCCCTAATGTGTGTGAAAGTACGAAAGGATTTCGCTTTGTCTGATGAGAGCGCAATCAACCGCTCCCCCCTCCTGCCAGACAGGTATCCGCAAGGCGATTTCTTCGTCTGCGATATTTTTGATGCTGTTCCCAAGGCTGATATGGCCTCGATGGAGCATCCGATATTTTCGCTCTCGACCAAGCCGGATACACGTGTCCGCGAGTATGAGCACAATGGCATCAAGATCGCGATCAAACCCTCGGTGGACGGACTGGCGACGGTCCATGACAGGGATATTCTGATCTACTGCATCAGTCAGCTGATGACGGCCATCAACGAAGGTAAGGAAGTGTCGCAAGCAGTTCGTTTCCGTGCGTTTGACATGCTTGTGGCAACCAACCGGAATACGGCTGGCTCCGGGTATGCTCAGCTCAAAGCGGCTTTGGAGCGGCTGGCTGGCACACGGATCAGCACCAACATCGTGACAGGCGGTCAGGAAGTTTTCCGGACATTCGGACTGATCGAAAGCGCCGAGATTGTCCGGGAAACGCGTGACGGGCGGATGCAGGAGGTCGAGGTCAAGCTTTCAGATTGGGTGTTCAATGCGATCCGGTCCAAGGAAGTGCTGACCCTTCATCGTGACTATTTCCGTCTTCGCAAACCTCTCGAACGCCGCATCTACGAGATTGCCCGCAAGCATTGTGGCGCACAAAAGGAATGGCGGATCGGCCTGTCACTTCTTCAAAAGAAATGTGGATCAAACTCGACGCTACGCGAGTTCCGGCGCTTGGTTATGAACATCATCCGCGAAGACCAGTCGCACGACCACATGCCCGACTATTCCATAGAAATGAACGAGCAAGAGGACACGGTTCTTTTCACGAACCGGCAGAATGTCAAAGTGGTCCTGCCGCAAGCTGTAGCACCGCAACTTGATCCTGATGTGTACGAAACCGCGCGCATGCTCGCCCCCGGTCATGATGTTCACTACCTTGAACGGGAATGGCGGGAGTGGCTGCCCGAAGCACCGCGCAATCCTGAAGCAGCTTTCCTTGGATTCTGCCGGAAGTGGATGCAGAGCAGAAAGAATACCGGATAATTTTACATACCGGATTTGTCTTTATATAGCCTCCAAGCCTCCTCGATGAGGACCCCTTGCTGAACGCCCCTGCGCCTCGCCTCGCTGGCAATTTCTTCTGAAATTCCGGGCATAACCTTGGCATGCACCTGTCCGGTGCGGGGGCTTGGCTTGCGTCCCCGCTTCTTTTGGGGTTCACGCGCTACAAAGCCAAGCTCTTCGCCTGCCCTGTCGGTCTTCTCAACAGCCTGCGCGCTTCTGTCTTTTTCACGTGTCTTCAGACGGCCAAGGTCGATGTTGAAAGGCTTGTCGGTCATTCTCCCGCCTCCCCGGCCAGTCGTTGATAGACAGCCTGCGCAAACTGCGCTGCGTTCTCGATAGCGCCTTTCATGTTGCCTTGTGCGGGCATGGTATGCAGGTCACCTCCGAACTCGAAAAGTGCTGAGAAGGCCGCGCGCTCCATCAGCGGGGGATTGATAAGATCCACACCCTGTTCCGCCAGCGACCCGGCAATGCCGCTATGCTGCTTGGACCTGATGGCCTTTGTCATGGTGAAGACGACGGCATGCGGGATCCTCCGGTCCAGCGCCTCTTCCTCTTCAGAGATAAGTTGCAGGGCGCGGACACCGATTGTTGCGTCCAGAGTGGTGGCGCGCATGGGCGTAATGACAAGATCAGCCTGCGAGATCGCACGGGAAACAAGGCGGGAAGCCACGCCTTCCAGGTCAACAATCACGATCTGGCCGTCTGTGTCATGCCGTTTGATGGTTTTCACGATGTCGGATTCGCTGACGCTCGACAGAACACTGATCCGGTCGGGCAGCGGCCCACGGTCTGCCCACAGGGTCAGAGACTGGTTCGGGTCACAGTCCAGCATGACGACGTTTGCGCCCGCGTGAGCAAGCTCAGTTCCCAGGAGTACCGCCGTGGTGGACTTCCCGGCCCCCCCTTTGGGTGACGCTATGACGACGGTAGGCATGGCCGATCCTTCAGTTTATCTGGTATTTAAATTAACCGGATAAACTAGAAAATCCGATTAATCAATAAGTGTCTGGTCAGTCAAGTTGCGGCAGGGAGAGATGGGCGGCCTGCGCCGGCATGGTTCACAGCTTGGATTCCGCACCAGTCGATGCTATGATTACAGGTGATTACAATGGAGCACATCATGCCGCAGCGCGTCGCATCCGAACCAATCACCATCCGCACGGCCAAGGTGGCCGAGATCGACGCCCTAGCGGGTGCGATGGACCGATCGCGCAACTACATCGTCAATCAGGCGATTGAGCAGTATCTTGAAGCCAACACTTGGCAGATAGAACGGATCAGAGACGGCATCGCCGCCGCCCGCAAGGGCAAGGTCCAACCTGCGGGTGAGGTCTTTGCCGAGATAGCAGCAAAGCACGGCTGGTCACGTTGAAGCAGCTCGTCATTGCTGAACCTGCGGCCCGCGATCTTGAAGGGATCGTGGATTACATCGCTCTGGATAACCCCGTTGCTGCTGAAAGGGTGTATTGGGGAATCGTGAGTGCGGCGGAGAAGCTGCCTGAGTTTCCGGCTTTGGGTCGCCCCGGACGCCATCCCGAGACGCGGGAACTCAGCATCGCAGACTTGCCCTACCTGATCGTCTATGAAGTTAGCTCTGAAGCGGTCACGATACTGGCAGTATTCAACACCTCTCGTGATCTCGCGAAGGCGCTGCGTGATAGGATGCAAGCTAGGTGACGGCATCTATGCGGCCGGGGCACCGGTTTGTCTGAGTTTGCTGAAATTCTGCTTTCGTATAGGCTATTGGTAAAACTCTTATTTAGGGATTTTAACAGCAAAATGGGCGAACCAGTAGTATTGGAGCTACCAGATGAAATGACGAAAGAACTTCGTCAGAGCATTCAAATAGGGCAGATTGTAGAAATCTCGGAGGACGGTAACCACCGCTACTTTCTCACTGACGCGGTAGTGGATCGTGTTCGTGGCTTGAAAGTCGAGATCTACGCGAATGAGCACCCACCACCCCATTTTCATGTTATCCAGAACGACGGGAAAGCCAGCTTTGCGTTAGATGATGGCCGCATGCTGGAAGCATCAGGCAACACTCGACATTTCAAGAAAAACATTGAGGCCTACTATATCAACAACCGGACGAAACTCATCGAGTTTTGGAACAGCACCCGCCCTGATGGATGCACGGTAGGGCCTGTAGCACTCTAAGGTCGCCTGTGCGTAAGGAGACCAAATGCAGAGACGTATGAGTTTCGGCCATGCGATTTCGCAAAAGCAGTCAGTTAAGCAGGCCAAGCTTCTTGCTTGCCGGGTGCCGGGTGCCGGGTGCCGGGTGAAGATATGTCGCGTGACGCGCCCTGTCTCCTGTCATGCCTATTCTGTTGTTACAATGTTCTTGCATTAAGGGAATCTTGACGCCACAGTGTCAGAAATATTCCCAGATAACTGGGGACGAGGAGCGCGGGCAGGATGACCGAATTTGAGATGCTGATTCAGCAGACCGGCTGGAGTGTGCCAGAGGCCGCAAAAGTGCTGGGTTACTCCGAAGGGCACGTCTACCGCTGGAAGCGCGGCGAAGAAGTACCACGGGACGGGGTCATCAATCTGCTGCGTATGCAGATCGACACACACAAGAGTGCGCAGCCGGAAGGGGCCTTCACCTTCATCGACCTCTTCGCCGGTATTGGCGGGCTGCGCAAGGCGATGGACAGCGCGGGCGGGCGCTGCGTGTTCACATCGGAATGGGACGCCTTTGCCCAGAAGACCTATCACGCCAACTTCCCTGACAACCGGCCTATCGCGGGCGATATCCGTGAAGTCGATGCTGCCGACATTCCGGCGCATGATGTTCTGGTCGCAGGCTTCCCCTGTCAGCCGTTTTCCATCGCGGGCGTGTCCAAGAAGAACGCTCTGGGGCGGCTGCACGGGTTTCAGGATGAAACCCAGGGCACGCTGTTCTTCGATGTGTTGCGTATCCTGATGCACCACCGCCCGGCGGCGTTCCTGCTGGAGAACGTCAAGAACCTCAAAAGCCATGACAAGGGCCGCACGTTTGATGTGATCCGGCGCAAGCTGACCGAAGAACTGGGTTACACGCTGCACACCCGGATCATTGATGCCGCCAATTTCGTGCCGCAGCATCGCGAACGGATCGTGATGGTCGGCTTTCGTGAGAACACCGGGTTCTCCTATGATGATCTGGTCCTATCGGGCCGGGCAGGGCGCGGCATGCGCGATGTGCTGCACCCCGAGGACGGGACGGAAGCGCCGGAAAGTCATTTCACCGTGGGTCGCGATGCACGGGTCAGCGACAAGTACACGCTCAGCGACAAGCTCTGGCAGTACCTGCAAGGCTACGCGGCAAAGCATAAAGCGGCGGGGAACGGCTTTGGCTTCGGGCTGGTGGATGGCGACAGCATCTCTCGGACGCTGTCAGCGCGCTACTACAAGGACGGGTCAGAGATCCTTGTCAGCAGGGGGCCGGGCAACAACCCGCGCCGCCTGACGCCGCGCGAATGCGCGCGCCTGATGGGCTATGATGACAACTTCCGCATCCCGGTCTCGGACACGCAGGCCTATAAGCAGTTCGGCAACTCGGTTGCAGTGCCGGTCTTTGCCGAGGTCGCCCGCCTGATGCGGCCGCATATTCTGGCTCTGACCGAAAGGCCGGGTCTGCGCAAAGTTGGCTGATGTCCATGATCCCGCCACCCGGAGCCGCAACATGGCGGCGATCCGGGGAAGGGATACCAAGCCTGAGCTGATCATCCGCAAGGGGCTGCATGCGCGCGGCTTGCGGTTCCGGCTTCAGGGCCGGGATCTTCCGGGCAAGCCCGATCTGATCTTCCCGAAGTATCGCGCGCTGCTCTGGGTGCATGGCTGCTTCTGGCACGGCCATAACTGCCCGATGTTCCATTGGCCGAAAAGCCGCGAAGAGTTCTGGCTGGCGAAGATCGGACGCAACCGGGAACGCGATGCAGAAACCTGGACAGCGGCAAGAGCGGCAGGCTGGCGCTGTGGTATGGTCTGGGAATGCGCGCTGAAGGGCGGGGGGCGTCTGCCTCCAGGTCAGGTCATTGACTCGCTAGCCTGCTGGCTGTCCTCTGATGCAGAAGAATTCTGCATTGAAGGCCAATGGATTGATAACGCCGCTCACCCACCTGCTTGACCAAATGGCCGCCCATGGCGCGGCCTGGTTCTATGCCAAGCGCCTTGCCCCGAACGACAACTCAAAGAACCAGGTTTATCTGGGCGGCGGCTTCGGGGCGCTGAACATCATTCCGCATGGTGAGGTCGAGAGTGACGACAGCAGCCGCGCTGGCAGCGTCCGCGACAGGGCCAAGGCCATGGTGCGCTTCTTCTGGCTTGATGATGACGGCGTGACGCCCGCACCGGACGCGCAGCTGATCCTCTACCCGAAATACCCTGAAGTGCGGATGTCCGGCTTCCTGCGCGGGGCAGCGCGCGCGCCCAATGTCCTGATGAAATCGCGTGACGAAGGCCGGGTGCTGTTCTTCGGCATCTGCCCGGATGGCCGGGTGCTAGGTCATGTCGTGGCCGGTGACGATCCTGTTGCCCGCGCCTTTGATGCTGCCGCGCCCGGCCTCGATGCGACCGGCGTCTTCCTCGATCTGGAAAAGCTGCGGCAGTGCGGCACCGATCCGAAAGAGGCGCTGCTGGCCGCGCTCCGGCGCATACATGCCAAGGGTTGGATCGCATCGCAGAAGATGGGCAGGGAAGGGGTGCCGGAACCCTATAGTGCCCGCAACGGGGGCGGCTATACGTTAGAAGCCGAGCTCGGCATTTCCCCGAACGGCTATGCCGATCCCGACTTCATGGGCTGGGAAGTCAAGCAATACGGGGTGAGTGACTTCACCAGTTACCGCGCGAAAAGCCCCGTTACCCTGATGACACCGGAACCGACCGGCGGCCTTTATCGGGATGACGGCGTGGCCGTGTTCCTGCGCCGCTATGGCTATGCCGACAAGTCGGGCAAGGCTGATCGGTTCAACTTCGGCGGCATCTATGCCGTCAACCGGGATTTCCACCCGGAAACAGGCCTGATGCTGCGGCTTGTTGGCTTCGACGCTACCTCGGGCAAGATCACCGATCTCGACGGCGGGATTGTCCTGCTCGACAGGGACGACAACATTGCGGCGTCATGGGGCTTCCGGGGCATCATCGCCCACTGGAACCGAAAACATGCCAAGGCCGTCTATGTGCCGTCGCTTATGCAATTTCCGCCGCCGGAATACAGCTATGGGGCGGTCGTGCAGCTCTGCCAGGGGACTGACGTTCTTCTGCTGCTGGCGGCGGTTGCCGTCGGAAGCGTGTACTATGATCCCGGTATCAAGATCGAGGCAGCCGGGACAGCAAAGCCCGTGATCAAGCGCCGAAGCCAGTTCCGCGTTCGGCACGATGCGCTGAATGTATTATACAGAGGCTCGGAGGTCGTATCGGTGCAGATGACATGAATGATCAGCCCATGCCAAGGTGAGGTATCTTCCCGCTCCGACATGGAATTCAGTCCACAAGTGAATGTTCATGGACTGAAATAGATCGTTCTAAAGACTGGAAAAATGGCACTTATGTCGTTGATTATGCTTCAATAATTGTAATTTTTCGGCTATGGTCCGCGTGAGGTGTATCTAGATTAGACCAGTACGCTCCGTCAAATTTCGCAACATCGGAAGTTCTGACGAAGAGGAAGCCATGACGGAAATTACTGAAATCACGGGGATGTTGCTCTCCACCTCTCCGGTCATCCTTGCCCTGTTGCTGGGGTTGATGGCGGTCGGCATCTGCGGTTTTGCCCTGTACTTGGTGTACCGGGTACTCCACCGGGGGACTGAATGAAGGAGCTTCGCAGTTGGGTGAAGCTGCCGTCTGCCTGGATCGAGGCAGGGGGACTGCGCGAATTTCAGTGGGGCAAGACGGGCGGATCGCGACAGGCAGCGGCACTAATGGTGCTGCTGAGCGTTGCGCATCACGCGGATGAGGCAACCAGCACCGCGCGGATAACCTATGACGATCTGCACCAGGCACTCGGCCTGAGCAGAACTCTAATCTCTGACGGTCTGGACGTGCTTGAGGAAAGGAAGTTGCTGGTTCGAGAAGTAAAAGGTCGCAGCACTTTCGCGCTCACCGCATATGATCCGAAGCGGGGTTGGGCGATGCTGCCTGCAAGACCGCTCTATACAGGTGGCAGCATCAGAGCGTTCACCGACTTTCATCTCCGTCGGAAGGTCGAGCTGGACGCGCTGAAATCCTACTTCGCGTTTGCGGCACGCCGGGACAGCGAAAAGAATCGGGCGCACATGACATATGAGCAGCTGAGCGCCTATGCTGGGATTCCAGAAGGGCGGATCAAGTCAGCAATCAGCGTGCTGATTCACAACAACCTCGTCGTTGTGGAGCAAATCGAGCGCCCTGGGCGGCTCGGAGTATCGCATTCCTATCGACTGACGCACCTCCACCCGAACAGGCATCTTGGCAGCAGCGACAGAGCCGGAATGGAATACACCGACGCGGAATTATGAACCGCCGATAAGCGTAGCTATGCCCGCCGCACAGTTTTGGTGCTGACACGGAACAGGTTGGCGATCTCAGCCATCGACCTCAGCTCCACGTCACGCATGCGTCGCACTTCGACCTTCTGAACATCGGTCAGGGCAGAAGGCCTGCCACCGACACGCCCGCGCTTCCTCGCTGCCTCTAAGCCATCCTTGGTTCTCTCCGAAATCCGCTCCCGCTCGAACTGAGCGATTGACGCGAAGACATGGAACACAA
>NZ_PZKG01000059.1 GCF_003034985.1 Cereibacter changlensis JA139
CTGGCCTGCCCGAACCTGATGCTGCGCACGCTCTACGAGACGGTGCGCAGCCTGCTGACCGAGACACAGCGCCAACCGATCCCCCGCACCGAAGCCGACCGCATGCGCGCTTCGCTGGGCGAACACCGCCAGATCATCACGGCGCTCGCCACCCACGACCCCGAAGCCGCGCGCCTCGCCATGGCCAGCCACATCCGCAATACGGCCCGCTGTGCGGGAGTGATGATCTAGGGTTTAAGCCGCAGATCCGCGTTGCTTGCGCTCCTGCGCAAGCAATGATCGGCGCCCTCAGGTCGTCCCGCCAAGGCGCGGGCCGGCTGCTGTTGCACAGGGAGCGCTTGGCGGAAAACCCCGGCCAGGCTGCAACTCGGCGCCCACTTAAGAGGGCCGCCGCCCCAGCCAAAGATTCGTCAAAGCACCAACTTCGAGAGCCGTTCACAGGAAAAAGGTTCTTGGGAAGGATCCACGGTCGCGCAACAAGTCATCGCAGCCGGTCAACCAACACCATTCTTTTCCTCTGTAAATCATGTGAATGCATGACGAAGCTAAAGCACATTCTTGCCCACGCCCAACCCATCTCCGCCCAAAGCTTTACTCAAGTAAACTTTTGCCCTATCAACAGCTGGCCTAGGATCCGGCCAGGTGCTGAACCTTGCCGGGCCTGCCGAAGCTGCACGAACTGGGAGGAAAACCACGTGAAGAAGCTCACCTCGACCGTCCTGACGTCCGCCGCCATCATCCTTGCCACAGGCGCTGCCTGGGCCGAAGGGATCGGCGCCTCGCTGCTGACCCAGCAGCACCCGTTCTACATCGAGATCGCCAAGGCCATGGAAGCCGAGGCCCAAGCGCAGGGCGTGCCGCTGGAGATCGCCATCGCCAACCAGGACCTGTCCAAGCAGCTCGCCGATGTCGAGGACTTCATCGTCAAGGGCGTCGACGTGCTGGTGATCTCGCCGGTCGACAGCCAGGGCGCGCTGCCGGCGATCATGAAGGCGCAGCAGGCCGGCATCAAGGTCATTACCGTCGATGTGCCAGCGCAGGGTGTGGAGGTGACCTCCTACATCGGCACCGACAACTACGCCGGCGGCGTGAAGGCGGCCGAGCTGATGGGCGCCGAACTCGGCGGCGCCGGCAAGGTCGCGATCATCGACTACCCGACCGTCCAGTCGGTGGTGGCGCGGATCGACGGTTTCAAGAAGGGGCTCGAGGCCTTCCCGGAGATGGAGATCGTCGCGCAGCAGACCGGCATCACCCGGGCCGAGGCGCTGGCTGCCGCGCAGAACATGCTGCAGGCCAACCCGGACGTGACCGGCATCTTCGGCTTCGGCGATGACGCGGCGCTGGCCGCCGCCGTGGCGGTGAAGGCCGCGGGCCTTCAGGAGCAGGTGAAGGTCATCGGCTTCGACGGGATGGAAGAGGCGCGCAACGCGGTCGACTCCGATCCGGTCATGGTCGGCGTGATCCAGCAGTTCCCCGACCAGATGGGCAAGATGGCCGTCGACACCGCGGTCAAGCTCATCGCGGGCGAGGAAGTGCCGGTCGACCAGCCGATCGTTCCGGGCGTCTACACCGGCAAGTGATCTGAAACGACCGCTCCCGGTCAGGACCTCCCGCCCTCGCGCGGGAGGTCCTTTCTCCTCCCCCTGATCCAGAAGCCCCCGATCCAGAAGGAAGACGCAATGGCCGAGAATGACGATGTCATTCTGCACCTGACCGGCGTCCGCAAGACATTCGGCCCGATCGTCGCGTTGAAGAACATGAACCTCACGGTCCGCGCCGGCCGGGTCCACACCATCCTCGGCGAGAACGGCGCGGGCAAGTCGACGCTGATGAAGATCCTCGCCGGGGTGCAACTGCCCACCGAGGGCGAGATCCGGCTCGGCGGCGAGGATTACTACCCGCGCACGCCGCAGGAAGCCGCGGCGCGCGGTCTGGCCATCGTCTTCCAGGAACTGAGCCTGTGCAACAATCTCAGCGTCGCGGCCAATATCCTCGCCACCCGCGAACCCAGCCGCATGGGCTTCATCTCGGAGCGCAAGCTCCTGGCCCGGGCCCGGGCGCTGATCGAGGAGCTCGG
The DNA here is from genome assembly GCF_003034985.1 of Cereibacter changlensis JA139. Taxonomy (GTDB): domain Bacteria; phylum Pseudomonadota; class Alphaproteobacteria; order Rhodobacterales; family Rhodobacteraceae; genus Cereibacter; species Cereibacter changlensis. Next base: position 2,078 of record NZ_PZKG01000059.1, read on the forward strand.
CCTGCCGGTCGACGTGAACGCCCGCGTCGCCGACCTGTCGATCGCGCAGCGCCAGCTGGTGGAGATCGCGAAGGGGCTGAGCCATGACGGGCGGGTGGTGATCTTCGACGAGCCGACCTCGTCGCTTTCGGACTCCGAGGCGGAGATCCTGTTCGACATCATCGGGCGACTGAAGGCGCAGGGCAAGGCGATCATCTACATCTCGCACCGCATGGAAGAGATCATGCGGCTCTCCGACGACATCACCGTGGTCCGCGACGGCGAATACGTCACCACGGTGAAGAAGGAAGAAACCACTATCGAGGAGCTGATCGCCCTGATGGTCGGTCGCCGGATGGAGGAGATCTATCCGCCCCGCCTTGGCCCTGCGCCGGATCCGGCGATGCCGCCGGTGCTTAAGGTCGAGGGGCTCACCCGCCCCGGCGCCTTCCGCGACGCCAGCTTCGAGCTGCGGCCGGGCGAGATCCTCGGCTTCTTCGGCCTGATCGGCGCCGGCCGCTCCGAGGTGATGGGCGCGCTTTTCGGCATGCTCGCCGCCGAGGGCCGGGTCGAGATCGACGGCAAGCCGGTCACGATCCGCTCAGCCGCGGAGGCCATCGCCCACGGCATCGGCTTCGTCACCGAGAACCGCAAGGAACAGGGCCTCGTGCTGCTGCACAGCCTGCGGCAGAACATCTCGATGGCCGCCCTGCCGCGCTATTCGGCGAAGGGCTTCCTGCGCGCCCGGGCCGAGCGCGAAACGGCGCATGCCGAGGTCGACCGGCTGGCGATCCGCACCGGCTCGATCGAGACGGTGACCGGCACGCTGTCCGGCGGCAACCAGCAGAAGGTGGTGCTGGCCAAGTGGCTCGCCACCAAGCCGCGCATCCTGATCCTCGACGAGCCGACGCGCGGCGTTGACGTCGGGGCGAAATTCGAGATCTACCGCATCATCCGCCAGCTGGCGGCCGAGGGCACCGCGATCCTCTTGGTCTCTTCGGAGTTGCCGGAGGTCCTGGGCCTGTCCGACCGCGTCGTGATCATGTCCGAGGGCCGGATGCGCGAGGCCGCGGCGCGCGACACGCTGACACCCGAACGGGTGATGACCTTTGCAACGGGGCAATTCTGATGACTGACACCGCTCAACCGCCACAGGCGGGCCATTCCTACCTGAAGTCGCTGATCCGGCAATACGGCGGCATCTTCCTGTCGCTCGTGGTGCTCTGCGTCGTCTTCTCGCTGACCAACGACCGCTTCCTGTCGGTGGCCAACTTCACCAACATCCTGCAGCAGGTCGCGGTCATCGCGATCACCGCCTTCGGCATGACCTGGGTCATCCTGCTGGGCGAGATCGACCTGTCAGTCGGCTCGATCATCGCCGTGGCCGGCATGGTCGGCGCACAGGTGATCGGCCTCGGCTGGGGCTTCGCTCCGGCTTTGACGCTGACGCTGGCGGCCGGGGCGCTCTTGGGCCTGTTCAATGGCGTGCTGACGGCCAAGCTGCTCCTACCCTCCTTCATCGTCACCGTGGCGACGATGAGCATCTACCGCGGCCTCGTCAGCCTGCCGACCGGCGGCGCGCCCGAGATGAACATGGACCCGACCTGGATCGCCATCGGCGCCAACAGCTTCCTCGGCGTGCCGATCATCATCTGGATCGTGGCGGTGCTCTTCGTGGTGAACCACGTGCTGCTGGCCCACACCACCTTCGGCCGCAAGACCTATCTGACCGGCGGCAACCGCGAGGCGGCGCTCTATTCCGGGATCAACGTCAACGCAATCAAGATCAAGATCTTCATGATCTCCGGCCTGATGGCGGCGATCTCCGGCATCCTCCTGTCATCGCGGCTCTACTCGGCCCAGACCAACGCCGGGCTCAGCTACGAGCTTGACGCCATCGCCGCGGCGGTGCTGGGCGGCACCTCGCTGTCGGGCGGGGTCGGCACCATGGTGGGCACGCTGATCGGCGCGCTGATCATCGGGGTGCTGAACAACGGTATGAACATGCTGTCCGTGCCGTATTTCTACCAGCTCATCGTTAAGGGCCTCGTCATCCTCGTGGCCGTCTATCTCGACGTCCGCTCCAAGCAGCGGCAGGGCTGAGCCATGACCAAGGTTCTGACTGTCGGCGAGATCCTCGTCGAGATCGTGGCCACCACCCGCGGCGACGGCTTCCGCGAAGCCCAGCCGCTGATCGGCCCCTTCCCCTCCGGCTCGCCGGCGATCTTCATCGACCAAGTGGGCAAGCTCGGCACGCCCTGCGCGATCCTGTCGCGCGTCGGCGCCGATGACTTCGGTCAGGTCAACCTCGACCGGCTGGCGGCCGACGGGGTCGACATCTCCGGCGTCTCGGTGGCCCCGGGCGAGGCGACCGGGTCGGCCTTCGTCCGCTACCGCGAGGACGGGTCGCGAGCCTTCATCTTCAACATCGCCAATTCCGCCTGCGGCAGGCTCGACGCCACGCCCGAGGGCGACGCGCTGATCGACACCTGCGGCCACATGCACCTGATGGGCACCGCGCTTTCCGCCCCCGGCCTCGCCGCCCGCGCCCTCGAGGCGATGGAGCGGATCAAGGCGAAGGGCGGCACGCTCAGCTTCGATCCCAACCTGCGCCCCGAGATCCTCGACACGCCCGGCCTGCGCCCGGCGCTGGACCGGGTGCTGGCGCAGACCGACCTGTTCCTGCCCTCGGGCGACGAGATCTTCCTGTTCACCGCCGCGTGCGATGAGGCGGGGGCCGTGGCCGACCTCCTCGCCCGCGGGGTCCGTGACATCGTGATCAAGCGCGGGGCCCAGGGCGCCAGCCATTTCGACGCGAAGGGCCGGACCGACGCCGCGCCGATCGCCGTCGAGGAAATCGACCCCACCGGTGCCGGCGACAGTTTCGGCGGCGCCTTCGTCAGCTTCTGGCTGGCCGGCGCCCCGCCCGCCACCGCGCTGGCCTATGCAAATGCCGCCGGCGCAAGGGCCGTCACGAAGCTGGGTCCGATGGAAGGCACCTCGACCCGCGCCGAACTCGACGCCCTGATCACCCCCGTTCAAGGACACTGAGATGATGAACCCGCTGCATGACATCGCCGCCTGGCGCGGGCGCCCCGGCCCCTCGGGCATTCCCTCGGTCTGTTCGGCCAGCGCCATGGTGCTGGAGGCGGCGATGCGGGCGACCCTGCCGACCGCGCTGCCGCTGCTGGTCGAGGCGACCTGCAACCAGGTGAACCAGGAGGGCGGCTACACCGGCATGACTCCCGCCGACTTCCGCGCCTTCGTCGAGGCGATCGCCGCGGCGCAGGGCTTCCCGCTCGACCGGCTGATCCTCGGCGGCGACCATCTCGGGCCGAACCCGTGGAAGGCGCTGCCGGCCGAAGAGGCGATGCAGCGGGCCGAGGCGATGGTCAGCGCCTATGCCGCCGCCGGTTTCACCAAGCTGCATCTCGACTGCTCAATGGGCTGCAAGGGCGAACCGACGGCGCTGGATGACGCGACCACCGCCGGCCGCGCCGCGCGGCTGGCCGCCGTGGCCGAGGCGTCCCTTCCCGGCGGCGACATCCCGGCCCCGGTCTACATCATCGGCACCGAGGTGCCGATCCCCGGCGGCGCCATGGAGGAGCTGGGCGAGCTGGAGCTGACCGCCCCCGAAGCTGCCCGCACCACCGTCGAGATCCACCACGAGGCCTTCGCCGCCGCCGGCCAGTCCGAGGCCTTCGCCCGGGTGATCGGCGTCGTTGTCCAGCCCGGGGTGGAATTCGGCAACCACAACGTCATCGACTACGACAGCGCCAAGGCCGGCGCGCTCTCCGCCGTGCTGGGTGACCTGCCCGGCGTGGTCTTCGAGGCGCATTCCACCGATTACCAGCGCCGCGCCAACCTCGCCGCACTGGTCCAGGACGGTTTCGCGATCCTGAAGGTCGGCCCCGGCCTGACCTTCGCCCTGCGGGAGGCGCTCTACGGCCTCGACGCCATCGCCGCAGAGCTGCACCCCGGAGCCCGGCCGCGCGGCCTGCGCGCCACGATGGAAGCGGTGATGCTGGCCCAGCCCGCGAACTGGGACCGCTACTACGAGGGCAGTGACGCCGAGCGCGCCCTGCAGCGCCATTTCAGCTATTCCGACCGGATCCGCTATTACTGGCCGCAGCCCGAGGCGCGCGAGGCGCTCGACCGGCTCTTCGCCCTGCTCGGCGACGCGGCCCTGCCCGAGACGCTGATCGGCCAGCACCTCGGCGCGCGCTATGCCGATGTGCGGGGCGGCCGGCTGGCGCCGCAGGCGCGGGCGCTGGCCCTTGCCTCGGTCGAGGCGGTGATGCAGGACTACATCTCGGCCTGCGGCGGGTGAGCCCGGAAGGCCGCGTCGCAGCGAAGGAGGCCCGGCGCCGCATGATGGCCCCGAGACAGATCAGGACGATGGAGGATTTCTCGGCCTATGTCGGGCTCTCCCGGCCCACGGTGTCGAAATTCTTCAACGATCCCGGGTCAGTTCGTGGCAGCACCCGGGCGAAGATCGAGGCGGCGCTGGCCGAGAGCGACTTCCGCCCCAACCATTTCGCGGTGAACCTGAAGCGGCGGCGTAGCAACATCCTCGGGATCATCATCCCGAACTCCACCGACCCGTTCTACATGGAACTGACCCGCTCGGTGGAGCAGCTGGCGCTGCAGTCGGGCTTCCTCGTCTTCATGCTGTCCTCGAACGGTCGGCGTGATCTTGAGAGCGCGGCCATCGCCCGGCTGCAATCGATGAACGTCGCCGGGCTGATCGTGGTGCCCACCGGCGCCGGGGAGTCGAATGACAAGCTGGCCGAGCTGGAGCGCAAGCTGCCGCTGGTCTATGTCGACAGCCCGCCCGGGCATGACTGCATCTTTGTCGGGACCGACAACGCCCAGAGCATGGGACTAATGGTCGACTACCTTTGCAGCTCCGGCGAGCCGCCCTGCTATCTCGGCATGCCGCCGGTAAACCGCAACGCCTTCGACCGCCGCGACGGCTACGCGGCGGCGATGCGCGCTGCGGGTCGGGAGCCGATGCTGCTGCCGATCCCTTCGGACCAAACCTGGGAATTCGAGCGTTTCGGCCATGTGGCGGCGGCCGAACTGATCCGGCGCGGCCTGCCGACGAGGACGCTGCTCTGCGCCAACGACCGCGTCGCCTTGGGCGCCCAGCTTGCCGCCTGGGAGGCCGGGATCAGGGTCGGCCGCGACCCCGGCGACGACCTGCGCATCGCCGGTCACGATGACCATCCGCAGGCCCGCTTCGCCTGCCCGCCGCTGACCACCGTGGCGCAGAATTATGCCGAGATGGCCCGGCTTGCCACGACCGAACTCCTCGACCGCATCGACGAGGACCCCGGCAGCCCACCCTCCAGCACGCTGCTGCGCGCGGAGCTCAGGCTGCGGGCCTCCGCCTAGGCTCCGCTGCGAACCCTGCATGCAAAGCCGAGAGCGGCCAGGCACAAGCGGGCCAGCGATTTCCCTGCAACCTCCGGCAGCCTTGCCGTTGCCGCAGCGCCGCATCGCCCCATATCCCGCAGGGACCGGGCCTCGCCCGGGGCTCTGCCACGCGGGATATCAGGAGATGCAGCACAACGCCCGGCGACCCTTCGCCGACCTGCCCCGCCCGCCGGCGGGGCTGCCTTCCCGGTAGGCCGGCGCGTCCGCTTCGACCCTTCCGGTACCCGACCCATTCAAGGAACATCCCATGACCGTCCTCGCCTATGGAACCCCCGCCGCGGATACCCCGCTGTCTCAGATGGAGATCATCCGTCGCGCTCCCGGCCCGCATGACGTGCAGATCGACATCCTGTTCTGCGGCATCTGCCATTCCGACCTGCACCAGGCGCGCAGCGAATGGGCCGGCACGCTCTACCCCTGCGTCCCCGGCCACGAGATCGTCGGCCGCGTCGCCGCCGTGGGCGGGCATGTCGGCTCGCACAAGGTCGGCGATCTGGTCGGCGTCGGCTGCATGGTCGACAGCTGCCAGCACTGCGCCGATTGCGACGAGGGGCTGGAGAACTATTGCGACGGCATGGTCGGCACCTACAACGGGCCAAGCCCGGACGCGCCCGGCCACACGCTCGGCGGCTACTCGCAGCAGGTCGTGGTGCATGAGCGCTACGTGCTGAAGGTCTCCCATCCGGAGGAACAACTGGCCGCGGTCGCGCCGCTGCTCTGCGCCGGGATCACCACCTATTCGCCGCTGCGGCATTGGCAGGCCGGGCCGGGCAAGAAGGTCGGCGTGGTCGGCATCGGCGGGCTCGGCCACATGGGGCTGAAGCTGGCGCATGCGATGGGCGCGCATGTGGTGGCTTTCACCACTTCGGAAAGCAAGCGCGCCGACGCGCTGGCGCTCGGCGCCGACGAGGTGGTCGTCTCGCGCCATCCCGAGGAGATGGCGGCCCATGCCAAGAGCTTCGACTTCATCCTGAACACGGTGGCGGCGCCCCATGATCTCGACCCGTTCCTCGGCCTGCTGAAGCGCGACGGCACGATGACGCTGGTCGGCGCGCCGGCCAGCCCGCATCCCTCGCCCAATGTCTTCGGCTTCATCACCAAGCGCCGCAGCCTCGCCGGCTCCATGATCGGCGGCATCCCCGAGACGCAGGAGATGCTGGATTTCTGCGCCGAGCACGGCATCACCTCGGACATCGAGATGATCCGCGCCGAGCAGATCGAGACCGCCTACGAGCGGATGCTGAAGGGCGACGTGAAATACCGCTTCGTGATGGACATCGCGACGATGGGCCAGTGAGCCGCCGGCGCCGGCCAGCCGACGCCGCGCCGAGATGAAAAGCCGCGCGCCACTTTGGTGGCGCGCGCTCCTGCCGTGAGGGTCCGAGGGGGATCGGACGGCCCACGCAAGCATTTTTCATCCGTTCAGGCAACGTTCAGCTTTCCCCGCCACAAGGGAGGAAACCACTCCGGATTTCCCTCTCATGACCTCCTCCCTGCTCCGCTCCCCCGCCGCACCTCGTGCGGGCCTGCGCCCCACCCTCCTGCGTCGCGGGCCGGTGATCCCCGCCTACGCCCTCACCGTCCTCGTCGCGCTGTTCATCATGGCAGCCGACAACCGAAGTTTCTGGGCGCGGGCCGGTGCGATCTTCGACAACCCCGTCTCGGTCATGCAATTCGGCGCCGCGCTCTTCGCGCTGACGCTGTTCCTGCTCAGCGCCTTCGGGCCGGGACGGCTGCAGAAGCCGGTGCTGGTCTTCCTCCTGATGCTTTCGGCGGTGACCTCCTATTACATGGACAGTCTCGGGGTGATGATCGACCGCGACATGATCCAGAACGCCATGACCACCACCTTCAACGAGTCGCGGCACCTGATCACCCCGGGCTTCCTGCTGCATGTCGCGCTGTTCGGCCTGCTGCCCTCGCTGGCGGTGCTCTGGCTGCGGGTGACGCCGCGGCGCTTCCTGCGGCGGCTCCTGGGCTGGGGTGGCATGGTGCTGGCCAGCCTCGCCCTGTTCGCCGGGCTGATCCTGAGCGATTTCAAGACCTTCTCCGCCGTGCTGCGCGAGCACAAGGAGCTGGTTGGCAGCTACCAGCCCGGCGCGCCGCTGGGCGGGGCGGTGCGCTACGCCAAGATGATGCTGAAGAGCCGGGACGTGACCGTGGCCCCGCTGGGCGCGGATGCGGTGAAGGGGCCGCGGCTGGCGGCGGCGAAGAAGCCGGTGCTGACGGTGCTGGTGGTGGGCGAGACGGCGCGGGCGCAGAACTTCGGGCTGAACGGCTATGCGCGCGACACCACGCCGGAACTGGCGGCGCGCGGGGTCATGGCCTTCCGGGACGTGGAAAGCTGCGGCACGGCCACCGCCGTGTCGATGCCCTGCATGTTCTCGACGCTGGGGCGGGAGGGTTACTCCTATGACAAGGGCATCCGGCAGGAGAACCTGCTCGACGTGCTGCACCACGCCGGCGTCGCGGTGGAATGGTGGGACAACAATACCGGCGACAAGGGGTTGGCCGCGCGCATCGGCAAGGCGCGCAGCATGGACGAACCGGGCGACCCGGCCTTCTGCGGCAGCGGCGAATGCACCGATGGGATCTTCCTCGCGGCGCTCGGCGAGGCGGTGGCGGGGATGACCGAGGACACCGTTCTGGTGCTGCACCAGATCGGCAGCCACGGCCCGGCCTATCACCTGCGCTACCCGCCGGAGTTCGAGCGTTTCACCCCCGCCTGCCAGACCGCCGAATTCGCCGAGTGCAGCGTGGAGGAGATCCGCAACGCCTATGACAACACGATCCTCTACACCGATCACGTGCTGGCCTCGGCCATCGACCTGCTGGCGGCGCAGGACCGGGTGATCCCGGCGCTGCTCTACATCTCGGACCACGGCGAGTCCTTGGGCGAGGACGGGCTCTACCTGCATGGCGCGCCGCGCTTCATGGCGCCCGAAACCCAGACCCGGGTGCCGATGGTGCTCTGGCTGTCCGAGGCCTACAGGCGCAGTTTCGGCGTCGATCCGGACTGCGTCGCGGCGCGGGGCAAGGGGCTGAGCCATGACAACCTGTTCCCCTCGGTGCTCGGACTGATGGACATCACCACCAGCGCCCGGCGCGAGGATCGCGACCTCTTCGCCCCCTGCCACATCGAGGCCTCCTGATGACCGAGACCAGCCGCCCCGCCCGCATCGACGGCCCGCGCCACCTGCTGGCCGCCGGAAGCTACTCCCTCGGCGGGCTGCGCCGGCTCTGGCTCGAGACCGCCTTCCGGCACGAGCTGGCCGGCGGCGCGATGGCCGCGGCGCTGCTGGCGCTGCGCGGGGCGGAACGGTGGGAGATGGCGGTCTTCGCCGTCCTCTTCCTGCTGCTGATCGCGGTGGAGGCGCTGAACACCGCGATCGAGGTGCTGGTCGACCGCGTCTCGCCCGGATGGAGCGAGGCGGCGCGGGACGCCAAGGATCTCGGCAGCCTCGCCGTGCTCTGCGTGCTGGCGGGCAACGCGCTGTTCCTGATCCTCGCGCTGCTCTGAGCCGGGGCTCAGCCGGCCGAGAGCCGGTCGATCAGAGCCCCCTGCGCCGCCCGGGCCGCGCCGATGACGCCGGCGCGGTTGCCGAGGCTGCTGATCCGGCACTCCGGCGGCTCGGGCAGGCAGCGCGACAGGTGGTGGCGCGTCCGCTCCAGCACCTCGGGCCGCGAGCCGATGCTGCCGCCGAGGATGACGAGGCTCGGGTCGAGCACCGAAACCGTCGCCAGCAGCGCCTGCGCCAGCAGGATCGCCAGCCGCTCCAGCGTGGCCTCGAAGGCCGGGTCGGGCGCTTCGGCGAGGAAGAGCTCGCGCAGCGACCCGCCGCCCGTACCGCCGCGGCGCAGGTAGTCGGCCAGGAGCGCCCGGCTGGAGATCGCCGTCTCCAGCGCCCCCTCGGCGAAGGTCGCCGGATCGAAGGGGTCGGCGCCGATCGGCAGCGCCGCGATCTCGCCCGCCGCCCCCTGCGCCCCGCGCAGGAGCGCGCCGTTCACCAGCGAGCCCATGCCGATCCCGGTGCCCATGGCGACGAAGACGAAGGTCTCGTGCCCCCGGCCATGGCCGAGCCAGCCTTCGCCAAGAGCCGCGAGATTGGCGTCGTTCTCGATGGCGACCGGCAGGCCCAGATCCTCGGCCAAGAGCGCCCGCAGGTCGCGCCCGGCGAGACCTGCGACATTGGGCATCCGGTGGATCACCCCGGTCGCCGGATGCACCGCACCGGGCAGGCCGATCCCGGCTGCCAAGAGCGGCAGCGGCAGGCCGAGCTCCGCCAGCAGCCGGTCGCGCTGCGCCCGGATCTGGCCCAGCACCGCATCGCCCCCCGCGGAGACGGTCGGCTCCTTGGTTTCCGCCAGCACCCGCCCCGCCAGATCGGTCAGCACCGACTGCGTCTTGGTGCCGCCCACATCGACGCCGAACAGCAGCCCCGCATCGGCGGCAAGCGCGCCTTCGGTCAGCCGCCAGCCGGCGGCGGCAAGCTCTTGCGCCTGCAGATCCGGGATCGCCGCGCCGGAGCGCAGCGCGCCGACCAGCGCTGCCCGGGCCGGGCCGGAGAGCGTTTCACTGTGAAAATCCTGCATCGTCAGCGCCGCGGCAGCGATTTTTGTGTCGCCACATCAAAGAGATGCACCCGGCCCGGCTGGGCATGGGCCACGACCTCGGCGCCGATGGCCGGCGCCTGACGGGCGGGCGCCGTGGCGATCACCGGCTTGCCCGCCACCTCGAAATGCACCAGCGTCTCGGGACCGAGCGGCTCCACCGCCGTCACCCGCCCGGCAAGGCTCAGGCTCGCCCCGGCCCCGGCCTCGCCCACCAGCAGATCATGCGGACGGATCCCGGCCAGCACCGTTCCCGGATCGGCGGGGCGCATCACGCCGCCCTCCTCGACCACCGGCAGGACATTCATCGACGGCGTGCCGATGAAGCGCGCGGTGAAGACATCGACCGGGTTGTCGTAGATCTCCATCGGCGCGCCGGACTGCAGGATATGGCCGTCGCGCATCACCACGATCCGGTCGGCCATGGTCATCGCCTCGACCTGATCGTGGGTCACGTAGGCGATGGTGGTGCCGAGCCGCTGGTGCAGCGCCTTGATCTCGATCCGCATCTGGGCGCGCAGTTGGGCGTCGAGGTTCGACAGCGGCTCGTCGAAGAGGAAGGCCGCCGGGTCGCGCACCATGGCGCGGCCGATGGCCACCCGCTGCCGTTGCCCGCCCGAAAGGTCCGAGGGACGGCGGTCCAGCAGCGGCTCCAGCCCCAGCATCGCGCCGGCCTCGGACACTTTCGCGGCCTTCTGCTCCTTGGAGAGCGTCGAGGTGTAGAGGCCGAAGGCGATGTTCTGCCGGACGGTCAGATGCGGGTAGATCGCGTAGTTCTGGAACACCATGGCGATGTTGCGGGTCTTCGGGTCGAGCTCGTTCACCACCCGGTCGCCGATCAGGATCTCGCCGCCCGAGACTTCCTCGAGCCCCGCGATCATCCGGAGCGTGGTGGACTTGCCGCAGCCCGAGGGACCCACAAAGACGACGAACTCGCCATCCGCCACCTCGAGGTTGATGCCGTGGATCACATCGGTCTTGCCGTAGGATTTGACCAGATTTCTCAGCGTAATGGTCGCCATCAGCCGGCCTCCACCAAAGAGTTGAAACAAGCGGCGAGCTCTTCCGCCGCGGCGCGCTCGCGGGCGGCGGCGGCGGATGCAGCCTCGGCAAAGCCCGTGGCGGCGGCCTTGTAGGCGGCCAACGCCTCGGCCATCGGTTCGGGCGCCGGCCCGCCGAAGCGGGCGCGCACCGCGACGAAATACTCGGGCGAGACGATCTCGGCGAAGGCCTCGGGGCTCAGCACCGGCGCCGCCCCCGTCGCCGCCTCGAAGGCCGCGCGGAACGGCGCGTAGCCGCCGCTCGGCAGGTCGGTCCCGGCGGCCACCACGGCGCGGGCGACGCTGGCCGCGATCTCATGCGCCTGGCGGAACGACAGCCCCTCGCGCCGCACCAGCGTGTCGGCCAGTTCGGTGATGGTGATGCAGGAGCGGCGGATGTTCTCGGTCACCCGCGCCGGATCAACCTTGATCGCGCCGATGAAGGCGGCCAGCAGCTCCAGCACCCGGCGCGCCGAATGGAAGGCCTGATAGCCCGCCTCCTGGCTCTCGCCCTCGCTGTCGTTCATGTCGGTGAAGGGCGTGTTGTGCACGATGTCGAGCATCATCCGCGCCCGGCCGACCGTCTGGCTCGACAGGTGGCGCATATGCTCGATCGGCACCGGATTGCGCTTCTGCGGCATGATCGACGAAATCTGCACGAAGGCATTGGGCACATAGATCTGCCCGACCTCGAAAGCGGTCCAGAACTGGAAATCCTGGATCAGCCGCCCTAGGTGCAGGAAGGTCAGCTCCAGCGCGCTGTAGCTCGCGGTGATGTAGTCCACTGCCGCGATGCAGCTGTAGGAATTGCGCTGCGGGCCACTGAAGCCCAAGAGCCGCGCCACCCGCGCCCGGTCGATCGGGAAGCCCGAGGTGGTGATCGCCGCCGCCCCCATCGAGGACAGATCGACAACGGCCCGCGCCGCCTGCAGCCGCTCGACATCGCGGATCAGGATCTCGATCGCCGCGGACAGGTAATGCCCCAGCGTGGTGGGCTGCGCGGGCTGGCCGTGGGTATAGGCCACGATCAGCGTCGCGGCCTCCCGCTCCGCCGTAGCGATCATCGCCTCCAAGAGCGCCAGCGCCTGCGCCAGCACCGTGTCGAGCCGCGCCTTCAGCGAAAGCTTGAACAGCGTGTGGTCGATGTCGTTGCGCGAACGCGCCGTGTGCAGCCGCCCCGCGTCATCGGGACCAAGGCGCGCTTTCAGCTCCTTCTCGATCAGGAAGAAGAAATCCTCGACCTCGCCGGTATAGATCAGCCCGGCGGGATCGACCTCGGCCGCGATGGCCTCCAGCGCCCGGGCGATGCGCCCCGCCACGTCGCGCGGCAGGATGCCGGTCTCGGCCAGCATCACCAGATGCGCCCGGTCGATGCGCTGGAAGCCGTCGACATGATGGGTCTTCGCCCCATCGAACAGCGGACGCAGCACGGTCTCCTTGTAGACCGGGTTCGGAAACACCGAGCTGTCGCTCCGGCGGGGATCGTTGGTCATCGTCATCCTTTCAGCCCCGCCAGCATGACGCCGCGCACGATGTAGCGTTGCAGCAGCAGGAACACGAGGAGGGTCGGCAGCGTCGCCAGCGCGGCGCCTGTCATGATCATTTCCCACTGGATCGCCTGTTCGACGGCAAAGCTCGAAAGGCCGATGGGCAGGGTGTAGAGCTCCTGACTGGTGGTGACGATCAGCGGCCAGAAGAACGCCGTCCAGTTGCCGAGGAAGGTGAAGATCGCCAGCGCCGAGAGCGCCGGGGTGACCAGCGGCATCGCCACGCGCCACCAGATGGTGAACTCGTTCAGCCCGTCGATCCGCGCCGCCTCGAGGAAGTCGTCGGGGATGGTCTCGAAGAACTGCTTCATCAGGAAGGTGCCGAAGGCGGTCATCATGCCGGGGAACATGATGCCCCAGTAGCTGTCGAGCCAGCCGAGGTTCGCCGACATCAGATACCACGGGATCACCAGCATCTCGGTCGGGATCATCAGCGTCGACAGGATCGCGATGAAGATCAGGTAGCGGCCGCGGAAGCGGAACTTGGCCAGCGTATAGCCGACGAGGCTGTCGAAGAAGACATTCGACAGCGTCACCGTGATGGCGATGAAGCTGGAATTGAGGAACCAGCGCAGGAAGCGCCCGTCCGACAGCACGCGGATGTAGTTGTCCAGCGTCGGCGCGGCGGGGATCAGCCGCAGGTCATAGACCTGCGCCGCGGTCTTGAACGAGGTGGAGAACATGAAGAGCAAGGGCGTGACCATCAAGAGGCCGCCGATGAACAGGATCGTCCAGATCACGATGCGCCCGGGGCGGATGCGCTTCATGGCGAGGCTGCGGGAAGTGGTGGGGGATGCGGTGGGGTTCATCTCAACGCTCCCTCAGAAGCCAGAGTTGCAGGAGCGAGACGCAGAGCAGGATGGTGAACAGCACCACCGTCTGGGCCGCGGCATAGCCCATCTCGTAGGAGGAGAAGGCGGTCTGGTAGATCATCAACACGAGGGGCTTCGTCGAGCCGAGCGGCCCGCCCGGATCGTTCGTGGTCATGTTGTAGACCTGATCGAAGATCCGGAGAAACCCGATGGAGGAAAAGACGACGAGGAAGACCGTGGTCGGTTTCAGGAGCGGCAGGGTGATGCGCCGCAGGATCGACGCCTCCCCCAGCCCGTCGATCCGCGCCGCCTCGTAATAGGTGGTGGGGATCGCCCGCAGCCCGGCCATGAAGATGATGATCTGGAACCCGAGCCCCGCCCAGATCGCCGTCACCATGATCGAGGGCAAGGCCCAGGTGGTCGAGTTCAGGAAAGCCATCTGCGGGATGCCGACGCGCCCCAGCAGATCGTTGATGAAGCCGATCGGCGCGGGCTGGTAGAACCAGCGCCAGACCCAGGCCATCGCCGAGGCGGTGGTGATGTAGGGCAGGAAGTAAAGCGCCCGCAGGAAGGTGTGGCCGAAGCGGATACGGTCCAGCGCGAAGGCGATGAGGAAGGACAGCACGAGGCTGATCGGCGTGCCGACGATCAGATAGGTGAAGGTGTTCCTGAACACCTTCCAGAACTCGGGGTCCGAGAACATGCGGGTGTAGTTGTCGATGCCGATGAACTCCGGCTCCGACATCAGATCCCAGTCGGTGAGCGACAGCCAGAAGGCGTTGAGCGTGGGGTAGAAGCGGATCACCCCGTAGAACAGCACCGGCAGGGCCAGAAAGCCCCAGACCCAGAAGAGCTGCCGGGTGCGCATCGACAGGCCCCGCCCGCGTGGCTGCCCTCCCGGCGTGCCGGGGATGCCGGGGCGCCGCTCGGGCGCCCCCTGATTTGCCATGCTGGCCATGCCTGTCGTGCTCCGCCCGTTACTTCGCCGTCACTTAGCCGTCACTTCGCCTTGTCGATGATCGCCTGCTCGGCCTCGGCGGCCTGCGCGAGCGACTCCTCGACCGACTGGCCGTCGATCAGGATGCGGTTGGCCATGTCGATGGCGTTCTGCCGCTGCGCCGCCTCGTCGATGAAGAGCGTGGTCTTGGCGTAGTCCAGCCCCTTGAGGAACGGCGCATAGATCGGGTCCGCAAGGTTCTCCTCGGTCAGCGCCACGTCGCGCCGCGCCGGAAGCTCGCCCACCACGTCGAGCCAGATCTTCATCGCCTCGGGCGAGCTGATGTAGGCGAGGAACTTCTCCGCCGCCGCCAGCTCCTCACCCTCTGCGCCGATGCCGATGCCATTGGCGAAATAGCTGGCATAGTTCGAGCGCACCCCCTCGGCATTGGCCGGAAGCTCGGTCACGCCCCATTCGAAATCCTCGATGCTGCTGAACGAGCCGAGCCGGAAGGTGCCGTCGATGGTCAGACCGGCGCGCCCGGCGCGGAAGGCCGCCTGCCCCTCGTCCATGAAGCCGCGCTGGCCGACCTTCTCAACCAGCTGCAGGTCGGTGTAGAATTTCAGCGCCGCCGCCCCGGCGGCATCGTTGTAGGTGACCTGGCTGTAATCGGCGCTGTAGGGCTCGCCGCCGAACTGGCGCACCAGAACCTCGCGCCACCACTGGTGGTCCTGCCCGCCCATGTCGAGCGTCATGCCCGCAGTCGACAGGTTGCCGCCCGCATCCATCTCGGTCATCGCCTTGGCGGCGGCGACCATCTCGTCCAGCGTCTTCGGCGGGTTCTCCGGGTCGAGCCCGGCCTTGGTCATCAGGTCCTTGTTGTAGAACAGCGCCAGCGAGCGCACGGCGGTCGGCAGGCCGTAGTAATCGTCGCCACGCTTCATCGCCGTGACGATCGGGAAGAACTCGGCCTCGATCTCGTCATGCGGGAAGACCTCGGGCGACAGCGGCTGGATCACCTTGCCGCCGACGAACTGGTCGGTCCAGCCATAGAACATCTGCAGCACGTCCGGCCCCTTGCGCGCCATGTTCGCGGCGACGACCCGGGTCTGGTAATCGGCATAGGGGAAGGTGACCTGCTTGACGGTGATGTCGGGGTTCGCCGCCTCGAAGGCGTCGATCAGCTGGTCCATCGCGGTGACGCGCGTCTCGTAGACATACTGCCAGTATTCGATCTCGACCGCCTGGGCAGCCGTTCCGGCCACGAGGCTGGTGCCAGCCAGAAGGCCGGCCATCAGGATTTGCGTGCGCATTCTAACCTCCGTTGCGCCCGTGCGTTCGTGGCGACGGGCCTTTTTTCAGTTCCCGCGGCAGGCCACTCGCTTTCGCGACGCGCCCTCTCTTCCCGGCGCGTCAGCCCTCCACTCCGGCAAGCGTGGCGCGTCGGGGGGCGGGCTGTCAATAAAATAATTTACTTGTCTTATTCATATCGCCCCGGCAGTCTTGACCTTGCAAGACCGGGCGCGGATCGTGAGCCAGCGCCAAGGTGGAGATGAACGTGCCGATTTCGATGACCCCTGCAGCCAGAGACCGGCTGGTCATAGCCCTTGGCCGCAACCCCGGTCGCAGCCGCAGCCACAACCGGCGCGTCGTGCTCGACCTCTTGCGCTCGCACGGCCAACTCGGCCGCAAGGAGCTGGCCGACATGACCCAGCTGACCACGCAGGCGGTGGCCAACATCATCGACGAGCTGATGGCCGAGAACCTGCTGGTCGATCTGGGGCGTCGCCGCTCGGGCCGGGGCCAGCCGCCGATCCAGTTCGCGGTGAACCCCGACGGCGCGATCACCATCGGCATCGAGGTCTCGGTCTCGCATCTGGTGGCGACCGTGCTCGATCTCGGCGGCAACCTGCGGCACGAAAGCCGGCTCGACATCGACGACACCCGGCCCGAGGCACTGCTGCCGATGATCGCCCGGCGGGTCGAAACGCTGCGCGCGAAATTCCCGGTGATGCTGATGGGCGTCGGCGTCGTCATGCCCGGCCCGTTCGAGATCGAGGGCCTGTCCGGCGTCGGCCCCACCACCCTGCCCGGCTGGGCCGGCATCGACGCGGCAGGGCGGCTGTCGGAACTGGTCGGCATGCCGGTGCTGGTGGAGAATGACGCCAACGCTGCCGCCGTGGGCGAGACGCTGTTCGGCGCCGGCCAGGCGCTGTCGAACTTCTGCCTGATCTATTTCGGCGGCGGCATCGGCCTCGGCATCATCGCCGACAACCTGCCGATGCGCGGCGCCTTCGGCAACGCGGGCGAGATCGGCCATGTCGTCGTGCAGCCCGGCGGGCGCGCCTGTCTCTGCGGCCAGTCGGGCTGTCTCGAACGCTACGCCTCGCTGCACGCCCTGCGCGAACATCTGGAGGGCCACGGCCATTCCGCCGATTTCGCCACGATCGAGGCGCTGCATCAGGAGGGCGACCCGCTGCTGACCGGCTGGATCGCCGAGGCGGCCGCGCATCTTTCCACCATGATCGGGTTTCTGGAAAACATCCTCGATCCGCAGACCGTCATCCTGGGCGGCATGCTGCCGGATTCGGTGATCGACGCGCTGATCGCCGGGCTGCGCCTCGGCCCCTCGGTCGCCAACCGGCAGGACCGCAGCGAGCCGCGCGTGACCCGTGGCCAGACCGGGCAGCTGACCGCGGCCCTCGGCGCCGCCGCCCTGCCCTTCTTCAACGCGATGACGCCGCGCCTCGACCTCTCGGAGGGTCCGGGGCGCAGCAGCGAGCCTGCCGCACAGGCTCTGGAAAAAGGAACCGTTGCATGAACGATCACGCCCGTCTCGCCGCCCGCGAGGCCTCGCCCGCCCTGATGCGCCTGCACCGCGCCCTGTCGCGGCTCGGCTCGGTGGTGACGGTGATGAACACCGGCGCCCATCCCGACGACGAGCAGAACGGCATGCTGGCCTGGTTCCGGCTGGGGCTCGGGATGCGGGTGATCGTCGCCTGCTCGACGCGCGGCGAGGGCGGGCAGAACATCCTCGGGCCGGAGCGGGGCGGATTGCTCGGCGTGCTGCGCAGCCGCGAGATGGAGGAATCGGCGCGGGTGATCGACGCCGACGTGATCTGGCTCGGCCATGGCCCCGCCGACCCGGTGCATGACTTCGGCTTTTCCAAGGACGGCGACGCGACCTTCCTGCGCTGGGGCGAGGAGCGGACGCTCGAGCGGCTGGTGCGCGCCTATCGCAGCGCGCGGCCCGACATCGTGATCCCGACCTTCCTCGACGTGCCGGGCCAGCACGGCCACCACCGCGCCATGACCCGCGCCGCCGAGACCGCGCTGGCGCTGGCCGCCGATCCCGCGGCCTTCCCCGATCATGCCGCCGAGGGGTTGGCGCCCTGGCGGGTGGCGAAGTTCTACCTTCCGGCCTGGTCCGGCGGCGGCGCCACCTATGACGATGCGCTGCCCCCGCCCCCCGCCACGCTGACCGTGCGGATGCCGGGCCGCGAGCCCTTCACCGGCGCGCCCTATGCCGAGATCGGCGAGTGGTCGCGCAAGCGCCACGCCTCGCAGGGCATGGGCCGCTGGCGCGATGCCCCGGCCAGCGAGATCGCGCTGCATCTGCTCGGCGGCGCGGCGGAGGAAACCATTCTCGACGCCCTGCCCGCCACGCTGGCCGCCCTCGCGGCGATGGAGGGCGCGCAGGCGCCGCTGACCGCAGCCGCCGCCGCCATCGACACCGCCACGGCAGCCTTCCCCGACCGCGCCGCGATCCTCGTGGCCCTTGCCGACGCCGACCGCCTGCTCGAAGCCGCCGAGGCGGCCAGCGACCCCGCCTTCCGCGCCGCCCACGGCCACCGCCTGTCCCGCAAGCGCCGTGAGGTGCAGGCGGCGATGGCCGAGGCGGCGGGCCTCGGCCTCATGGCCCGCGCCACCCCCGCCGAGCTTGCTCCCGGCCAGTCGGGCGAGATCCGCGTCATCCTCCCCGAGCCCTTCACCCCGACCTTCCCGCTGCGCCTCGTGCCGCATCTGCCTGAAGGCGTTACGGCGGAACCCGTCGAGGCGCAGGCGCCCGGCGCGCTCACCCTGCCGGTGACAGCCGCCGCCGATGCCCCCTTCTCCCCCCAGTTCTTCGCCGACTGGCAACCGACCGGCGGCAATGGCCAAAGCTGGCTGGAGCTTTTCACCACGCTCGCAGGCCGCGCGATCCGCTGGTCGGTCGATCTGGAAGAACCGCTCCGCATCCTGCCCGCCGCCAGTGTCGAGCCGCGCCCCGACGCCTTCCTGCTACCGCTCGACCGCGTCGCCCCGCTGCAGGCCACCCTCTCCGACCCCGAGGGCGCCGTGGGCTTCACCCCGCCCGAGGGCTGGCAACTGACCCGTGACGGCGCGAAGCTGACGCTGACGCCCCCCGCCGCCCCCGCGCCCGGCCTGACCCGCATCCCCGCGACCCTCTCCGGGCGCCCCGCCGCGCGCATCCGCCGCGCCAGCCTGCCGCATGTCGGCGGGATCGCCTTCCGTGAACCGGCCGAGCTGCGGGTGCTGGCGCTGGACCTGAAGCTGCCCGAAGGCGCCCGCGTCGCCTATGTCGGCAGCGGCGACAGCGTCGGGCTCTGGCTGCACCGCATGGGCGTCGATGTGACGATCCTCGACCGGATCGAACCGGGGATGGAGTTTCAAGGCTTCACCACCGTGCTGATCGGCGTCGTGGCCGTCGCTCGCCCCGATCTCGCCGCCGCCGTGCCCGCCCTGCACCGCTTCGTCGAGGCAGGCGGGCATCTGGTGACGCTCTACCAGCGCCCCGATCAGGGCTGGCTGCCCGGCGTTTCGCCGCGTCCGCTCACCGTCGGCACCCCCTCGCTGCGCTGGCGCGTCACCGATCCCGAGGCGCCGGTGACGCTGCTGGAGCCGGATCATCCGCTGCTCGCCGGGCCGAACCGCATCGGCCCCGCCGACTTCGCCGGCTGGAACAAGGAGCGCGGCATCTACTTCGCCGCCGATTGGGATGCCGCCTATCTGCCGCTGCTGTCGATGGCCGACCCGGGCGAGGCGCAACTGACCGGGGCGCTGGTCTCGGGGCGGATCGGCGGCGGGCGGCACAGCCATGTGGCGCTGGTGCTGCACCACCAGCTCGACGCGCTGGTTCCGGGCGCCTTCCGGCTGATGGCCAATCTCGTCCAGCCCGCGGGCTGAGCCGCCGATGACCGAAACTCCCGAGCCCCCGCGCAGCGACATGGCGGCGGGGGTGGTCTGGCTGCTGTCGGACATGACGTTGGTCACCGGCATGACCGTGCTGGTCAAGCTGCAGGGCCAGACCTATCCGGCGCTGCAGATGGTCTTCATCCGGGCGCTGATCGGGCTGGTCGTCATCCTGCCGCTGCTCTGGCGCCACCGGGCCGATCTGGTCGCCATGCGCCAGCCCGGGCGCAACCTGCTGCGCGTCTCCTGCAATGCGGTGGCGCTCAGCGGCAATTTCCTCGCCATCGCCTCGCTGCCGCTGGCGTTGGTGAACGGCATCGGCTTCACCCGCCCGCTCGTCACCATGCTGCTGGCGATCCTGCTGCTGGGTGAACGTGTTATCGCCCGCCGCTGGTTCGCCGCGGCGCTCTGCTTTGCCGGGGCGATGGTCATGCTGATTCCGGCGGGATTCGAAGGTCGGCTCTCGCTCACCGGCCTTGCCGCGGCGCTGGTGTCCGTGATCTTCGGCGCGCTGGCGCTGGTGCAGACCCGCGCCCTACGGACCGAGAGCCGCACGGTGATGATGCTGTTCTACACGCTGGGGCTGGTGGTGCTGACCGCCGCCCCGGCGCTCTGGGTCTGGCAGCCGGTTGCGCGGCAGGACTGGCCGGCGCTGCTCGCCATCGGCTGCCTCGCGCAGGCCGGTCAATACTGCTTCCTCTGCGCTTACCGGCTCTGCGAGGCGAGCCGGCTCGCGCCGGTCTCCTACCTCTCGGTGCTCTTCGCGACCGGGGCGGGCTGGGCCTTCTTCGGCGACCGGCCCGGCCCCGCCGTTGCAGTCGGCGCGCTTCTGATCGCCGCCTCGGTGGCGCTGCCGGCGCTCTGGCGGCGCCGGTAGCCTGCATCAGCCCCGCATCAGCCGGTCGAACACCGGGTCCGGGTCCTCGACCTCGACCAGCCGCCGTCCTTCGATCACCCAGATCCGCGTCGCCACCGCCCGCACGAAGGCGCGGTCGTGGCTGACCAGCAGGCAGGCCGCGCCCTGCTCGACCAGCTCGGTCTCCAGCATGTCCTGGCCCTCGATGTCGAGATGGTTGGTCGGCTCGTCCAAAAGGTAGAAGTTCGGCCGGACCAGCCGCAGCAAGAGCATCGCCAACCGCGCCCGCTGCCCGCCCGACAGCCGCGCCAGCGGAGCGATCTGCGCGTCGATGCCGATCCCCGCCCCCGCCAGCAGGCTGCGCGCCTGCTGGTCGGGCAGGCTGGCCGAGCGCTTCACCGCCTCCCAGGGCGTCGGGAAGCCGTCGAGCTGTGACAGCGCCTGGTCGGAATGGCCGAGCCGCAGGCTGGCCGCGCCGCGGATCTCCGGGTCGGCGCCGGCCAGCGCGGCCCGCAGCCGCTCGACCAGCCGGGTCTTGCCGGCGCCGTTCGGCCCCAGGAGCGCCACCCGGTCGCCCGCCTCGATCCAGAGTTTCCCGGTGCGGAACAGGGTCCGGCCGTCCGGCGTGCCGATCGCGGTGTCGGCGAAGCTCACCAGCGCCTTGGCATGGCTGCCGCTGTTGGCCAGCCGGATCGCCCCCGCCGAAGCCTCGTGATGCGCCGGCCGCGCCTGTTCCTCCAGCCGGTCGGCGCGGTCCGACAGTTGCCTGGTCTTCACCACCAGGAGGTCGGAGCCGGAGTTGATGCCGATGTTCTTCAGCTTGGCCGCCTGCTGCCGCAGGGCGCGGACCTTGCGCATGTCGTTCTCGAACTGCCGGTCGCGCGCCGCGTCGCGCTGGTCCAGCGCTTGCAGCGCCGCCGTGTAGGGAAGCGCGAAATCCGCGCTCTCAGCCGGGCGCAGGAACAGGGTGCGGGTGCTGGTGTCGTCGAGGAAGGCGCGGTCATGGCTGGCCGCGACCACGGCGCAGTCGCGCGGCAGGGCGGCGAGGAAGCGCTGCAGCACGCCGATCCGCGCGATGTCGAGATGGTTGGTCGGCTCGTCGAGCAGCAGGAGATCCGGCTCCACCACCGCGGCGCGGGCCAGCAGCATGCTGCGCTGCCAGCCGCCCGACAGGTCGCGCACCGCGCGATGACGCAGCGCCTCGTCGACGGCGAGGTCGTCGAGCAGGATGTCGACGCGCCAGCCCTCGGCTTCGGCGGTCTCGGCGTCGAGCGCGTCGCGCACCGCCTCGTGCAGGGTCATCGGCAGCAGATGCGCCGGCGGGTCCTGCGGCGCGAAGGCGGCGACGAGGCCGCGGGCGCGGATCAGGCTGCCGGTGGTCGGCTCCTCCTGCCCGGCGAGGATGCGCAGGAGCGAGGATTTGCCGCGACCATTGGCGGCGACGAGGCCGAGCCGGTCGCCCTTGGCGATATTGAGGTCGAGCCCGGCGAAGAGCGTGGCAGTGCGGGTCAGGGACAGGTCTTTGAGAGCGATCAGGGACATGGGGGTCTCATCAGGGTCAGGCAGGCGCGTGAAAGCGCGCCGGAAGAGGCTGACGATGAGACGGCTATGCGTTCCCGGTCAGCCCCGCGAGGTCAGGCGCGGGGCGGAGACAGGTCCTCGGGTGCGATTGCGGAAGCTCTGGTGCAACACCGGCTTCCCCCTCCTCTGGCATGTGACGCGCGAATATTACCGCCTTTGCTGGCACGGAGCAACAGGATCGGCAAGGACCCCCTTCCCATTTCCCGACGGGCGGGCTAGATACACCTCAACATCTGTTGAGGTATTGACCCGATGCTTGAACCCGAGGCGCTCGCGGCCTTCGCCGCCCTGTCGCAGGAGACCCGGCTGCGCATCGTGCGGCTGCTGGTGCAGGCCGGCCCCGA
>NZ_PZKG01000060.1 GCF_003034985.1 Cereibacter changlensis JA139
GGTGCAGCGCAACGCCATGAAGCATCCAGTGGGATGGGAGAGCTCGGCGGCGGAATATGCCGCCCTCTACCAGAGCCTGCTCGCGTGACAGCGCCGTCCGAGCCGCCGCCCCCACGGCTGTCCGGTCACGCGATCGGGCCGGGCCGCCCTTGGCCGATGGGGGCCAGCTTCGACGGCGACGGGGTGAATTTCGCGGTCTTCTCGGCCCATGCCGAGAAGGTGGAGCTCTGCCTCTTCTCGCCCGATGGCCGCAAGGAGCTGTGCCGCCTGCCGCTGCGCGAACGCTACGGCGATGTCTGGCACATCCATGTCGGCGGCGTGGTGCCGAACACTCTCTACGGCTACCGGGTGCACGGACCCTACCAGCCCGAGGCGGGGCATCGCTTCAACCCGGCCAAGCTGCTGATCGACCCCTATGCGCGCAAGCTCTCCGGGCGGCTGAAATGGTCGGACGCGCTGATGGGCTACAAGGTCGGCAGCCCCCGCGGCGATCTGTCGATCGACACCCGCGACTCCGCCTTCGCCGTGCCGAAATCGGTGGTGGCGCTGGAAAGCAATTTCAACTGGGGCAACGATGTCTCGCCCGCGGTGCCGCTGGACCGCACGGTGATCTACGAGGCGCATGTGAAGGGGCTGACCGCGCTGCATCCCGAGGTGGACCCGGGGCTGCGTGGCACCTTCCTCGGCCTCGCCTCGGATGTGGTGCTCGACCATCTGGTGAAGCTCGGCATCACCACGATCGAGCTGCTGCCGGTGCAGGCCTTCCTCGACGACCGCTTCCTGGTGAACAAGGGGCTCAGCAACTACTGGGGCTACCAGACCATCGGTTTCTTCGCGCCCGAGCCGCGCTATCTGACCAAATCCGCGCTCTGGGAGTTCCAGACCATGGTGCGGCGCTTCCACACCGCCGGGATCGAGGTGGTGCTGGACGTGGTCTACAACCATTCCGGCGAGAGCGACGAGCTGGGGCCGACGCTGTCCTTCCGCGGGCTCGACAACCGCAGCTACTACAAGCTGACCGAGGGCGGGCGGCGCTATGCCAATGATACCGGCACCGGCAACACGCTGGATCTCGCGCATCCGATGGTGCTGCGCATGGTGCTGGATTCCCTGCGCTACTGGGTCGAGGTGATGCATGTCGACGGCTTCCGCTTCGACCTCGCGTCGGTGCTGGGGCGCGAGGCCTCGGGCTTCGATCCGCAGGGCGGCTTCTTCGACGCGATCCGCCAGGACCCGGTGCTGAGCCGGGTGAAGCTGATCGCCGAGCCGTGGGACATCGGGCCGGGCGGCTATCAGCTCGGGGCCTTCCCGCACCCGTTCCTCGAGTGGAACGACAAGTTCCGCGACAGCGTCCGGCGCTTCTGGCGCGGCGACGCCGGGGTGACGCCGGATCTGGCGCAGCGGCTGCTTGGTTCGGCGGAGCGGTTCGACCACGGCTCGCGCGCAGCCACCACCTCGGTCAACATGATCACCGCGCATGACGGTTTCACCCTGGCCGATCTCGTCAGCTTTTCGGTCAAGCGCAACTTCGCCAATGGCGAGGACAACCGCGACGGCCATGACGACAACCATTCCGACAACATGGGCTTCGAGGGGCCGAGCGACGATCCGGCGCTGCTGGCCGCCCGGGCGCTGCGGCGGCGCAACATGCTCGCCACACTGATGCTGAGCCAGGGCACGCCAATGATCCTCGGCGGCGACGAGATCGGCAACGGGCAGGGCGGCAACAACAACGCCTATGCGCAGGACAACGAGATCGGCTGGGTAGACTGGCCGAACGCGGATCGCGAGATGCAGGCCTTCGTCGCGCGGCTGATCGCGCTGCGCCGCGCCTATCCGGTGCTGCGCCAGAAGCGCTTCCTGCATGCCCGCCGGCGCGCGGCAGACGGTCTGCCCGACGTGATCTGGCGGCGCGCCGACGGCGCCTCGCCCAGCCCTGAGGATTGGCACGACCCGGCCTTTCGCTGCCTCTGCATGGAGCTGCGCATGGCCGCCGAGGGCGAGGACCATGGCGAGAGCCCGGTCTTCGCCGTGCTGAACTGCGGGCCCGCCCTGCCGCTGGTGCTGCCCGACAGCCCAATGGGCTGGCAACTGATCCTCGACACCACGCGGCCCGACTGCGGGGCCGAGACCGCTTTGCCGGGGCTTGAAGCGCCGGCGCATTCCGTGTTGGTCTTCGCACCAGCCGCAACGGGAGAGACCCCATGACGATCAAGACCATTTCCACAAAAGCCTTTGATGACCAGAAACCCGGCACCTCCGGCCTGCGCAAGAAGACCCCGGTCTTCATGCAACCGAATTACCTCGAGAATTTCGTGCAATCCATCTTCACCGCCATCGGCGGCGCCACCGGCAAGACGCTGGTTCTGGGCGGCGACGGGCGGTATTTCAACGACACCGCGGCGCAGACCATCCTGCGCATGGCGGCGGCCAACGGGGCGAAGCGGGTGATCGTGGGGCAGAATGCGGTGCTCTCCACCCCTGCCGCCTCGCATCTGATCCGGCTCTACAAGACCGACGGCGGCATCATCATGTCGGCCAGCCACAACCCCGGCGGCCCGGAGGAGGATTTCGGCGTCAAGTTCAACATGCCGAACGGCGGCCCGGCCCCCGAGGCGGTGACCGAGGCGATGTATGCCGCGACGAAGACGCTCACCGAATACAAGACGCTGGACACGCCCGACATCGATCTCTCCGCCATCGGTCGGGTGGACGTGGGCGGCATGCAGGTCGATGTGGTCGATCCGGTGGCCGATTACGCCACGCTGATGGAGAGCCTGTTCGACTTCGGCGCGATCCGGGCGATGTTCACCGCGGGCTTCACCATGCGCTTCGACGCGATGTGCGCCGTGACCGGACCCTACGCGAGGGAGATCCTCGAGAACCGTCTGGGCGCGGCCCCGGGCACCGTGGTCAACGGCACGCCCTTGCCCGATTTCGGCGGCATGCACCCCGACCCGAACCCGACCTGGGCCAAGGCGCTGATGGACGAGATGTTCAGCCCCGACGCCCCCGCCTTCGGCGCGGCCTCGGATGGCGACGGCGACCGCAACATGGTGGTGGGCAAGGGCATCTATGTCTCGCCCTCCGACAGCCTCGCAGTGCTTGCGGCCAATGCGCATCTGGCCCCGGCCTATGCCGGCGGGTTGAAGGGTGTGGCGCGCTCCATGCCCACGTCGGCGGCGGTGGACCGGGTGGCGGAGTTCCTCGGGATCAAGGATTACGAGACGCCGACCGGCTGGAAGTTCTTCGGCAACCTTCTGGACGAGGGCTGCGTCACCATCTGCGGCGAAGAGAGCTTCGGCACCGGCTCGGACCACGTGCGCGAGAAGGACGGGCTCTGGGCGGTGCTGCTCTGGCTCAACATCCTCGCCGTCCGCAAGGAGAGCGTGGCCGAGATCCTGAAACAGCATTGGGAGAAGTTCGGCCGCAACTACTATTCGCGCCACGACTTCGAGGCGATCGAGACGGCGAAGGCCGATGCGATGATGGCCGAGCTGCGCGGCAAGCTGGACGGGCTGGCCGGCGTCGCCTTCGACCATCACCTCAAGATCGCCGAGGCCGACGACTTCGCCTATACCGATCCGGTCGACGGCTCGCTCAGCCAGAAGCAGGGTGTGCGCATCCTGTTCCAGGACGGCAGCCGCATCGTGATGCGCCTGTCGGGCACCGGGACCGAGGGCGCGACGCTGCGGCTCTACCTCGAACGCTATGCGCCGGGGCCGGAGGGGCTGGATCTCGACCCGCAGGAGGCGCTGCGCCCGGTGATCGAGGCGGCGCACGAGATCGCCGGGATCAGCCGTCATACCGGGCGCAAGGAGCCCGACGTGATCACCTGATCCCCGACCTTGGGATGGGTTCCTGCGGGGTCGGGCCTTTGCTAGCGTAAGGCAAAGAACCGCAGGCCCCGCATGACCGAACCGCATTTCCGCCCGCTGCATTCCGCGCTGATCATCGACGACCATCCGTTGTTCTGCGATGCGCTGTCGATGACGCTGAAGGCGGTGGCGGGCATCACCCAGATCGAGACCGCCGACCGGCTGGAAACCGCGCTGCACCGGCTGGACCTGACGCCGGGCTTCGATGTGGTGGTGCTGGATCTGAACCTGCCGGATGTGAACGGGCTCGACGGGCTGATCCGGCTGCGCGCCAGTCTGGGGACGGTGCCGGTGGTGGTGGTTTCGTCCCTGGCCGACAACCGGGTGATCGGCGCCGCGCTGAAGGCGGGGGCGGCGGGCTTCGTACCGAAACACTCCCGCCGCGAGGTGTTCCGCGCCGCCTTCGAGGCGGTGCGCGAGGGGCGCGGCTATGTGCCCGAGGGCTACACCCCGCAATCCGACCCGGCCGCGCCCACCACCCAGCGCGAGGACGCCATCGCCCGGTTGGCGCTGCTGACCCGGCAGCAGGCCAAGATCCTGCAGCTGATCTGCGAGGGGCGGCTGAACAAGCAGATCGCCTATGACCTGACCATCGCCGAGACCACGGTGAAGGCGCATGTCACCGCGATCATGCGCAAGCTCGGGGTGCAGAGCCGGACGCAGGCGGTGCTGATCGTGCAGGAGGCGAGTTTCGCCTCGCTGATGCCCGAGAACGGCTGAGCCGCTGGACAGCTTGCGGCGCCGCGGCTTAGGCTCGTTATCCGGGGGAGGATTGCGATGACCGAATTGGGCGACACCCTCCGCGGGGCGCCGGTAGAGGCGCTGAAGCTGGTCGCCACCGCGCATGTCGCGGCGGGCGCGCCCGATGCCGCGGCAGCCCTGCGCCGCGGACTGGGGGTAGGGCCCTTCGCGCTGGTCATCCTCTTCATCGCCCCCGAGGCCGACATTCCCCGCCTTGCGGCCGAGGCGGCGCAGGCCTTTCCCGACACGCCGGTGATCGGCTGCACCACGGCGGGAGAGATCTCGCCCGCAGGCTATACCGAGGGCGAGATCGTCGCGGTCGGGCTGTCGGCGGCGCATTTCGCGGTGTCGCCGATGCTGATCCGCGATCTGGGCGCGCTCGACGCCGAAACGCTGATCGGGCGGCTGATCCGCGCGCGGGCCGGGCTGGCGCGGCAGCGGCCCGACTGGGGCCACGAATTCGCCTTCCTGATGGTCGATGGCCTGTCGATCCGCGAGGACGAGCTGGCCTCGGCGCTGGCCTCGGGGCTCGGCCCGGTGCCGCTCTTCGGCGGGTCGGCGGCGGATGGCACGCGCTTCCGCGAGACCTTCGTGCTGCACGGTGGCGAGGTTCTGCGCGATGCCGCCGTGCTGGCGCTCCTGCGCAGCGACTGCCGGGTGAAGGTGTTCAACCTCGACCATTTCACCCCGACCGAGCGGCGCATGGTGGTGACCGAGGCCGACCCGAAGAACCGCATCGTCCGCCGCATCAATGCCGAGCCTGCCGCGCTGGAATATGCCCGGCTCCTGGGCAAGGACCCGGGCCAGCTGACCAGCTTCACCTTCGCCGCCCATCCGGTCGTGGTGCGGATCGGCGGCAAGCACCACGTCCGCGCCATCCGTCAGGTGGCCGAGAATGGCGATCTGATCTTCTTTTCCGCCATAGACGAGGGGCTGGTGCTGACGCTGGCCGAGCCGCAGGACATGGTGGTGCATCTGCGCGGCGAGCTGGCTTCCCTGTCGCGCGGGGGAGCGCCTGCGGCGATCCTCGCCTGCGACTGCATCCTGCGGCGGATGGAGGCGCTGGACAATCAGAGCCTCGGCGCCGTCTCCGGCCTTCTGCGCGATCACCGCGTGGTGGGGTTCTCGACCTATGGCGAGCAGTTGAACGGCATGCATGTGAACCAGACCATGACCGGCGTCGCGATCTATCCGCCGGAGACGCCGCTATGATCGACGCGCTGGTCGACCCCGCCGACCCGATCGAGCGCCAGCGCGACAAGCTCCTGCAGATCGCCCGCGTGCTGATGGCCCGGGTGGAGCGGATCACCGACGACGGTGGCGCCGCCTATGCCCAGTTCCAGCGCGCCGCCATGCTCGAGGATCAGGTGCGCGAACGCACCGCCGATCTGGAACGCACGCTGGACCTTCTGAACCTGTCGAACGACCGTCTGGCCGAGGCGAACCGCGCGACCGAGGCGGCGCGGCAGAACCTCGCCAATGCCATCGAGACGGTGCAGGAGGGTTTCGCCCTCTTCGACGCCGACGAGGTGCTGGTGCTCTGCAACTCGCGCTTCGGCCTGCATCTGCTGGACATCAAGGACCACCTGAAACCCGGCCTGACCTTCGACGGCTATATCGAGCTGGTCAGCCGCTCGCGCTACCTCGCGCTGCCCGAGGCCGAGACGCCGGAGGATTGGGCGATCCGCCGCCGCCGCCGGCATCAGGACCGGCATGTGATCTTCAATGTCCGCATGATCTGGGACCGCTGGCTGCAGGTGTCCGAGCATCGCACCGCGGACGGCGGCACGGTGATCCTGCAGACCGACGTCACGGACATCATCCGGCTGGAGCGGCTGGAGCGCGGCAAGATGCTGGACGATCAGGCGCGGGTGATCCGCGCCACGCTCGACCACATCAATCAGGGGGTCTGCATCTTCGACGCCGAGGGCCGGCTCGTCGGTTGGAACCAGCGGCTCGGCGCGCTGCTGGCGATCCCGCTGGCGCGCTTCCGGTTGGGCGCCAGCTTCGAGTCGCTGATGGAGCGGTTCCAGTCCGAGATCGCCTTCGACGGCATCACCCCGGAGGGGCTGGAGGCCTGGGTGCGGGCCCACAACGGCCGCGCGCCGCTGAACTTCGAGCTCCGGCGCGGGGCCGACATGATCCTCGACGTCTTCGCGCAGGAGATGCCCGACCGCGGCTTCGTGATGAGCTTCACCGACGCCACCGCCGAACGCGCCGCCATCGCCGCGCTCAGCCGCGCCAACGAGACGCTGGAGGCCCGGGTGATGGCGCGCACGCTGGAACTGGAGGATGCGCTGGCCCATGCCGAGCGCGCCAATGCCAGCCGCTCGCGCTTCGTCGCCGCGGCGAGCCACGACCTCCTGCAGCCGCTCTCCGCCGCCAAGCTCTTCATCGCCTCGATCGGCGACGAGGCCGTGGCGCCGCAGAGCCGCGAGGCGCTGGCCAAGGCGCAGAACGCGCTCGACTCGGTCGAGGGCATCCTCGGCGCGCTGCTGGATATCTCGAAGCTGGAATCGGGCAGGGCGGCGGTCTCGGTCGGGCCGGTGCGGCTCGACCGGCTGATGACGCAACTGCGCGACGAATTCGCGCCGCTCGCCGCCGCCAAGGGGCTGCGGCTGGAGCTGCTGCCCTCCAGCGCCGTGGTGCTGTCCGACCCGACCTACCTGCGGCGCATCCTGCAGAACCTGATCGGCAACGCCATCCGCTACACGACGACAGGCCGGGTGCTGGTGGGCGCGCGGCCCAAGCGCGGCATGGTGCGGCTCGAGGTCTGGGATACCGGGCCGGGCATTCCCGAGGCGGATCAGGAGAACATCTTCAAGGAGTTCCACCGCCTGCACGCCCCGGCCTCGGCCTCCGAGGGCATGGGGCTGGGCCTCGCCATCGTCGAGCGCGCCTGCGGTCTTCTCGGCCATCCGCTCGGGCTGAACTCGGTCGTCGGGCGCGGCACCTGCTTCATGCTGCAGGTGCCGCGCGCCGAGGGCGGGGCGTTGCCCGCCGCCCACGGTCAGGCGGCGACCGACCTGCGCCAGCAGACCATGGTCGCGGCGCAGGACAAGATAGCCTTTCTGGTGGAGAACGACGAAGACCTGCGCCGGGCGATGGGCCTCCTGCTGGAGAAATGGGGCATGAGTGTCCTCGACGTGGCGACGGGCGAGGAGGCGCTGGCGCTGATCGAGGAGATCGGCATCCTGCCGGACTTCTTCCTCGTCGACCATCAGCTCGGCCCGGGCATGACCGGCGTCGAGTTCATCCGCCGGATGCGCGCCGCCCATGGCCCGGTGCCCGCCTGCATCGTCACCGCCAACCGCCGCCCCGAGGTCGCCGCCCTCTGCGCCGCCTCCGACATCCGGCTGATCCAGAAGCCGATCGACGCCCGGGTGCTGGAGGAGTTTCTGGCCGACCTTTGATGATTATTGCGCAGAGCTTAGGCTTCTGCTAAAATTACGAACACACCCAGATAAAGTGGCAGAAGGGACGGTCCGCATGATCCACCTCTAATTATGGAGAAGATCATGAGGCCACCCGTAAAATCATCTGCTCGCACCGTAACGCTGACGCTGTTTCTGGTGTTCATTCCCTGTGCTCCTGCCAAACTCTGGATAGAGTGGCAGCTTGATTGGACTGGTCATGTGGCGGTCCAGATCGCGTAGGCTTTTTGCAACGCGCCCCTGATGCCAGGGGCGCGTTTGGCATTCCCCCGCGCGACAATACGACCAAGGTCACATAGCCGCAGCCTCGGCTTTCGCCCTAAAGTCTGGGCAACAGGGGGGCTCTTCATGCAACTTTCAGATCAGAGATCGATCAAGGCCGACCCGGCGACCGTCTGGGCGGCGATCCTCGACCCCGAGGTGCTCAAGGCCTGCATCCCGGGCTGCGAGAGCATCTCCGGCAATCCGCAAGACGGCTTCGAGGCCGTCGTGGTGCAGAAGGTCGGTCCGGTGAAGGCGCGGTTCACCGGCCAGGTCACGCTGTCCGAGATGGTCCCCGAGGAGGGGCTGAAGATCACCGGCGAGGGCAAGGGCGGGCCTGCGGGCTTTGCCAAGGGCTCGGCGCAGGTGACCATGGCGCGCGAAGGCGAGGGCACGCTCCTGACCTACGCCGTCGATGCCCATGTCGGCGGCAAGCTGGCGCAGCTCGGCAGCCGGATCATCGACAGCTTCACCCGCAAGATGGCCGACCAGTTCTTCGAACGCTTCCAGCAGGCGGTCGAGGGGCCGGAGGAGGAGGTCGAGCTGGCGGAAGCCGAGCCCGGGGCGGAGGCCCCCGCGACCGAGAAGAAGGGCTGGTTCAAGCGCATCGTCTCGCGCTGAGGCCGGGGAATGAGTGAGGGAGGGAATTGATGAAAGTCACGATGACCGTGAACGGCAAGGCCATGTCGGCCGAGACCGAGGGGCGCACCTTGCTGTCGTCCTTTCTGCGCGACGGGCTGGGGCTGACCGGCACCCATGTCGGCTGCGACACGACGCAATGCGGCGCCTGCGTGGTGCATGTCGACGGCAAGCCGGTGAAAAGCTGCACCGTGCTGGCGCAGGACGTGGCCGGGGCCGAGGTCCGCACCATCGAGGGCATGGCGAACAAGGACGGCTCGCTCTCGGTGATCCAGCAGGCCTTTCAGGACCATCACGGCCTGCAATGCGGCTTCTGCACCCCCGGCATGGTGATGTCTTCCGCCGCCCTGCTGGCCGAGAACCCGACCCCGACCGAGGCCGAGGTGCGCGCCTATCTCGAGGGCAACATCTGCCGCTGCACCGGCTACCACAACATCGTCAAGGCGGTGATGGCGGCCTCCGGGCAGGGCGAGCAGCAGCTGGCGGCCGAGTAATCAATCATTTGGCGCGCGTTCTTCACGCAGCGCATCAGGGGAGAGAGACATGCCGAAAGACGGCGGAATTGGCGCCAGCACGAAGCGGCGCGAGGATATCCGGTTCCTGACCGGCAAGGGACGCTACACCGCCGACATCAACCTGCGCGGTCAGGCCTTCGCCTGTTTCCTGCGCTCGGACGTGGCGCATGGCCGGATCAACGGCATCGACACCAGCGCGGCGGCCGAGATGCCGGGCGTGCTGGCGATCCTGACCGGCGAGGATTTCAAGGAGGTCGGCGGCAACCCGACCGGCTGGCTGGTCCAGAGCCGCAACGGCGAGACGATGAAGGAGCCCAAGCGCCCGGTGCTGGCGCATGGCAAGGTGCGCCACGTCGGCGACGCCTATGCCATGGTGATCGCCGAGACTTTCGAGCAGGCGCAGGACGCCTGCGACGCCATCACCGCCGATATCGAGGAGCTGCCCGCCATCGTCGACATGGCCGCCGCCGTGGCCGATGCCTCGAACCGGGTGCATGACGAGATTTCCGACAACATCGTCTTCGACTGGGGCTGGATCGAGGATAACCGCGCCGCCGTCGATGCGGCCTTCGCCGCAGCCCCGCATGTCACGACGCTGGAGCTGGTGAACAACCGCCTGTCACCGAACCCGATGGAGCCCCGCGCCTCGATCGGCGATTTCGACCCGGGCACCGGCGACTACAAGCTCTACACCACCTCGCAGAACCCGCATCTGTCGCGGCTGCTGATCTCGGCCTTCGTCATGGGCATCCCCGAGAACAAGCTGACGGTGATCGCCCCCGACGTGGGCGGCGGCTTCGGGTCGAAGATCTACCACTACGGCGAGGAAGCGGCGGTGCTGGCCGCCTCGAAGCTCCTGAACCGCCCGGTGAAATGGGTCTGCGACCGCTCCGAAGCCTTCATGACCGACGCGCATGGCCGCGATCACGTCACCAAGATCGAGCTTGCGACCGACATGGAAGGCAACTTCCTCGCGCTGCGCACCGAGACGCTGGCCAATGTCGGCGCCTATCTCTCGAACTTCGCGACCTGCACGCCGACCTTCCTGCATGGCACGCTGATGGCCGGGCCGTACAAGACGCCGCATGTCTATGTGAACGTGAAGGCGGTCTTCACCAATACCGTGCCGGTCGACGCCTATCGCGGCGCGGGCCGCCCCGAGGCGACCTATTCCATCGAGCGGGTCATCGACAAGGCGGCGCGCGAGCTGGGGCTCGACCCGTGGGAGCTCAGGGCGAAGAACTTCCTCACCACCGACCAGTTCCCCTACACCACGCCGGTCGGGCTGGTCTATGATACCGGCAACTACCATGCCACGCTCGACAAGCTGGGCGAGATGATCGACCGCAACGGCTTCGAGGCGCGGGTGGCCGAGAGCCGCGCGCGCGGCAAGCTGCGCGGCTTCGGCCTCTCCACCTGGATCGAGGCCTGCGGCATCGCGCCGTCGAACCTCGTCGGCGTGCTGGGTGCGCGG
Organism: Cereibacter changlensis JA139; assembly: GCF_003034985.1. Lineage (GTDB taxonomy): Bacteria > Pseudomonadota > Alphaproteobacteria > Rhodobacterales > Rhodobacteraceae > Cereibacter > Cereibacter changlensis. The sequence goes on from NZ_PZKG01000060.1 coordinate 10,943, forward strand.
GTCGGGCTCTTCGACAGCGCCACCGTGCGGGTGAACGCCACCGGCAACATCTCGGTGCTGGTCGGCGCGCACAGCCACGGGCAGGGGCACGAGACGGTCTTCGCGCAGGTGATCTCCGACAAGCTGGGGGTTCCGGCGTCCAGCATCGAGATCGTGCATGGCGATACCTCGAAGATCCCGTTCGGCATGGGCACCTACGGCTCGCGCAGCCTCGCTGTCTGCGGCTCGGCCATGGTGAAGGCGGCGGACAAGATCATCGCCAAGGGCAAGAAGATCGCCGCGCATATGCTGGAGGCCTCGGAAGACGACATCGTCTTCGAGGATGGCGCCTTCAGCGTCACCGGGACCGACAAGCAGAAGACCTTCGGCGAGATCGCCTTCTCGGCCTACGTCCCGCACAACTATCCGCTTGAGACGCTGGAGCCGGGGCTGGAGGAAACCGCCTTCTACGACCCGTCGAACTTCACCTATCCCGCAGGCGCCTATGGCTGCGAGGTCGAGGTGGATGCCGAGACGGGCCGGGTGGAGATCGTCAGCTTCACCTGCGCCGACGATTTCGGCAATGTCATCAACCCGATGATCGTCGAGGGGCAGGTGCATGGCGGGGTGGCGCAGGGCATCGGTCAGGCGCTGATGGAATCGGTGCGCTACAACGAGGACGGGCAGCTGCTGACGGGGAGCTACATGGATTACGCCATGCCGCGCGCCGACGATCTGCCCAACATCACGGTGGACCATTCCTGCGCCACGCCCTGCACCCACAACCCGCTGGGGGTGAAGGGCTGCGGCGAGGCAGGGGCCATCGGTTCGCCCCCCGCGGTGGTGAATGCGGTGCTCGACGCGCTGCATCGCGGCGGGATCACCCATGTGACCCATATCGACATGCCCCTGACGCCCTCGCGCGTCTGGGCGGCAATCAACGGCTGAGGGGGATAGGATGCACAACTTCGAACTGGTGAAACCCTCGACGGTTCAGGATGCGGTGGCGGCCCTGGCGGCGGAGGGGGCGCAGGCGCTCTCCGGCGGGCAGACCCTGCTGCCCTCGATGAAGCAGCGGCTGGCCGCGCCGGATGTGCTGGTCAGCCTCACCGGCATCGCCGAGATGCGGGGCATCTGCCTCAGTGACCGCGGTCTCGCCATCGGCGGGGCCACGACCCACGCCACCATCGCGACAGAGGCCCGCGCGCACTATCCGGCGCTGGCCGATCAGGCCTCGCATATCGGCGACCCGGCGGTGCGCAACCGGGGCACCATCGGCGGCAGCCTTGCCAACAACGACCCTTCGGCCTGCTACCCGTCGGCGGCGCTGGCCTCGGGGGCGACCATCGTCACCAACCAGCGCGAGATCGCCGCGGACGATTACTTCCAGGGTATGTTCACCACGGCGCTGGACGAGGGCGAGATCATCACCTCGGTGATCTTCCCCATCCCGGAAAAGGCGGCCTATGTGAAATTCGCCCAACCCGCCTCGCGCTTCGCGCTGGTGGGGGTCTTCGTGGCGAAATACCCGCAGGGCGTGCGGGTGGCGGTCACCGGGGCCTCGGAGGAAGGCGTGTTCCGCTGGGCGGAGGCCGAGGCGGCGCTGTCATCGAACTTCAGCGCGACGGCGCTTGAAGGCCTCAGCGTCCCGGCCGAGGGCATGATCGCCGACCTGCACGGCTCGAAAGACTATCGCGCCGCTCTGGTGAAAGTGCTGACAGGCCGCGCCGTAACCGCCGCCTGACCCCCTCCCGGTCCAAATATCCTCGTCGAAGGCCAGCCCGTCCCGCAAGGGGCGGGCTGGCCTTTTGCGCCCCGCAGAGGTTCTCAGCCGCGTGCGCCCTGCGACAGGTAGGTGGCGCAGCCGGTGAGGGCGGCGTAATCGTCCTCGACGATGGAGACGGCGAAACTGCCCATGAACTCCGAGAACCGGCCCTTGTCGCGGAAAGCCTCGGCAAAGCCCATCGGGCCCAGCAGTTCAGTGAAGGCCCGCGCCACGCCGCCGCAGAGGAAGACGCCGCCGAAGGGCAGGTGGATCAGGGCGAGATTGCCGGCTTCGGCCCCCAGCAGCCGCACGAAGAGCCGCGCCGCCTCCTGCGCCGGTCCGGGCGCGCCGCTCGCCGCCATGATCTCGGCGGCTGTCAGATCGCCCGCCGTCCCGGCCTCGGCCGAGGTGAAGGCGAAGACCCGCTCCAGCCCGCGGCCCGACAGCACGTCCTCCACGCCGGCATAGCCATGCGCCGTGGCCACGGCCTCGGCCAGCGCCAGATCGCGCGGCGTCGTCACCGGCATGCCGGCATGGCCGCATTCCGAGGGCGCCACCACCCGGCCCCAAGGCGTGTCATGCACCGGCGCCGCGTTGAAGCCGGTGCCGACGCCGATCACGAGCATCGAGGCGCCGGGCGCCGCCTTCGGCCCCTCGATCACCACGCGCAGGTTCTCCGCCGCGATATGGCCCAAGGCATGGCCCTGCGCCTGCAGATCGTTCAGGATCGCCACGGTCGCCGCCCCGGTGGAGCGCGCCAGCGCCGCGCCGTCGATGGTCCAGTCGAGATTGGTCAGCGTCGCCACCCCGTCGCGCACCGGCCCCGCCGCCGCCACGCAGGCGCCGCCGACCTGCGGATTGCCCGCCTCGGACAGGAACTGCCGCAGCACACCTTCCAGCCCGGCATGGGCGGCGTTGGAAAAGCGGCGGACGCTCCCGGGCAGCAGCACGGTGCCCTGCGCCAGCGCCACGCGGGTGTTGGTCCCGCCGATGTCGGCAACCAGCGAAAGGGGGGCAGCGGTCATCGGTCTCTCCGGATCTCAGGGGAAGCTCAACGCGCCAGGGCGCGGGCCAAGGCGTGATAGGATGCTTTCGGGGTGCGCTGCAAGCTCTGGAAATCGACATGCACGAGGCCAAAGCGCTTGTCGTAGCCGAGCGACCATTCGTAATTGTCCAGAAGCGACCAGACGTAATAGCCCGCCACCGGCACGCCCGCGCCGATCGCCCGGCGCACCGCGGCCAGATGCGCCTCGATATAGCGGCTGCGCTCCGGGTCGTGCACCTCGCCCGCCCGCAGCACATCGGCATTGGCCATGCCGTTCTCGGTCACGTAGAGTGGCAGGCCGCGGGTGTAGCCCTCGTGGGTGCGGTTGAGGAAGAACTCCAGCCCCTCGGGATAGATCTCCCAGCCCATCTGGGTCTTGGGCAACGGCCCGTCGACCTCGTGCAGCCCGGGCCAGGAGCCGTCGTCGGCGGCGATCAGCTTGCGGGTGTAGTAGTTCAGCCCGCACCAGTCGACGGGCGCGCCTATCACCTCGAAATCCTGCTCCCAGCCCTTCGGCATATGCGGCAACAGCGCCTCCAGCACCTCGGCCGGATATTCCTTGTTGAACATCGCCGAGAGGAACCAGCGGTTGTAGATCCCGTCATAGAGCCGCGCCGCCTTGCCCGAAGCCTCGCTGCCATCGGCGGGTGCGGCATGCTCGAAGTTGCAGACCGCCCCGAGGTTCTGCATCCCGAGGCCCCGCATCGCCTGGATCGACCGGCCATGCGCCAGCAGCACGTGATGCATCGCCCGTGTCGCCGCGCGGATGTCGCGCAGCCCCGGCGCGTGATGGCCGAGGAAATGCGAGAGCCAGGCCACGCACCACGGCTCGTTGATCGGCGCCGCCGACCAGACCCGGTCGCCGATCCGCCGCATCACCACCTCGGTGTAATCGGCGAACCAGTCGGCGATGTCGCGATTGCGCCAGCCGCCCATGTCCTGCAGCGCCGAAGGCAGCTCCCAGTGATAGAGCGTCGCCGCCGGCTTCACCCCGCGCTCCAGAAGCCCGTCCACCAGCCGGTCATAGAAATCCAGCCCCTCGGCATTCACGGCGCCGCGCCCCTCGGGCATCACCCGCGCCCAGGAGGTCGAAAAGCGGTAGACGTCAAAGTTTCCCGCTTTGAGAATATCAAGATCCTCGTCCATCCGGTGGTAATGGTCGCAGGCCCGCGCGCCATTCTCGCCGCGCACCACATTTCCCGGCGTGGCGGCGAAATCATCCCAATGGCTGCGCCCGGCGCCGCCGAATTGATGACCCTCTATCTGATAGGCCGATGTCGCGACGCCAAAAAGGAAGTCCTTGGGAAAATCGTCGCGGCTGAAGGTCATGCGGTGCTCCGTTCTGGCTGGTGTTCGGGACAAAACTTCCCGCGCGGCGGCGCGGTTCCCGTTACGTCAGGCGCTGCGGCCCGGGCGACGGAACCATATCCTGCATCCGATGTTTATCAAATCCATTCGCTACACCATTGGGCCCATTCTGCAAATCGCCGACGCCCCGCGCCGAATGCGCGGTTTCGCCAGGGCGCCGGTTTCATTGACAGCCCAGCCCGCTTGGGCAATCGTCGGGGCAGGGCGGATTTGACGGGGGGACAGAGGCGTTAAAATCAGCCGAGCATCACGCGCGTAACCGGGAGGACTCCATGACATCCAGATTTCTTGCCGCCAGATTTCTAGCCACCGCCGCCGCAGCGTTGCTGTCCGGCGCCGCCGCCGCCCAGGATCTGAAATTCCCGCCGGGCGAGGACAGCCGGTTCAACTGGGACAGCTACGAGAGCTTCAAGCGCGACCTTTCCGGCCAGTCGCTGAAGATCGACGGCCCCTGGGGCGGGGTGGACAAGGCGCTGTTCGAGACGGTGGTGGCCTATTTCGAGGCGGCGACCGGCGCGGATGTGGAATTTTCCGGCGGCGACGGTTTCGAGCAGCGGGTGATGATCGATGTCGAGGCCGGCTCGCCGCCCGGCATTGCCGTGGTGCCGCAGCCCGGCCTCGCGCAGGAACTGGCGCGGCGCGGCAAGCTGGCCCCGCTGCCGGCCAGCGCCGCCGACTGGCTGCGCGAGAACTATGCCGCGGGCGAGTCCTGGGTCGATCTCGGCACCTATGCCGGGGCCGATGGCGCCGAGGCGCTCTACGGCTTCGTCTACAAGGTCGATGTGAAGTCGCTGGTCTGGTACTCGCCCGAGAACTTCGAGGATATGGGCTACGAAGTCCCCGAAACCATGGAGGAGCTGAAGGCGCTGACCGAGCAGATCGCCGAGGATGGCGAGACGCCCTGGTGCATCGGCCTCGGCTCCGGTCCCGCGACCGGCTGGCCCGCGACCGACTGGGTCGAGGACATGATGCTGCGGGTGAACACGCCCGAGGACTACGACGCCTGGACCAGAAACGAGCTGGCCTTCGACGATCCCAAGGTGATCGCCGCCATCGAGGAATTCGGCTGGTTCGCCAGGAACGATGATTTCGTGTCGGGCGGGGCCTCGGCCGTCGGCTCGACCGATTTCCGCGACAGCCCGAAGGGGCTGTTCACCTCGCCGGCGCAATGCTTCATGCACCATCAGGCCTCCTTCATCCCGTCCTTCTTCCCCGAAGGCACGGTGGTGGGCGAGGATGTGGATTTCTTCTACTTCCCCGCCTCGGCCGAAAAGGATCTGGGCAAGCCGGTGCTCGGCGCGGGCACGCTCTTCGTCATCACCAAGGACAGCCCGGTCGCGCAGGCCTTCCTCGAATTCCTGCAGACCCCGATCGCGCATGAGATCTGGATGGCGCAGACCGGCTTCCTGACCCCGCACAAGGGCGTCAACACCGAGGTCTATGGCGATCCGACGCTGAAGAAGATGGGCGACATCCTGCTTCAGGCCGATACCTTCCGCTTCGACGGCTCCGACCTGATGCCGGGCGCCATCGGCGCGGGGGCCTTCTGGACGGCGATGGTCGATTATGTCGGCGGCAAGGATGCGGCGACGGTGGCGGGCGATGTGCAGCGCACCTGGAACACGCTGAAGTAACCCCCCGGGGGGCGGCCCGTCCGCAGCCGCGGTCGGGCCGGGAACCGTTCCGGGAGGGGACGCATGGACCAGCTCTTCATGGCAGGCGGCACCGTGGTGATCGGCGTCTTCGGCTGCGTCGCCTATTTCTTCCTGTCCAACATGATCCTCGACGCGGTCTGGCCGCCGCGCGGGCCCGACGCCGGGCGCAACATCCTGCGCGCCGCGATGATCCGGCCCTGGCTCTTCCTGTTCCCGGCCATAGCCCTTCTGGCGGTCTATCTGGTCTATCCGGTCTTCGTCTCGATCTGGCTCTCGCTGCACGACAACACCGGCCAGCGCTTCGTCGGGGCCGACAACTACCTCTGGCTGCTGAACGACCGCAAATTCCAGGAGTCGATCCGCAACAACTTCCTCTGGCTTCTGGTGGTGCCGGGCGGGGCGACCTTCTTCGGCCTGATCGCCGCGGCGCTGACCGACCGGATCCGCTGGGGCAATTTCGCCAAGGCGATGATCTTCATGCCGATGGCGATCTCCTTCATCGGCGCCTCGGTGATCTGGAAGTTCATCTACGACTACCGCGGCGAGGGCCGGACCGAGATCGGCCTCCTGAACGCGGTGGTGGAGGCCTTCGGCGGCACGGCGCAGACCTGGCTGACGCTGGAGCCCTGGAACAACTTCTTCCTGATGGCGGTGCTGATCTGGATCCAGACCGGCTTCGCCATGGTGATCCTCTCTGCCGCGCTGCGGGGCATCCCCGAGGAAACCATCGAGGCCGCGATCCTCGACGGCGCCTCGCCCTTCCAGATCTTCCTGAAGATCAAGGTGCCGCAGATCTGGGGCACAATCGCCGTGGTCTGGACCACGATCACCATCCTGGTGCTGAAGGTCTTCGACATCGTGCTGGCCATGACCAACGGCCAGTGGGGCACGCAGGTGCTGGCCAACATGATGTTCGACTGGATGTTCCGCGGCAACGACTCCGGCCGCGCCTCGGCCATCGCGCTGGTCATCATGCTGCTGGTGACGCCGATCATGATCTGGAACATCCGCAACGCCCACAAGGAGATGCGCTGATGGACAATATCGCCGGCACGAAATCGAGCCTCGTCTGGGCGGTCAACATCGCCGTCGTCGTGCTGGTGCTCTTGTGGACCATCCCGACCTTCGGCCTCCTGGTCTCCTCCTTCCGCGACCGCGACCAGATCGCCACCACCGGCTGGTGGTCCTCGCTCTTCCCGCACGAGGCGAGCCTGCGCTTCCGCATCGGCGACGCCGAGACCCAGCGGCAGGAGGGCGAGGTTTTCGTCATCGACGGCTCGGTCTTCGAGGCCGGCGGCACGGTCAGCGCCTTCGGCACCTCCAACCGCGACCCCGCCGCCCATGAGCCGGGAGAGGTGGTCGACTTCGGCGACGGCATCAGCGGCACGGTGAACGAGGACGGCAGCTACCGCGTCACCTCGCCCGTGGCCTTCGAGGGCCGCAGCCCGCGGCTCTTCGTGACCTCGGTCACCCCGCCGCGCTTCACGCTGGAGAACTACGACCGCGTGCTCTTCGCCCAAGGGCTCGGCCGCGCCTTCCTCAACACCATGACGGTCACCATCCCCGCCACCGTCATCCCCATCCTCGTCGCCGCCTTCGCCGCCTATGCCCTGGCCTGGATGGAGTTTCCCGGCCGCTCGCTGCTGATCGCCTCGGTCGTCGGTCTCCTCGTCGTGCCGCTGCAACTGGCGCTGATCCCGCTTCTGCAACTCCACAACGCCATCGGCATCGGCAAGGATTACCTCGGCATCTGGCTCGCCCATTCCGCCTTCGGCCTGCCGCTCGCCATCTACCTCTTGCGCAACTACATGGTCGGCCTGCCGCGCGAGATCATCGAGAGCGCGCGGGTCGACGGGGCCACCGACTTCCAGATCTTCCTCAAGATCATCCTGCCCCTGTCCTTCCCGGCGCTGGCCAGCTTCGCCATCTTCCAGTTCCTCTGGACCTGGAACGACCTCCTCATCGCCACGGTCTTCCTCGGCAACACCCAGGACCAGCTGGTGATGACCGGCGTCCTGCGCGAGCTTCTGGGCTCACGCGGGGGTGACTGGGAAATCCTTGCCGCCTCGGCCTTTGTGTCCATTTCTGTTCCGCTGGTGGTGTTTTTCGCCATGCAGAAGTATCTGGTCCGCGGCCTGCTGGCCGGATCAGTGAAATGATGGAACCGAGATGACCCTTATCAAGACCGTTGAGTCCAATGTTCTGGCAGCCGATCCCGACTGGTGGCGGGGCGCGGTGATCTACCAGATCTACCCGCGCAGCTTCCAGGACAGCGACGGCGACGGCGTCGGCGACCTGCGCGGCATCGCGCGGCGCCTGCCGCATATCGCGAGCCTCGGGGCCGATGCGGTCTGGATCAGCCCGTTCTTCACCTCGCCGATGAAGGATTACGGCTATGACGTCAGCGACTATTGCGACGTCGATCCGATGTTCGGCACCCTCGCCGATTTCGACGCGCTGGTGGCCCAGGCGCATGGGCTCGGCCTCCGGGTGATGATCGACCTCGTGCTGTCGCATACCTCGAACCAGCACCCCTGGTTCATGGAAAGCCGCAAGAGCCGGGTGAACCCCAAGGCCGACTGGTATGTCTGGGCCGACCCGAAGGGCGACGGCACGCCGCCAAACAACTGGCTGTCGATCTTCGGCGGCCCGGCCTGGAAATGGGACGGCCGGCGCGAGCAATACTACCTGCACAACTTCCTCACCTCGCAGCCCGACCTGAACTTCCACGAACCCGCGGTGCAGGATGCGCTCTTGGACGTGGCGCGCTTCTGGCTGGAGCGCGGGGTGGACGGATTCCGGCTCGACACGATCAATTTCTACTTTGCCGACAAGTACCTGCGCGACAATCCGCGCCTCCCGCGCGAGCTGCGCAACGACTCCATCGCGCCGGGGGTGAACCCCTATAACCACCAGCTGCACATGTTCGACAAGAACCAGCCGGAGAACCTTGAATTCCTGAAGAAATTCCGCGCGGTGCTCGACCCCTACGGGGCGGCGGCGGTGGGCGAGGTCGGCGACGCGCAATTCGGGCTGGAGATCATGGCCGAATACACCTCGGGCGGCGACAAGGTGCAGATGTGCTACCCGTTCGAGATGCTGCAGCCGAAACTGCTGACCGCGCAGGGCCTCGCCGATGTCTTCGCCCGGCTTCATGCTGCGGCGCCCGGCGCCTGGCCCTGCTGGAGCTACTCCAACCACGACACCGTGCGCCATGTCACCCGCTGGCATCTTTCGCACGAGGCGGCAAAGACTTACGCGACGCTGCTCCAGTGCCTGCGCGGCTCGGTCTGCCTCTATCAGGGCGAGGAGCTGGGCCTGCCGGAGGCCGAGCTTGCCTTCGAAGATCTGCACGACCCCTATGGCATCGAGTTCTGGCCGGAGTTCAAGGGCCGCGACGGCTGCCGCACCCCGATGGTCTGGGAGAGCGACAACCGCAGCGGCGGCTTCTCCACCGGCGAGCCCTGGCTGCCGGTGACCGGCTCGCATCTCGGCCTCTCGGTCGAGGCGCAGGAGGACGACCCTGACTCGATGCTGAACCATTACCGCGCCGTGATCGCCCTGCGCCGCGCCCATCCGGTGCTGCGCCACGGCTCGACCGAGGCGATGAAGGCCGCGGGCCCGCTGGTGCAGTTCCTGCGCGCCGGCGAGGAGACGGTGTTCTGCGCCTTCAACCTGGGCGATGGCACGGTCGAGGCGATGCTGCCCGGCGGCTGCTGGGCGCCGCTGGGGCAGGAGATCGGCGCGGCGACGCCGCAGGCCGACAACAGGGTAAGCTTGGGTCCATGGCAGGTCTGTCTGGCGAAGAGGATCTGAAACGGGAGGGACGCGAATGGCCGATCTGAGACTGAAGGATGTCGGTAAGGCCTATGGCGATGTGCGGGTGCTCCGCGACATCAACCTCGACATCCGGCAAGGCGAGCTGATCGTCTTCGTCGGCCCCTCCGGCTGCGGCAAGTCCACCTTGCTGCGCATGATCGCCGGGCTGGAACGCATCACCGCCGGCACGCTGGAAATCGACGGCCGCGTGGTGAACGACGTGCCGCCGGCGCAGCGCGGCATCGCCATGGTGTTCCAGTCCTACGCGCTCTACCCGCATATGACGGTGCGGCAGAACATGGAATTCGCCATGAAGATCGCGCGCAAGTCCAAGGCCGAGATCGCCGCCGCCGTCGCCAATGCCGCGCGCATCCTGCAGCTCACGCCCTATCTCGACCGCCTGCCCAAGGCGCTCTCCGGCGGCCAGCGCCAGCGGGTGGCCATCGGCCGCGCCATCGTGCGCGATCCCAAGGTCTATCTCTTCGACGAGCCGCTCTCCAACCTCGACGCCGCGCTCCGTGTGGCGACGCGGCTGGAGATCGCCCAGCTGAAGGAGAAGATGCCCGACCGCACCATGATCTACGTGACCCACGATCAGGTCGAGGCGATGACGCTGGCCAGCCGCATCGTCGTGCTGGCCGGCGGCGGGATCTCTCAGGTCGGCACGCCGCTGGAGCTTTACGAGCGGCCGCAGAACGAATTCGTCGCCCAGTTCATCGGCTCGCCCGCCATGAACCTGATGCCCGGCGAGATCGTCGAGACCGGGCCGCAGACCCGGGTGCGGCTCGACAATGGCGGGGTGGCGCTGGCCGCGATCCACACCGCGCCGGAGGATCTGGGTCTTCTGGTCAACGTCGGGGTGCGGCCCGAGGATCTGGTGGCCTCCGACGGGCCGGCGGTCTTCACCGGCGAGGTGGAGATCACCGAGGCCCTGGGCGAGGTGACGCTGCTCTATTTCGCCCGGCAGGATGACGCGGCGCAGGTGGTGGCCAAGCTGCCCGGCATCCACGGTGACCTGCGGCACCGCGAGGTCCGGCTGACCGCCGACCCGCGCAAGGTGCATCTGTTTTATCAGGGCCGCTCGCTGCTTTACCGCTGAGGATGATTGACAGGCGGGGGCAGGCGGCGCATGCCGGGACCCGGATCGCCGCGCCCGGCGCGCGGCCCGCGCGCCTTGCCTTCCGGCCGGGGCGAAACTGCCGGAGGAGAGACGCTGTGGCCAAAGGACAGATGCGGTCGAACAAGGAAGTGAAGAAGCCCAAGAAGGACAAGACGGCGGTGAAGCCCGAGGAAAACCCGCTCACCGCGCGGCTGAAGGCGGCCCAGGACAAGGTCAAGGGCAAGTGAAAGGTTAAGATTTCCTGAACGGTTTCAGGAAATCCCTTTCGTTTTAAAGAGTTGGGCCGATTTTCACGCGTGAAAACGCGTTCGTTCCCGCCTGCCGGCCCCGCCGCCGGGCAAACCCGATCGCCCGGCAGGCCCCCTCGTCGCCGCCGATCCCCCCGATCCGATCCTCCCTGTCTCTCCCGCGCCGCGCCTTGCCGTCGCGGCAGGCGGGCAGGTCCATTTGCCCTTGCCTTCGCGCAAAACCCGTGAAACAGGGAACCGCCAAACGACATCCCCCAAGGAGACACCCATGGAGATTCGCGAGGCTCTCACCTTTGATGACGTGCTTCTTGTGCCGGCGGCCAGCAATGTGCTGCCCTCGGATGCCGACACGGCGACCTTCGTCACCAAGGCCATCCGGATGAACATCCCGCTCCTGTCCTCGGCGATGGACACGGTCACCGAGGGCCGCATGGCCATCGCCATGGCCCAGGCCGGCGGCATCGGCGTGATCCACCGCAACCTCGGCGTCGAGGAGCAGGCCCGCGAGGTCCGCCGGGTGAAGCGCTTCGAGAGCGGCATCGTCTACGCCCCGATCACTCTGACCCCGAACCAGACCCTGGCCGACGCCAAGGCCCTGCAGGAACGCTACAACGTCACCGGCTTCCCTGTGGTGGACGAGGCGGGCCGGGTGGTCGGCATCGTCACCAACCGCGACATGCGTTTCGCCAACGACGACCGCACCCCGGTCTCGGTGATGATGAGCTCGGAGAACCTCGCCATCCTGCAGGAGCCCGCCGACCGCGAGACCGCGATCAGCCTGATGAAGGCGCGGCGGATCGAGAAGCTCCTGGTGACCGACGGGCAGGGCAAGCTGACGGGCCTCCTGACCCTGAAGGACACCGAGAAGGCCGTGCTGAACCCGAACGCCTGCAAGGACGAGCTGGGCCGGCTGCGCGTCGCCGCCGCCTCGACCGTGGGCGACGCCGGCTTCGAGCGCAGCCAGGCGCTGATCGAGGCCGGCGTCGACATGGTGGTGATCGACACCGCCCACGGCCATTCCGAGGGCGTCGCCATCGCGGTGGAGCGGATCAAGAAGTTCTCCAACCAGGTCCAGGTCGTGGCGGGCAACGTCGCCACCTCCGAGGCGACCCGCGCGCTGATCGGCGCCGGCGCCGATGCGGTGAAGGTCGGCATCGGCCCGGGCTCGATCTGCACCACGCGGATCGTGGCGGGCGTCGGCGTGCCGCAGCTGACCGCGATCATGGATTCCGCCTCGGCGGCCGGCGACATCCCGGTGATCGCCGATGGCGGCATCAAGTTCTCCGGCGATTTCGCCAAGGCCATCGCCGCGGGCGCCTCCTGCGCCATGGTCGGCTCGGCCATCGCCGGCACCGACGAGAGCCCGGGCGAGGTGATCCTGTACCAGGGCCGGTCGTTCAAATCCTACCGCGGCATGGGCAGCCTCGGCGCCATGGCGCGCGGATCGGCCGACCGCTATTTCCAGAAGGACGCGGCCAGCGACAAGCTGGTGCCGGAAGGGATCGAGGGTCAGGTGCCCTACAAGGGCTCGGCGGCGGCGGTGGTGCACCAGCTGGTCGGCGGGTTGCGCGCCGCGATGGGCTACACCGGCAACCGGACCATCGCCGAGATGCGCTCCAGCTGCTCTTTCGTGCGGATCACCGGGGCAGGGCTGAAGGAAAGCCACGTCCATGACGTGCAGATCACCCGCGAGAGCCCGAACTACCGGCTGGGCTGAGGCCGGATCGGCGAAGTGACGAGGCCGCTTCTCCGAAGGGAGGAGCGGCCTTCTCCTTTTGGGCAGGGATCGGCCGACTGTGGCATAACTGTGATAGGGCAATTCTCATTTTGATGTAGAAAAGCCGTGCCGTTGCGCCGCAGTGCAGAATCGCCTTAGTCGTGACTCACCGGCTCATCGGAGCTTTCCAACGCTCAGGGGTAAGGAGGCAAGGACGGCGCATCAGCCCTGTCCGAGGCCGGACCCCTCTTCCGTTGGGGCGGGCGGGTAATGGTAGGACTTTGGTAACCTTTCTATGGTGCTTTGCGGTCCTGAGGCAGGTGGGAAATCATCTGCCCTTGGCACGGGGAAACTTATGTTCGGCCAGCGCAAGACGTTCATCATGATGACCCAGACCTGCGCCCTGCATGTCTGGCTCACCCCTCCCGAGGCGTTGGCGCGGACCGCGGCGCGGATGCGGTTCACCCCGAACTGGTTCGCCGCACCGCAGGACTGGACCGGCGACCTGATCGTGGGCGGCCTCGCCAGCAAGCCGGGCATCGCTGTCGTCTCGGCCTGAGCCTCAGGCCAGCATCCCGCGCAGCGTGGCGAAGCGGGCCGCGGCCTCCGCATCGTCCCAGTCTTCCGGCGCGGTGAGCCTGCGGTGCACCAGCCCCTCGCAGGCCAGATGCACGACCGCCGCCAGATCTGGCGCCGGGCAGCGTTGGAACAGGGCGCGGACATCGGCGCGGAATTCCAGCAGCGGGGTGA
>NZ_PZKG01000061.1 GCF_003034985.1 Cereibacter changlensis JA139
GACTTCACCATGGACAAGGCCTATGCGCCGACCTTCCTGCTTTATTGCCTGACCGCGACGATCTCTTCGGTGGTCGACAAGGATCTGGTGATGGAGAACGAGGTCGATGGCGACTTCGGCTACAACTGGCTCAAGACCAACTATGCCGGCTCGGGCGCCTTCACCATCCGCGAATGGCGCGCCAACGAGGCCGTGGTGATGGAGCGCAACGACAATTACGACGGGCCGAAGCCCGCCATGGCGCGCTCGATCTACCGCCACATCCCCGAGGCCGCGACGCAGCGCCTTCTGCTGGAGCAGGGCGACATCGACGTGGCGCGCGACCTTCTGCCGGAAGAGCTGGACGCGCTGTCCTCGAACCCCGACATCAAGATCGAGAAGGGCGTGAAGGGCACGCTGTTCTATCTCGGCCTGAACCAGAAGAACGAGTTCCTGTCGAAGCCGGAAGTGCGCGAGGCGATGAAATATCTCGTCGATTACGCGACGATCGCTGAGACCATCGTCAAGGGCAAGATGGAGGTGCACCAGACCTTCCTGCCCTCCGGCATGCTGGGCGCGCTGGAAGAGACCCCCTATTCGCTGAACGTGGAAAAGGCCAAGGAACTGCTGGCCTCCGCCGGTCTGGCCGACGGTTTCACCGTGACGATGGACACCCGCAACACGCCCGACGTCACCGCCATAGCGCAGGCGATCCAGCAAACCATGGCCATGGCCGGGATCACGCTGGAGATCATCCCCGGCGACGGCGGGCAGACGCTGGAGAAATACCGCGCCCGCACGCATGATATCTACATCGGCAACTGGGGCCCGGACTATCAGGATCCCCATACCAACGTGACCTTCGCGCAGAACCCCGACAACTCGGACGATGCGGCGGCCAAGCCGCTGGCCTGGCGCAACGCGTGGGATATCCCGGAGATGACCGCCAAGGCCGACTCTGCGGTGCTGGAGCGGGATTCGGCGAAGCGCGTCGAGATCTATCACGAGCTGCAGCAGGAGCATCTCGAGACCTCGCCCTTCATCATCATGTTCCAGGAAAGCGAAGTCGTGGCCATGCGCTCGAACGTCGAGGGCTACATCATCGGCCCGTCGTTCAACGACAACTCCTTCCGGGGCGTGACGAAATAAATGGCGGAGTTCGCGCCAAAGGTGGGAGGGCGCGGCAGCGCCCTCTCGTTCTGGCTCTGGAAGGCGGTGAAGCTCGTCCTGACGGTGGCGGTGACCTTCCTCGGGCTGCTGCTCATCACCTTCCTCATCAGCCATGTCATGTCGGTCGATCCGGTGCTGCGAGTCGTGGGCGACCGCGCCAGCCAGTCGACCTATGACGCGATGTATCTGCAGATGGGGCTCGACAAGCCGATCTGGCAGCAGTTCTGGATCTATCTCCAGAAGGTGCTGAGCGGCGATTTCGGCAATTCCTTCCTGACCAAGAAGCCGGTGATGGGCGATATCGCCCGGGCTTTCCCTGCGACGCTGGAGCTGGCCACGGTGGCGATCCTGATCGGGACGCTGGTGGGCGTGCCGGTGGGCGTCTGGTCGGCGGTGAAGGCGGGCAAGGCCTTCGACCAGATCGTGCGCGTGCTGGGCCTCGTGGGCTATTCGGCGCCGATCTTCTGGCTGGGCCTGCTGGGGCTTCTGGTGTTCTACGCGAACCTGCAATGGGTGGCGGGACCGGGGCGGATCGACATCGCCTATGAATATTCCTTCACCTCGGTCACCGGGCTCATGCTGCTCGACACGGCGATGCAGGGCGAATGGGCGGCCTTCGGCAATGCCTTTTCGCATATCATCCTGCCCGCCTCGCTTCTGGGATATTTCTCGATGGCCTATATCAGCCGGATGACCCGCAGCTTCATGCTGGCGGAACTGGCGCAGGAATATGTGACCACGGCCCGCGTCAAGGGCGTGCCGGAGTGGCGGATCATCTGGGTGCATGCGCTGAAGAACGCGGCGGTGCCGCTGGTGACGGTGGTCGCGCTGAGCTACGCCGGGCTTCTGGAAGGCTCGGTGCTGACCGAGACGGTCTTCGCCTGGCCGGGGCTCGGGCTTTACCTGACCAACAGCCTGCAGGTGGCCGACATGAACGCGGTGCTGGGCGGGACGCTGGTGATCGGCGCGATCTTCGTCGGGCTGAACCTGCTGTCTGACCTGCTCTATTCGCTCCTCGATCCGCGCGTGCGGCGGCGGGTGCGCAAATGACCCGGCGCGAATGGCTTCTGAGCGACTATCCGCAATCGCGCCGTCAGGCGCGGGCGGGGCAGAGCTACCGCACCTGGCTCGCGCTGAAATCCAACCGTCTGGCGATGGTCGGGCTCTGGATCGTGCTGGCGCTGGTGGCGATGGCGATCTTCGCGCCGCTGATCGCGCCCTACGACCCGCTGATTGGCGGCGACCTCAGGCTTGACCGGCTGCAGCCGCCCTCGTGGGAGCACCTGATGGGCACCGACGATCTGGCGCGCGACATCTTCAGCCGGGTCATGCATGGCGCGCGGCTGACGCTGATGGTGGTGGCGCTGGTGGCGGTGATCGCGACGCCGATCGGCCTCACCATCGGCACCACGGCGGGCTATCTCGGCGGCTGGGTCGATGTGGTGCTGATGCGGGTGACCGACATCTTCCTCGCCTTCCCGCGGCTGATCCTCGCGCTGGCCTTCGTCTCGGCGCTGGGGCCGGGGATCGAGAATGCGATCATCGCCATCGCGCTCACCTCATGGCCGCCCTACGCCCGGCTTGCCCGGGCCGAGACGCTGACCATCCGCGACAGCGATTTCATCAACGCAGCGCGTCTGCAGGGCGCCTCGCGGCTGCGCATCCTCTGGGGCCATGTCACGCCTTTGTGCCTGTCCTCGGTGATCGTGCGGGTCACGCTCGACATGGCGGGGATCATCCTGACCGCCGCGGGACTCGGCTTCCTCGGGCTCGGGGCGCAACCGCCGCAGCCGGAGTGGGGGGCGATGATCGCGGGCGGCCGGCGCTTCATCATCGACTACTGGTGGGTCGCCACCATGCCGGGCATCGCCATCTTCGTCGTCTCGCTGGGCTTCAACCTGCTGGGCGACGGGCTGCGCGACGTTCTCGATCCGAAAGCGGTGAAATGACATGAGCCTTCTCGAGGTCGAAGACCTGCGCATCTCCTTCCCCACCCGGCAGGGACCGGTGGAGGTGGTGCGCGGCGTGACATTCTCGCTCGGGCGCGAGCGGCTGGGGATTGTCGGCGAAAGCGGCTCGGGCAAGTCGCAGACCGGGCGGGCCATCCTCGGGCTGACCCCGCCGCCGGGCAAGGCGACGGCGAAGCGGCTGGAGTTCGACGGCATCGACTTGCGCGACGCCAGCGCCGCCAGATGGCGCTCCTTGCGCGGCATCCGGCTGTCGATGGTGATGCAGGACCCCAAGTTCAGCCTCAACCCGGTGATGACCATCGGGCGCCAGCTGATCGAGGCGGCGCGGCGCACCTCGTCGCGGTCCGAGTCGAAGGACCGGGCGATGGCGATGCTGGAGGCGGTGCAGATCCGCGACCCGGCCCGCGTCTTCAAGGCCTACCCGCACGAGCTGTCGGGCGGCATGGGCCAGCGGGCGATGATCGCCATGATGCTGATCACCGAACCCGACCTGCTGATCGCCGACGAGCCGACTTCCGCGCTCGACGTCACCGTGCAGATCGAGGTGCTGCGCATCCTCGACCGGCTGGTGAACGAGCGCGGCATGGGGCTGATCTTCATCAGCCACGATTTGCGGCTGGTCTCCAGCTTCTGCGACCGGGTGCTGGTGATGTATGCCGGGCAGGTGGTGGAAGAGGTGAAGGCCTCGGAACTGAAACAGGCGCAGCATCCCTATACGCAGGGTCTCTACAACTGCCTGCCCCGGATCGAGGGCGGCCAGCGCCCGCTTCCGGTGTTGCAGCGCGAAGCCGGGTGGGCCGTCTGATGGCGATGATCGAGGTTTCCGACCTGCATGTGGTCTTCGGCACATCGGTCCATGCGGTGCGCGGCGTGTCCTTCGAGGTGGCGGAGGGCGAGAGCTACGGCATCGTCGGCGAGAGCGGCTCGGGCAAATCGACCGTGCTGCGTGCGATCTGCGGGCTGGCGCCGACCTCCTCGGGCGCGGTGCGCTATGACGGGGCCGCGCTGAAGAGCCCGCGGCAGGCCGATTTCTACCGCCGGGTGCAGATGGTGTTCCAGGACCCCTATGCCTCGCTCCACCCGCGCCACACCATCGACCGGGTGCTGTCGGAGCCCTTGGCGATCCACGGCTTCACCGACCGCGAGCGGCGGATCGAGCAGGCGCTGGAGGATGTGGGGCTCGGCAAGGGTTTCCGCTTCCGCTATCCGCACCAGCTTTCGGGCGGCCAGCGCCAGCGCGTCGCCATCGCCCGCGCGCTGATCCTCGAGCCGCGCGTGCTCTTGCTCGACGAGCCGACCTCTGCGCTCGATGCCTCGATCCAGGCCGAGGTGCTGAACCTGCTCGACCGGATCAGGACCGAGCGCGGGCTGACCTATATCCTCGTCAGCCACGATCTCGCCGTGGTGGCGCATATGTGCGAACGGCTGCTGGTGATGCAGCATGGCAAGGCGGTCGAGGAGCTGACCCGCGCCCGGCTGCAGGCCCGCGAGGCCACCCAACCCTATACCCGCGATCTGCTGCTGGCCTCCGAGGGCTATCGGCCCCTTCAGGATGCCTGACGAATGAGTGACGTGCTTCCGGTCTTCGACGGCCACAACGACTTCCTGCTGCGCCTTCTGCGCGACCCCCGCAGCCGCGAGGCGATCTGGCTGACCGGCAACGGCAAGGGCCATCTCGACCTGCCGCGGATGAAGCAGGGCCATTTCGCCGGCGGCTTCTTCGCCATCTACATCTCCTCGCCGCAGGCGCATGATTCGCCCGACTTCGAGGCGATGATGAACAACCCGCCCTTCGACCTGCCGCTGCCCGCGCTGATCGGCCATGAAGAGGCGCAGCCGGTGGCCCTGGCCATGGCCGGGCATCTGCTGTGGATGGAGCGCGCCTCGGACGGCGCGTTCAAGGTCTGCCGCACGGTGGCGGAGCTGCGCGACTGTCTGGCGAGGGGCGTGATCTCGGGGATCATGCACATGGAGGGGGCCGAGGCGATCGGCCCGGATCTCGACGCGCTCCACGCTTTCCACGCCATGGGCCTGCGCTCGCTCGGTCCGGTCTGGAGCCGCCCGACCGTCTTCGGCCATGGCGTGCCCTTCCGCTTTCCGGGCGATCCCGACACCGGCGAGGGTCTGACCGAAGCGGGCAAGGCGCTGGTCTCGGCCTGCAATGCGCTGAAGATCATGCTGGATCTCTCGCATCTGAACGAGAAGGGTTTCGACGATGTGGCGCGGCTGTCGGATGCGCCGCTGGTCGCCACCCATTCCAACGCCCATGCCGTCACCGCCTCCACCCGCAACCTGACCGACCGTCAGCTGGCGATGATCCGCGAGAGCCGGGGCATGGTGGGGCTGAACTACGCCACCTCCTTCCTGCGCCCCGACGGGCGGCAGTCGGCCGACATGGGCTGGGAGCCGATGCTGCAGCATCTCGACCACCTGATCGACCGGCTGGGCGAGGATCACGTCGGGCTCGGCTCCGACTTCGATGGCGCGACGATCCCGCAGGGCATCGGCGACGTCACCGGCCTGCCGGCGCTGCAGGCGGCAATGCGCGCGCATGGCTATGACGAGGCGCTGATGAAGAAGCTCTGCCACGAGAACTGGTTCGCCGTGCTGGAGCGGACCTGGGGCTGAGCCTTCCCCCGACGCCCGCCTCCGGTGGGCGGGCGTCGGGGAGTGGTCATGGACCCGGCTACCGCCCGGTCGCCATGCGCTCCGGTTTGTCCCGGAGTTTAGCCCGGAGCAGTCTTTGATGTCCCGTCCGGATCGGCGAGACTCCCACCCCGCTTCAGCGCGAGCCCCAAGCGGCCCGCTCCCGCGTCACGGCAGATCGGTGGAGAGCGGGAAACCATAGAGGCTGTTGCCCTCCAGACCCAGCTCGCGGCGCAGGACGCGGCTGCGGGCGGCGCAATCGAGCCGGGTCGCGGCGAGTTCAGCGCGCAGTTCGGCGAGCTCGGCCTGGCGGGCGTAATATTCCTCTTCATTGTCTAGAAGCTCAGAAAGCCGCCGCGTGCCCATGTCGAAATACTGGCTGCGATAGAGCGCGCGGGTCTCGAACAACAGGCCGATCTGTCGGTTCAGCATCTGGGTCTTGCGATCCCCCGCCGCCAGGCTGCGCAGCAGCGCGCGCTCCGCCAGATCGTCCTCGAGCCGGACCACATCGAGCCGGGCCTCGGCGGCGGTCAGGCTGTTGCGCTCGGCGTTCTCCCGCGCCGAGAGCGCGCCGCCCTGCAGCAGATCGGACTGGATGTCGAGGTTGAGCCCGACCGGCAGCCGGCTGCTGCCGATCTCGCTGCGCATCAGTGGTTTCAGTAGGACGCGCGGGGCGCGGGCATGCTCGGCCTTCTCCAGCGCCAGCTCGGCTCGCGCCCGTTCCAGCCGAGCCATCCGCAGGTCGTCACTCTCGCCCCGCAGCTTGCAGCTGTCCGACCCGATCTGCACCCGGCCGCCCTGCGGCTGGCCGCTCAGCAGGATCAGCCGGTCCTGCGCCTCCGCCAGGGCGAGTTCCGCGTCATTCACCAGAAAAGTGGCCGACTGCAGGCGCTTGCGGCTCTCCAGCAGGTCTGTCGAGGCCACCGCCCCGCGCTCCGCCCGCGCCGCCACCAGGGCTTCCAGTTCGCGCAGCGCCGTCATCTGCTTGCGGTAGACGTCGAGCAGCTCGCCCCGCGTCTGCACATCGTCATAGGCCTTCAGCAACTCCAGCGCCGCGTCATCCACCGCCTTCTGGAAGGCGATGTAGTTGATCTCAAGATCGAAATCTGCCACCTCGACCGTGCGCTTGCTGTTGCCGCTGTCGAACAGCAGCTGCGAAGCCTCCAGCTGCAGCGCGGGATCGCCGCTGCCGGCCGCGCCCGCCCCGCCGCCCAGCGACAGGCCGAGCCCCGGGAACAGCGCCGCGCGCTTCACCCTGACCTCGTCGGCGCTGGCCGAGACGCGGCTGGCCGCCTCGCGCACCGAGGGGCTGCGCAGCAGGCCGTTGCGGGTCGTGCTCCGGCTGTCGCTGCCCTGCGCAGGGGCGAGCGGCGCGAGGCCGCGCGACCTCTCGATGATCGCCGCTTCGATGCCGTCCGGTTCGGGCAGCCCGGCGCAGCCCGCGAGCAAGATGCAGGCGATCAGCGCGGAGGCTCGGGAGCCCGGCGTCCGGAACGGTCGAAACTGGATCATGCCCGGCTCAATTCGCCCGACCGAGGACAAGGTCGGCGCATTGCGGGCGGCGCCAGACGCCCCGCACCAGCTTGTCGGCCCCGTCGAAGAAGGCGCGATACTGGCAGATCAGCCTGTCGCTACGGGTCAGCGGCAGCGACAGGTGGTATTCCCACGACCCGTCGCCATAGCCCACGGCCGGCCGGCCCAGCACCGCCTGCACCTCCTCCGGCGACTGGCCCAAGGCCACGCGACGGACCTGCGCGATCTCCCGCGGGATGCCGACGCGGACGTAGCGCGCATCCATGCTGGGATAGGACCGCGTCACCGAGGTGAACCCAACGCGCGGGTTCACCTCGTTGAGCGGATCCCTCTCCTGCGCCGCGGCCGGGCCGAGGGGGAGAATGACCAGAAGGGCCAGGGCCCCAAGGGCGCTGCCTGCGCCGAACCGTTTCATCATGTCGGGAACCTCATCTCACTTCTGGAATGGTTTTTCGGGAACGTCCTTCCGGCGGGAGAAGGCCAGGGGGCGGCTCTAGCGTTCACGCAGCGCCTCCTGTGCCCGGTTGAAGGGCTTCACGAGATACTGCCAGACCGTCTTCTCGCCGGTGCGGATGTCGACGGTGGCGATCATACCCGGGACGATCGGGAACCGGGTCCCGGCCTTGTTGGCGAGGTAATCCTCCCGCGTCCGGATATAGGCGCGGTAATAGACCTGGTCCGGCTTCACCTCGTCGCGCACCGTGTTGGGCGAGAGCGTCACCACCGTGCCGTCGAGCCCGCCGAAGATCGCGTAGTCATAGGCCGAGACCTTCACCTGCGCCTCCTGCCCCGGGTGGATGAAGGCGATGTCGCTCGGCGAGATCCGCGCTTCGATCAGCAGCTGGTCGTCCATCGGCACGATGGTCATAAGCTGGCCACCGGGCGGAACCACGCCGCCGATGGTCGTGACGGCGACATCCTTGACGATGCCGCGCATCGGCGCGCGGAACACCAGCCGGTCCAGCTGATCTGCGCGGCCGCGCATGATCGAGGCCTGGACCTCGGCCTCGGCAGTGATCTTCTGCAGCTCCTCGCCGACCTGCACCCGCGCGTCGGCGCGCAGCCGGGCGATCTCCAGCGCGGTCTGGGTCGCCTCGCGCCGCAGCCGGATCACCTCGACCCGGCTGGTGGCGCCGCTGCTCTGCAGGGCCTCGGCGATCTCAAGCTCCTGGCGGGTCAGCTCCAGCCCCTCGGTCAGGCCCGACAGCGCCTCCTGAAGGCTGGCGCGCCGCGAGCGGAACAGCGCCAGCTCGTTGGCGCGCAGCTCGGCGAACTCCTGTCCCGCCAGCGCCTCCGGGAAGGCCACGCTGTCGCGGTCGTCGAGCTCGGAGCGCAGCCGCGCCGCTGCGGCGATGGAAGCGTGGTATTTCGCCGCCGCCTCCTCGACATTCGACGCCGACCGCGTCGGATCGAGCCGGGCGATGATCTGGCCCTCGTCGACCATGTCGCCTTCCTTCACCGTGATCTCGGTGACGATGCCGCCATCCAGCGACTGGATCACCTGCTCGCGCGAACTGGGCACGACGGTGCCCTGCCCGCTCGACACCTCGACCAGCGGGAAGACCCAGGCCCAGACGAGGAACAGCGCCAGCATGGCGAAGACCAGCCAGACGAGGCGGCTTTCGGCCCGCGCCGAGGGACGCCCGGCCTGTTCCAGAACCATGCTCATGCCGCGGCCTTTCCGCCGCGCAGCTGCGCCATGACCCTGTCCTTCGGCCCGTCCATCGCGATGGCGCCGTTGCTGACCACGATCAGCCGCTCGGCGATCCGCAGCATCGCTGGCCGATGGGTGGCGACGATCACCGTGATGTCCGGTCCGAGCCGCCCGAGCACCTCGATCACCGCGGCCTCGGAAACCTCGTCGAAGGCTGCGGTGGGCTCGTCGAGCAGGAGCACCTTCGGCCGGCGCAGCAGCAGCCGCGCCAGCAGCAGGCCCTGCTTCTGCCCGCCCGACAGACCCAGCCCACCCTCGGAAACCATGTGGTCGAGCCCCTTGGGCAGCCGGTGGATGAACTCCACCAGCCCCATGCGGCCGAGGATATCGAGGATCTCGGCGTCGCTCGCCATCGGCGCGCCCAGCGTGAGGTTTTCCCGGAGGGTGCCATGGAACAGCCGCGCGCCCTGGCCGATCAGGCCAATGTCGCGCCGCAGGTCGGTCGGATCGATCAGCCCCATCTCGACATCATCGACCCGCACCTCGCCCGCCAGCGGCTCCAGGAGCCCGGCGAGCCCGGCCAGCAGCGTCGACTTGCCGGCGCCGTTGCGACCCAGGATGGCGATGCGCTCGCCCGGCGCGATGTTCAGCGCCGCCACCTTGAGCGCCGGGGTCTGCGGATCATGGCCGAACACCGCCTCGCGCAGCTGGAAGGCCCCGGCGATCACCGGCTTGTGGATGCACTGCTCCCGTTCCGCAGCGTCCACCGGCAGGGACATCAGCCCGTCGAGCGCGCGGCGCGCCACCTTGGCCTGCTGCCAGCGGTTCAGGATCTGGGTGACCGAAGCCAGCGGCGCCAGCATCCGCGACGACAGCATCGAGGCGGCGACCAGCACGCCGGTGCTCATCTCGCCGGCCATCACCATCGGCGCGCCGAAGAAGATCACCACGGCGAAGACCCCGCCCTGCACCGTCTGCGCCCAGGAGG
The DNA here is from genome assembly GCF_003034985.1 of Cereibacter changlensis JA139. Lineage (GTDB taxonomy): Bacteria > Pseudomonadota > Alphaproteobacteria > Rhodobacterales > Rhodobacteraceae > Cereibacter > Cereibacter changlensis. The sequence goes on from NZ_PZKG01000061.1 coordinate 9,941, forward strand.
AGAGCCGGTTCACCAAGTCGCGCAGCTCCATCGAGGAGCCGGCGGTGGTCTCGTTGTAATGGTTCCACAGGTTCTGGAACCGCGCCTCGGCCTGCAGCGACTTGATGTCGTCGAGGCCCTGGATCGCCTCGACCAGCATCGCGCTGCGCAGTGCGCTTTCGCGGGTATTGGCCTCGGCCAGACGGCGCAGGCGCTTCTGCGCCAGCAGCCCGGGCGCCACCAGCAGCACCATCGCCGCCAGCGGAATCCAGACCAGCACCCCGGCGATGTAGAAGAACAGCGCGCAGAACAGCAGGAAGAACGGCACGTCGGCCAACGCCGCCACCGTGGTCGAGGTCATCATCTCGCGCACATGTTCCAGCTCGCGGATCTGCGAGATGAAGGTGCCGGTGGACCGCGGTCGGGCAGTGTTGCGTACCCGCAGCGCATGGCCGAATACCCGGTCCGATATCCGCAAGTCGGCCGCCTTGCCGGCGAGATCGGTGATCCGGCCGCGCGCGACCTTCATCAGCAGGCCGAAGGCGGTCGCCATCATCACGCCGATGAACAGCACCCAGAGCGTGCTCATCGACTGCCCGGGCACCACGCGGTCATAGACCTGCATGGAGAAGATCGTCCCGGCCAGGGCCAGGACGTTGCTGACCAGGGAGGCCACCATCACCGCGCGATAGGGCGCGAGATCGGCCAGCGCGATGCTGCGCAGCCAGTCCGGCCGCCAGGGGGCGATATAGTCGTCGATCCTGCGGTCCGCCCGGCCGGACAAGGGACGCAGCACGAAGAGACGGCGCAGCCGCGCCGCCAGCTCGGCCGCCGCAACCGGCGTCTCGAGCGCCTGATCGCCGGCGAAGACCACGCCGAACTCGCCGCCGCTGTCGCGCTCGATCACCCCGATCTCGCCGCCGTCGAATTCGGCCAGAAGCGGCAGGCGCAGGCCGGAGATCGGTCCGGCCCCGCCCCCGACCTGCCGGATCGACAGGCCCGCCGAGCGGGCCAGCGTCTCCAGCCGGTCACGATCGGCAGCCCAGGCCAGATCGAGCCGCACCCGCTCGGGCGAGACAGCGATGCGGTAATGCGCGGCGATGCGCAGAACAGCTTCCGTCCACCCCTGCTGGAGCGCGGCCCCTTGGGGGGCCGGACCTTGCAACGTCGCCTCGGCCTGCACGATCAGACCTCGTGCAGGGAGGCCGCGTTCAGCTCATCCTCCAGCGTCTGCGCCAGAAGCGCCCCCGAGGTCGCATCGGAGGGATCCGGCTCGGATGCCGCCTCGCCGCCGCCGACCGGCTCCGCCTTCTCTTCCGGCAGGCCCGCCAGCAGATCCTCGCTCTCCGGATCCGACATCAGCAGCTCCTCGTAGCTGACCGGATCCGACGCGGACGGCGCTGGGGCCTCGCCCGACGGTTGCTCCTGCTCGATGCTGGCCAGGCCGAAGCTCTGCTCTTCGGGGGCCGCGAAGGACATCATCATCGCCGAGAAGCCCGAGACCGCCATGTTGACGGTGACATTCTCAACCGTCAGCACCACCTCGACCCCGCCGGCGCCGATCCCGGAATAGGAGCCATTGCCGAGATCGGTCCAGTCGCCCGACAGCGAGACCTCATCCTCTGTCGATCCGGTGATGGTCTGCCGGTTGTCGCTGTCGGTCATCGCGAGCACCTGATCGGGCGTCAGATCGGTGATCGCGTTGCGGCCTTCGATCCCCAGATCCAGCGTCTCGATGTTGCGCAGCCGCTGCGCCAACTCCGCGCCGGTCAGGCTCTCGCCATAGCGGAACTGCACCGTATCCTCGCCGGCAAGCCCGTCGATCGCCTTCCCGGTCCAGATCAGCCCCTTGGCGCCCCTGTCATCGCCCGTTGTCGGCAATTGCGCGTTCAGGTTGAGCGTGACCGTGCTCTGCGCGGTGTCCGAAACGTCAGAACCATCCCGCGTGTGTGCCGTCACCTCGATCTGCACTCCTGTCTCGCCGGCATCGGTATCGGTCAGCGCGCTGGCAGCCTGACGCACGCCCAGGCCGTCCACATCGGACTGGCTCAGCTCGGTGAGGGTGTAGGTGTCGGTCCCCGCGTCATAGCTGATCCCCGAGGTGACGATGGTCGTGCCGATGTAGAAGGAGGCATGCTCGCCGAGTCCGCGCAGCGCCAGGGTCACGCTCTCGACGCTGCCATCCGGCGCCCCGTCCACCGAGGCGTCCTTGAAGTCGGCCATCGACGCGTTCAGATTCAACGGCACGATGTCGCCTTCCCGACCGAAGGAATTGGTCGGCGTCAACTCGATGCCATCTGCCACCGGGGTGACGGTCACCGGGCCGATCTGCAGCTCGTCCACCCGCTCCTGCGACAGCGCGGTCTCGCCCGAGGTGACGATCAGGGTCAGATCGTCGAGCGTCCCGCTCCAGTGTTTCGGCGGGAGCAGGGCGATATAAGGCGGCAGGCTGCCGCCCTCGCCAAGCAGGACCCAGGTGTTCAACCCCCCGACCCCGCCGGCATTGGTCGCCATGGTCGCGTCTGCCTGGCTGGTCCCGGTGTAGATCAGGAAGCCCTCGGGCAGGTTCGACAGCAGCACCTTGGTGATGATCTCGGAGCCGTCGGCGTCGTTCGCCGCCAGACCCAGGTTGAGCTCGATCAGCGAGCCCCTGTTCGACGCGGAAGCCTCGATCCCGCTGATCGGCCCCGGGTTTTGCAGACTGGCGCCATCGTTGGTAATCGCCACCGGAAGCGTGACATTGCCCGTCGAGGTGATCGCCGTTGCGCCGGTCTCGATGTTGCGCACCCAGGCGTCGACCGTTAGCTCGCCCGCCACCATGGCGTCGGGGGTGAAGACCAGATCCAGCGGGCTGCCCAGCGTCACCCCGTCGATGACGTAATAGGCGCCGTCGGGGATGCCTTCGACGCCGCTGACCGTCTGAGCGGTGACGGGCTCGCCATCCAGGGTCAGCACGCCGGATCCGTTGCTGCCGCCGATCTGCAGGTAAAGCAGACCGCCCTCGATCATGCCCGAGGCGCCATCGGCCGGGTTGCTGACCGTCACGCTCAGAGGGATCTCGCTGTCGCCCTCGGTCAGCAGGCCATCGGCATCGGCGGCCCCGAGAACGATCGCGATCGCAGCCGGGTCGGTCACCGGGGTCACCGGGATCTCCGGCTCGACCGACGCCGCATTGGGACGGCCGCCGGCGAGGCTCGTCGAGGTCAGCACTGCGTCGAAGGAGAAGGGCGCGTCCAGGTTGTTGTCATTCGCGTCTGCCGCAGGCGTGATCTCGATGCTGTCCATCAGGGCGTCGAGCTTGGCCTGAACATCCGCCGGCGTGTCGCCCGCCTCGGTAATCACCGAAGCGGTCCAGACCTGCGCACCATTGACGATGGTGCTGACCATGCCGGTGACCGTGGTCTGATCGGGCAGACCGCTGAGGGCGATGGTCAGGATGGCCGGGATATTGTCCTGCGCCGTCACCTGCGCCTCGATCATCTCGGACAAGGTGAAGCTGGCATCCTCGGTCGCCCGCGCATCGGTGTAGTCCCAGACATCGATGACCGGCGCCTGACCGGCCGAGCCGGGCTCGAAGGTGGTCGTCAGGGACCATTCGATCGTGTCGGACAGGACCTCGGTCCCCGGCTGATCCTCGTTGCCGCGGTCCTGGGTCTGGACGGTGATGCGGATCGGCGCGTCCTCGATGCCGCCGGCCCATTCGCTGACGGTGAAGACGACCGGCAGGGTCAGGCCCCCCGCATCGTTCAAGGTCGGCCCGCTGCCGCCCTCGTAGATCAGCAGCCAGAGCCCGTCGCCGGCCAGTTCGGCCCCCTCGACCGCCACGCCCGCGGGCACGCCTTCGATGATGACGCGGATCACCGCCTCGCTGCCGTCGCTGTCCGGCGAGGCGACGTTCAGATTGACCGTCACTTGCTCGCCGCCTTCGGCGACGGTGACCGCCGTTTCATTCACCGAGCCACCGTCCGTGGTGATGCTGCCGATGCTCAGCTCGGGCTGATCGGTCGCCGGCGAGGCGCTCAGTTCGAAGCGGCCCGGCGTCCAGTCGCTGGTCACCGGATCGACAGTGCCATCGCCCGGATCGGTGATCTTGTAGAGCAGGTCGAAGCCGCCGAGCGCGCCGTCGAGATGCGGGGCGCCCTGCGCCGAAAGCTGCGCAACCTGTTCGCCGGTCAGCTGGTAATAGTCCACGCCGCCCTGCTGGACGATCATCAGGCCCGCCTCCGCCAGCGGAACTTCGGAGCCCGCCGCGCCGAGGAACAGGCTGAACTCGCCAGCCTCGACATCGGAGACCCGGATCAGGACCGCCTCGAGGATCTCGTCGGCATCACCATTCTGCGGCACGATACCCAGGGTGAGCGGCTGCAGCGCATCCTCGACCAGCGTCACGCCGGTGGTGACCGTCGCCTCCGGCGTGGGCGTCACGGTGAAGCTCACCGGATGCGCCGTCCCGGTGCGCGATGCGCCGTCATCCTCGGTGGTCACCGGAATGACGGAGAACGCCACCGAACCGCTGAAGTTGGCCGGAACCGTCAGCCCGGCCGTCTCCAGCTGCGCCTCGCTCAGCGCCCAGATCCGGTCCTCGCCGGTGATCCCCGGCCCGGTCAGCAGGGTGCCATGGTTCAGGCCAAAGCCCTCGGGCAGGCCGGTGACCTGCACGGTGAGGGTCTCGGACCCGTCGATATCCGTCCGGTCGACCGAGACCAGTTCGCTCAGCAGCACGCCGGCGCCGTCGTCGAGGTTACCCTCGACATAGGTTTGCGGCGTTGCGGTGACCTCCGCTTCGTCTGCAACCCCCCGCACGTCGATCGAGATGCCCAGGGTGATCGGGTCCGATATGTCGGTGTAGACCTTGGTTCCGCCCTCCGGATCCCGTACTTCCATCCGGTCCACCGACACGGATGATACAGTGAGATCGATGGTCTCGTTGCTATCGGGCGGCGGCAGGATGCTCAGCGGCGCCGAGGAGTCGAAGTCCTCGATGGTGACGCTGCCGCCGGTCAGCACCAGCTCCACACCGTTATAGGTCAGCACGGCGCCATCCGGGATGTCGGAGATCGTGACGTTGAAGGTCTCCGACGGGTCCGAGCTGGTGGGGTGGATCGTCAGCGGGATCGAGGTATCCTCGTCACCCTGCGTCCGCGCCACCAGCGAGAGCGTCACCTCGTCCGCGGAGGGCGTGATCAGTACGTTGGTCAGGAACGCCTCGCCGCTGACGGCGGTGCTGGTCGCATCCCCGTCGTCGTCGGTGTCGACGGTGTAGGCCTGCACCTTGATGGTGAACTGACCCGAGAAGTTCTCGGCAGCCTGGAATTCGAGCGTGCCAAGCGCACTGACCGGCACGTCGATCGTCGTTCCGTTGAACACCGCGACCTTCTGCTCGCCGCCCTCTGTCCAGCGGAACTGCGAGCCGATGGCAGGGGTGGTGGTTCCGTCCAGCAGCACCTGCATCGGCTCCAGCCGCGCGTAGGTCTCCTCGCCGGCATCCTCGTTGCTCCAGCCTGCTGCCGGGGAGAAACCATCGCTGTTGAGCGCGAACCAGGTGTCCTCCTCGGCCGGCGTCTCGTAGAGGAAGCCCGGCGTCATGCCGACATCGGCGCTGCCGTTGTCGTCGGTGTCGCCCGTGGTCTTTTCGGCGACCGGAGTCACCGTCACGTCGATCGTGTGGGTTGCCGTCTTCTCGTTCTCGACCGCGTCGCCATTCACCACTGCGCTGTCGCGGGTCGAGATCTGCAGCTCGATGGCGGCGTCGCGGCTGTCATGCGCGGGCGGCAGGATGGTGAAGCCGTCCAGATAGGCCTCGCGTTCTGCTTCGGTGCCGCTGGTGAAGCTGATGGTGTAGGTCGAACCGGCATGATCGATGACGGCGCCCGTAGCGGCGGCGTTCTCCACCGCCGAAGCGGTGACCTGCCAGCCGTCCGGGACCTCGAAGGAGATTGCGGTGATCACCTCGGTGCCGCCGGTCCCAGCGCTCGTATCGCTGAGCCCGACGCCGGCCAGGAAGGCGATCTGGCTGTACTCTTCGCCCTGGGCGTCCTCGGCCACGACATCGTCGGCCACCGGCGTGACATAGAGGTTCAGCGTCACGCTGTTGTCGGTGCGGTCCGCCTCGGGCAGGCCATCGGCCACGCCCGGCACCACCACCGCACCGTCGAGATAGCCGTCGGCATCCTTGTCCTGCGCGTTCAGCGTGACCGTGATCCCTTCGAGATCACCGCTGAAATCGCGCGGGCCGCCGATGCTGATCTGCGGCAGCCCGTCCGTCGAGCCGCTCAGGAGCCCTGCCGGGATGGTCACCGACGCGCCGACCGCGAGCGGCTCGCCGGCCACCATGATGACGGAATCGGCGTTATTTGTTATGGTGATCGAGCGGATCTCGCTGCCGTCCAGATCCGCGAAGCTGGCCGACAACAGCTGCGACAGATCGAAGGTCGTATCCTCCTTCAGCGTCACATCCGCAACGGTATTGCCGTCGAAGACGATGGCATCGGCGTTGTCGACCGCAACCGCATCGACAGTCGTGTCGAAGACCAGCGTCGCCGGATCAGTATCCGCCTGGACGTAGACCATCACCTTTGCACTGCTGGTCGCGCCGGCGCCGATTGGAGCCCCGCCGCCATCGACCTCGTAGCTGGTCACGCTGTAGGTGACTTCGAAATTGGCCGAGGCATTCGCCGGTGGAAGCACCTGCAGCGCCTCGAACTCCGCCACGGTCATCGAGGCATCCGGATCGCCCGGCAGCTGCGCGCCCGCATAGTCGCTCAGCGAGATCGACACCGTGCCGCTGGCGTCGACCGCGAGGCTCTCGGAGCCCCAGAGCAGCGTCGTGCCCGCGGGCAGACCGCTGAGGGTGATGAGGCCGAGCGCCTCGGACCGCGGGTTGTTGCCGTCGCCGGTCCCGGCATCGGTGATGATCGGGCGGTTCAGCCCCAGGGCGACGGCCGTATCCTCAACCGTGCCGATCGTCCGATCGTCCGCCGACACCGTCGGGGCGTCGGCCACAGGCGTCACCGCGACGGTCACCGTCACGTCGACCCTGCCGGCGTCGTCGTCCGTGGTCCTGACGACGAAGACCTCATCGCCGCTGAAGTTCGCGGCCGGCACGAAGTCGAACACGCCGCTGGCGCTGATGGTGACGAAACCGTGCTCGGTCTGATACTGTACGCTCCCGTCCGGCTGCGGAACACCAGTCAAGGTCTGACCATCCTGCAGCACCACGGTGTTCTGCGCCGTCGCATCGGCCGAGATGTTGTAGGAGACGCCGTCGCCATCCTCGTCCATCTCGAGCCGCACCGTGCTTTCCGGAACGTCATCCGCAACGGTCACGGTGAATTCGGCGGTGTCCTTGTCGCCGTCGGCATCGGTCACCTCGACCCCGAAGGTGAGGTCGATCGCCGCCACGCCGTGGTCGAGCGGGCGCAGCAGTTCAAAGGTGTAGCCGGCGTCGGCGGAGGTCGGATCGGTCAGCCTGACGATGAAGACGGGATCGGTTCCCGCGCCGGTGTCGGCGGTCAGGGTATGCCCATCCGCTGAGAGCACGTAACGCAGCGGCGCGCCGCCCGCTTCCAGACCCGCGGGCGCGCTGTCGGTGGTCAGTTTGACATCCAGACTGTCATGCCCCGCCGTGAGGTCGAGCGAGCCGCTCACCTCGAGTGCGCCCGGGTTCGGATTGCTGCCCGTGGCCAGGCTGGCCTCGTCGATGCTGCGGTTCTCCGGCGTCCCCAGCCCGGGCACGGTGTCGCCCACCACGATCGGCTGTGTCGCCGAGGAGTCGGAGATATCGCCGTCGCCATCGATGGTGCTGTAGGTAAAGTCGTCCCGCAGGACGGTCCCGTCGCCCTCGTCGTGATCGAGGCTCGGCAGCGGAGTATAGGACCAGCTGCCGTCGCTCCCGACGGTCAGCCTGCCGTACTGCGTCTCGACCATCACCGATGAGCCCTCGGGCACCGTCGCCGTCGTCGAGTCGCCTGCGCGGTTGTCATACGTGATCTGGTGCACCCGGCCGCCATCGGCGCCGAGCACGTCATTGGCCAGCAGGTTCGCGCCGCCGCTGGCCGACCCGACCGCGGCCCCGCCCTCGGTCACGGTGACGCTCTCGTCATTTACCGGCGCCGCCGGCGCGTCATCGACGATGCCCACGCCCAGCTGCTCGACCCGGATGTCGCCGTCATTCTCGATCACCGTCACCTGGATCTTGCGGATGATCGTGTCATTGCGCGTGGCGTCGCTGTGGCTGTCGAGTGTGTCGGTCAGCGTGTAGGTGTAGCTGATGACCCCGGTCGCGCCGTCATAGCCGGTGATGGTCAGCGTGCCGTTGGCGTCGGTCACCACCACCGGCGTGGCTGAAGCGGTCTGCAACTCTGCCAGCGAGATCTTGGTCCCGCCGCTGATCGCGCCTCCCGAGACAGCGCCGCCGATCACGACGGCCGACAACGCCGCGGCGCTGGACAGCACGAAGGTCGAGCTGGCGGCCTGCCCGGTCCCCGGGTTCGACCCGCCGGGCAGCCCGCTTTCCTGCACCAGGACATGCTCGGCACCCGGAGCCTCGTCGGTGATCTCGACCCCGGTCACGCGGCGGTCGGCCTCGGCGGTATTGCCGTACTTATCGACCGCATTGGCCGTGATGTCGGCGGTCCCGCTCAGCGGCCCGTCCAGCGTGACGCTCCATATGCCGTCCTCATCGACCTCCACCTCGTAGCTGTCGCCATTCACGTCGAGCGTGATAGTCGCGCCCGGCTCGCCGGCGCCGGTGACCGTGGGGGCGGAGCCGGCCTCGATCAGCACCGGGTCGATGGCGACGGTGGTCTGGGTATCCTTGAGGATCGTGTCCGTGGTCGTGACCGACCTGTCCCCCGCATCCTCGTTCTGCGCCGTCACGGTCAGCGTACCATCCGACAGACCGCTCAGGTCGGCGGTCACCTCGTAGGTTCCGTCGGGCCGGACGGTGATGCCATCCGCTGGAACGGTCACGCTGTTGACGCCGTCGGAGACCGTCAGCGAGGTCACGCTGCCGCCCGCCGGAGCCTTGCCTCCGATCACCACATTTTCAAGGTCATCGATCGAGGACAGCACATCGTCAGGAGCGCCCGCATCGGCCGGGCTCGCATCGTCGGTGATATCGACGCTGGCGATGTTGATAACCCATTGCGCCCCTGCCGTCGCATTCGCGGCGCCGCTGCCGTCGTCGACTTTGTAGCTCACCACCACCGCGCCGGTCACGCCATCCGCCGGCACGAAGCGCAGCGCACCATCCAGCGACAGGCTGACCGAGCCGCTGCCATCGGTCAGCGTGACGCTGCCGCCCGGGAGGATCGGCTGGCCGTCCACCTCGGTCACGGTGAGCGACTGGCCTTCGTCGACATCCGCGTCGTTGCTCCGGACATCGAGAACCGCCGCGCCGCCCGCCGGGATCAGCGAAACGTCATCCTCCGGCTCGGGTCGGTCGTTGCTGCCGTTGATGGTGACGGTCACCGTCTCCGTCGTCTTGGCGCCGAGGGCGTCGGTGACGGTCACCTTGTATTCCTGGATCAGGACATCGTCCGGCCCCAGGCGATCGAGAACGGAGTCATCGACCGAGAAGCTCCACTCGATCTCGCCGGTGACGGGGTCGATGTCGCCATAGGTGAACTCCCCGAGATAGTCCGCGCCCTGCGGCGCCACGTCGACGCTGAGCGTATCGCCAGCATCCGGGTCCGACACGGTGATCGTCCCGGTCTGGACATGCTCGAAGCTGTTCTCGTCGGCATCGCCATCGGCAAGCTCGGTCACCGTTGCCGTCAGGTCGGAACCGGTCGAGATCACCGGGGCATCATTGACGCCGGTAATGGTGATGGTGATCACCTGCTCGTCCGTGCCGCCCTTGCCGTCGCTCACCTGCACGGTGAAGGTCTCGGTCAGCTTCTTTCCCTCGCCGAGCTTCCCGACCGCCGGGTTGTCCGGGTCGAGCGTATAGGTCCATGCGCCGGCACCATCGATGGTCAGCTCCCCGTAGCTGCCCGCCCCATCGTCCTCCACCTGCCAGCTGTGATCGTCGCTGAGATCGACATCCGCGACCTCCAGCTGCCCGGTCGCGGTCGGCGCGCCGCCCTCGGTCAGGTCGCCGCTGGCGTCGCCCGAGATTTCGGGCTGGTCATTGGCGCCATTGATGGTGACGGTAATCGTGCTGGTCGCGGTGCCGTCGACGGATTTCACCGTCCAGTTCTGGACGATGGATTCGCCCACCGCCAGCTCCTGGACCGCCTGCAGCCTGTTGTCGACGGTGAAGGTCCAATTGCCATCGGCCCCGACCACCAGCGCGCCCAGCGGCGCGCCGCCGCCGGTGAACGTCAGGGTGTCGGGGTCGAAGGCGCTCTCGCCCGCATCTGCGTCGTCGATGGTGATCGATCCGGAGGTGCTCAGCAGGTTGTCGGCGTCGACATCGACGTCTTCGGTCACCGCGTCGCTGTCATCCGTCACCACCGGCACGTCGTTGCTGCCGGTGACGGTGACGGTGATCGTCTTCGAGGTGGTCCCGTCGAGGCAGGTAACCTCCAGCGTCTCGGTCACCGGCTCGCCGTCCGTCAGCGCCTGGGTCGCCGGGCGGTCGTTGTCGATGGTGTAGCTCCACTCCCCGGTCTCCGCATCGAAGGTGAAGTCGCCATAGACGCCCTCGAGGCTCGCGGCCTCTGGCTCCCGGAACGCCGCCTCGCCGGAATCCGCATCGCTGATTATGAGGGTCCCGCCCGTCTTCGGGCTGCCCGTGTCGGCGTTGTCCACGCCGCCGGCTTCGGTGATCGCGCCGCTGGCGTCGTCGCCCGAGATCTCGGGCAGGTCATTGGCGCCATTGATGGTGACGGTGATCGTGCTCGTCGCCGTGCCGTCGGCGGATGTCACCGTCCATCTCTGGACGATGGTGTCGCCTTCCGCCAGTTCCTGGACCGCCGGCAGCGTGTTGTCGACGGTGAAGGTCCAGTTGCCATCGGCCCCGACCACCAGTGCGCCGAGCGGCGCGCCGCTGCCGGTGAACGTCAGGGTTGCCGGGTCGAAGGCGCTCTCGCCCGCGTCTGCGTCGTCGGCTGTTATCGTTCCAGAGGTGCTCAACAGGCCGGCGTCGACATCGACGTCCTCGGTCACCGAGCCGCTGCCATCCGTCACCACCGGCACGTCATTGCTGCCGGTGACGGTGACGGTGATGGTCTCGCTGGCGGTCCCGTCGCGGCTGGTCACCTCCAGCGTCTCGGTCGCCTGCTCGCCGTCCGTCAGCGCCTGTGTCGCCGGGCGATCGTTGTCGAGCGTGTAGGTCCAGACCCCGGTCTCCGGATCGAAAGTGAAGTCGCCATAGACGCCCTCGAGGCTCGCAGCATCGGGCGCCTTGAACACCGCCTCGCCGGTATCCACATCCGCGACGGTAAGAGTACCGCCCGTCGTCGGGCTGCCGGTCTCGGCATTGGCCACCCCGCCGGCCTCGGTGACTGCGCCGCTGGCGTCGCCCGAGATGCTTGCGTCGTCGTTGACCCCGATGACGGTGACCGGCACCGTCACGACGGCGGTGCCGCCGTTGCCGTCATCCACCGTCACCTCGAAGCTGTCTGGGCCGTAGTAGTCGGGATCGGGCGTGTAGGTGTAGCTGCCATCGGGGTTAATCACCACGCTGCCATGCGCGGGACCGTCGGTGACCGTGTAGGTCAGGTCGTCGCCATCCTTGTCGCGGCCGATCACCACGCCCGACACCGGCGTGTCCTCGGGGGTCTCCACCGGGTCGGCGACGGCCTCGGGGTCGGTGTTGGACGGGCCCGCTGCGGCCGCGGCGGCGACGCCGCCAAGTAGCCCCGCCAGCGGCCACCAAGGCAGCGGCGCGATCAGCGGGTCACTGATTTCCGCGATGTCGAAGCCGGTCCAGGTCTCGCCATATTGCGCCCACCAGGTGACGTCGGCGCCGTCCTCGAAGACCAGGTCATTGCGGCCTTCCGGCGTCTGGACGAAGAAATTCTCGATCACGAGGACGGTGCCGTCCTCCAGCACCAGGACCAGATCGTTGCCGTCGCGCTCGAAACGGGCCACCTGTTCCGGCCCGAGCTGCAGCTGCACGACGCTCGGCGCGTCAAGAACGATGCGGTCGCCCTCGAAAGCCCGAGTGTCCCCATCCTGGGCCTTGAGAAATACCGCTGCCTTCATGTCCGTCACCTGCCTCACATCTGTTCACTCGCACTCGGTTCCGTCCTGACGCGGGGTCGTTCGTCTCACGGAAGGATCGAACTTCTCACTGAAGAACCGAAAACTTCCCCGGGCGCGTGGGTGCCCCATCAACCACACGAGGCCTCGCAGGATCAACTGGTAGTTGTACCAGTTTGTAATCGTTGAAAATCACCCGAATCTGGTCTTCCCACGGGGCATCGGCGCCGATAGTCTCCGCGCAATCGAGTGTGCTGCATGTTGTCAAAACTTTCCCAGTTTGTCGAAAATCTCAGCACTGCAGAAACGATGCAGCAGCTGCGCGAGAACGTTGACTCGGCGGTACAATGGCTGGGGTTCGCCAGCTTCAACATCAGCCTCGACAAGCGGACCGTCATCGAATTCATCGAAAGCCCGACGCTGACCACATGGGCCGACAGCGACCTCGAGCAGTACCTGCGCGACAGCTGGGCCGATCGCGACCCGCTGCTGAGCCAGATCGACCGGAAGGACTCGGCCTTCCTGTGGCATGTGGAGGACTGGCGTGATCACCAGGATTATTACGACTACATCTCCTCCTTCGGCCTGTGCGGCGGCATGTCGATCCCGCTGCATCGCGCTCCGGAGCGGCGCGGGGCGATGATCCTCATGTCGAAGTGCGAGAAGCCTCTGACGCTCGAAACGCTGATGAGTGCGAAAATCCTGGCCCATATGGCGATGGCCCGCGCCACCAGCCTAAGCGAGAAGGCCGGTGGATCCGAGGATCAGCGTCAGCGCCTCGGCCTGCTGTCGCAGCGCCAGAGGGAGATCCTGCGCTGGGTCGCCCAGGGCAAGACCAACCGCGAGATCGCGATGATCGTCGGCAGCACGCGGCGCACGGTCGACTACCACATGCAGGAGATCCTCGCAAAACTGGAGGTGCCCTCGCGCACCCTGGCCGCCGCCGCTCTCCTCGGCACCGAGTCCTCGGGCTGATAAGTCTCCTGCGCCGCCACCGCATGATCGGGCCGCTCGTGGCGCGGCCGAACACGAGCTGCCGCCGCGAAGCCCCCCCCTTAGGCCACCGCCAGGATCGCGTACTCCGGCGTGCCGGTCCAGACCAGGTCCCAGCTGGCGCCGGGGCGCACGTTCTGGATGGCGTTGGGCTCGAAGCAGACGAGGCAGTTGCCGCCCGGCGCCGGGGCCCTGACCGAAGGGTAAATCAGCCCGCGCGAGCCGTCGCGGCGCAGCCGCGCGGCGAGGCTCTGACCCTCGGGATAGCCGAGCTCCGGATCGGCAGCGAGGGCGGGGTGGCCGGGCTCGTCGGTGAGGTCGTCGAAGCTGCCGATGAAATCGGCCAGCAGTTCGACATAGCGGGCGCTGTCGTGGAAGCTGCCGGTGAAGCCCAGCTCGCGCGTCCGGTGCCAAGCCACCTCGGCCACCGAGACCAGCCCGTTCCAGGCGCAATACCAGGCCCCGCGGCCCTCGGCGTTGAAGCGGTTGCCGCCGGCCCGCGTGTAGGTGAAAGCGGCGTTCACATGGGTGTCGCCATAGATCCGCAGGTCGCGGCTGCGCCTGCGCCAGGCCAGCTCGCGCGGGTCGAGATGCGGGCTGCGTCCACGCTCGGCCAGCAGGCGGGCGCTGGTCAGCCCCTCGATCTCGGCGAGGATCTCCATCTCCTCGTCGCTGTCGACGAGACCGCGCAGCGCCGGCGGCCGGTGATGCGTCGCCGGCAGCAGCCGGACCAAGCC